>CAMBUJ010000230.1 GCA_945871005.1 Opitutus sp. GAS368 | reverse complement strand
CTTCACTGGCAGCGACTCTCTGCCAACACTACTTCGAGGAGGTGCAACGACGCGCACTTCTACCACAGCGACGCGCCCGTTCCTGTCCTCGCGTCCGTCGTCAACCGGTCAGCCCCTGGCCCAGAAAAACCAACCAACCCTCCTTCTCTGGCCCCGTTAGCCTTAGCATCCTCAACATGCCTTAACGGCATTGCCCTTAATCTCACTCGTTCGCTCTTCCACGGCCCTACCCCACCCTCCGCGTCTCGGCCCTCCCCTACCCGCTCAGCGCCCTCCCCTACCCGCTTCGATCAAGACCATCAGCGTGCTGATATCCGCCGGATTCACCCCGCTTATCCGGCTCGCCTGGCCCAGCGTATAGGGGCGGATTTCCGCGAGTTTAAGCGCACTTTCTTTGCGCAGCCCACGCACCTGGGAGTAGTCGATGTGCGGCGGGATTTTGATCTTTTCGATCTCACTGAGCTTGGCGATTTGCCGCTGCTCGCGCGCCAAATACCCCTGGTGACTGACCCGATAAAGCACCTCCTGCCGCAACCCCTCCGGCTCAGCTAAAAACTCCGCTGGCAACGACGGCATGCTCTCCAACGGCCCGGTCACCGCGCGGCGGATCGAATCCCCGAAACTCCCCTGCCCTGCCGGTGCTTTCGTGGCCTCCAAAAAGTCGATCCAATGCTCCGTCTGCCGTTTACCCGCCTGCATGCGCGCAAGCCGCGACGGCGACACCAGCCCGTGATCCCGGGCATGGTGCTGAAGCCGCAACTCGGCGCTACCGTGGTTAAACAACAGGCGATACTCAGCCCGGCTGGTGAACATGCGGTACGGCTCGTTGGTGCCCTTGGTCACCAGGTCATCGATCAGAACCCCAATGTAACCCTCGTGCCGTCCGATCACCAACGGCGGTAACTGGCGCACCTTATTGACCGCATTTACCCCCGCCACCAGCCCCTGGGAGGCAGCCTCCTCGTAACCCGACGTGCCGTTGATCTGACCGGCGAAGAACAGATTTTCGACTTTTTTGGACTCCAAGGAGGCGAACAACTGCGTCGGCGGGGCGAAATCGTACTCCACCGCATAGGCCGGACGAAGGATTTGGGCATTTTCCAGCCCGGGAATACTCCGAACCATCTGCATCTGGATATCGAAGGGCAACGAGGTGGACAACCCGTTGATGTAATACTCGTTGGTCGAACGCCCCTCGGGCTCCAAATAGAGCAAATGCCGGGGTTTATCGGCGAAACGCACGAACTTGTCCTCAATACTCGGGCAATAACGCGGGCCGATGCCCTCAATCTCGCCCGAATACATGGCGGACAGATGGAGGTTGTCGCGGACGAGCTGGGCGGTGGTTGCGGTGGTGTGGGTCAGCCAGCAGGAAACCTGATTGGTGTCATGGGCCCAGCCGAGGCGTTTTTCCCCGGTCTGTTCCACGTGGAACAGATCTTCCGGATCTCGGCTGTCGTAGAAGGCGAAGCGGGTGGGGACCTCCGACCCGCGCTGCTCCTCCATTTTCGAGAAATCCAGGGTACGGCCGAGCAAGCGGGGCGGGGTTCCGGTTTTCAGCCGGCGCAGCTCGATTCCGGCCTCCAAAAAGCTCGCCGAGAGGGTTTTTGCGCTAAAATCCCCCAATCGGCCGCCTTCGTTCTTGTTTTGCCCGATGTGCATCAGCCCACGCAGGAAGGTCCCGGTGGTCACCACCACGGTCTTTCCCGAAAACTCGATGTCGAGATTGGTCCGCACCCCGGTGACCGCCTGGCCGCTGTAGATGAGCCCAGTCACTGTGGCCTGGAAAACCTGCAAGTTCGGCTGCAATTCCAGGGTGTGCTTAAGGCGGAATTGGTAGGCTTTTTTGTCGCACTGAGCGCGGGGCGACTGGACGGCCGGACCTTTGGACTCGTTGAGGAGGCGAAACTGGATGGCCGTGAGGTCGGTATTCAGGCCCATTTCACCGCCCAGGGCGTCGATTTCGCGCACCATTTGCCCCTTGGCCTGCCCGCCGATGGCCGGATTGCAGCTCATTTGGGCGATCGTATCGATGTTGCCGGTGAGCAGCAGGGTGGAGGCCCCCATGCGGGCGGCGGCGAGCGCAGCCTCGCAGCCGGCGTGGCCGGCGCCGCAAACGATCACGTCAAAGGGAATGGAATTAAAAATCATGGCAGGCAGTAGGGGACCACTAATGAACACTTATGGGCACTAATGAAGGCAGAAAGGCAGGGCCCAGAATACCACGGATTTTTAACCGCTAATGGGCGCTAAGGGACGCTAATTCCGAGCCCGCCAAATCCGATTTCTTAGCACCCCCTAGAGGTTAAAAAGTTCGAGTCGAGGCATACCGAACCCGAGCGTTAACCACTTATGAACACTAATTATCACTGATAAAGCAGACTCAGGAGCGCAAAAAACCAGGGCTCGTTCTTTGCGCCCTTTGCGTTCTTTTGCGGCTAAACTGCCTTGGCTGGTTCCGACAAGTTGAACGCTACTGCCTGATGAAGCATATGAACCACCGCCGTCACTTGCCGATACAGAAGGTCTTAAACAGGTGATCGAGCATGCGCTCGTTATCAATTTTACCAGCAATCTCCCCCAAGGCATCGAGCGCCCCGCGCAGGTCACTGGCCAGCAATTCCACTGGACCACATGACACAAGCTGTTGATTAGCAGAGGCAAGGCATTCACCCGCCCGGCGCAAGGCGTCGGCGTGGCGGGCGTTGATCGCAATGACTTCCTCGCCCTGATCCAGCCGGAAGGCGTCGGCCAAGCGAACCACCTCGGCGGCCAGCGCCTCCAACCCGGCACCCGTCAGAGCCGAGACCGCTAAGACCGGCAGATCCGCCCGGGGTAGGGCAGGGGAGCCCAGGGCATCAGCCCCATTGGCGAGCAAATCAGACTTATTGAGCAGCACCACCGTGTTGGCCGGAATCAGCCGGGCGGCTACTTCGGCGGGCAGGGGGGGGCAGGGCCGGGTGGCGTCCAACACCCAGAGAAACAAATCAGCCTCGGCGGCCCGCTCGAAGGTCTTGGCCATGCCGAGCTTTTCCAGCGGGGCAGGGGAGGGGTTAAGCCCGGCGGTGTCGATGAGCCGCAGCCAGTGCGGCCCGAGCGGGATGCGCTCCTCGATAAAATCCCGGGTCGTGCCCGGCTCGGCGCTGACCAAGGCCCGCTCGTGGCCGACCAGGGCGTTGAGCAGGCTGCTCTTGCCCGCATTGGGCTCGCCAAGGATGACCGTGCGAATGCCCGCGCGGAGCAGTTCGCCGTAATGCTGGGTGGCCAGCAGCCGCGACGTTCCACGTAGAACACTCGCCAATTCCGCCGCCACCACCCGGCGGTCCTCCGCCGGCAGGTCTTCGTCGGGGAAGTCGATGTAGGCCTCGATCCGGGCCAGCACCAGGAGCAGTCCTTCGGTTAACTCGCCCAGATGCCGGCCAAGGCTGCCGCGCAGTTGCTGCTGGGCGGCGGCCAGGGCCCGCTCGCTGCGGGCGTGGATCAGATCCATGACAGCCTCGGCTTGGCTTAAATCCATCCGCCCGCCCAAGAAGGCGCGGCGGGTGAACTCGCCCGCCTCTGCCGCACGACAGCCGCGCACAAGTAGGTCCTTGAGAATGGCTTGAGCGATGAAGGGGTTGCCGTGGCAGGAGATTTCCAGCGAATCCTCACCGGTGTAGGAGCGGGGGGCTTGGTAAAAAGTCACGACCACGTCGTCGAGTAGTTGGCCGGACTGGTCGCGGTAATCGGCGTGGCGGGCCAGCCGGGGGGGCAGGGGAGTGGGGCCAAAAAGCGCCGTCGCCAGCGCGGCGCACTCCGGGCCGCTAGCGCGGACGACGGCGAGGGCGGCGGTGCCCACGGGCGTGGCGAGGGCGGCAATGGTGTCGGTCGGGCTGGACATGGCCCCGACGCAAAGACCCCGCCCACCAAAGGGCAAAATTAAAGCGGGGCGGGAAGATTGGATCATTCTCGTTCTCTTACTCGTTCTCGTTCGTCAGGAGCGTCGGATCAAATGCGGCTGCCTGCTTGCAGGCGCACCTGGATCCAAACCAACCCGACCACCGGTCGGGCCTACACCCCATCCAGAAGCCGCCCGACTCGCTTCAGTTTTTCCCCAGCCGTGCCGTTATTAGGAGACTTTTACCCGTGCCGGTTTTCCCGGCCTTACCACCCCACCCCAAATTCGATGCAAATCCTCCAGTCCTTGCTCTCCCCCGTCGGCGTTTGGCGAAACCTGTCCGGCGAACTCGACCCCAGCCAGGCCAGCCTCGTGCTGGTCTTTGGCCTGCGAAAACTCCTGTCCGATCCAGCCTCCCTCCTCGCCCTGCGCGCCCGCTTCCCCGCCGCCCGCCTCGTCCTCACCTCCACCGCGGGTAACTTCGCCGACATCCAAATCGAGGACGCCGACCTGGTCTGCACTGCCATTCACTTCGACTCCGCCACCGTGCGCACCGCCGTGGCCCGACTCGCCCCCGGGGTGGAACTCCAAAGCCTGTGCCGAACCCTCGCCGCAGAACTCGCCGGCGAAAACCTGCGCCACGTGCTCATCTTTTCCGACGGCGGCCTGGTCAACGGCACCGTGCTCAGCGACGCCTTTAACACCTGCCTGCCCACCGGGGTTACCCTCAGCGGCGGCTTGGCCGGTGACGGCACCGATTTCGCCCAAACCGCAGTCGGCCTCGACACTGCCCCCGCCCCCGGCTGCATCGTCGCGGTCGGCCTTTATGGCGCCGGCCTGCAGATCGGCTTCGGCAGCGCGGGGGGCTGGTCGAGTTTCGGCCCCGCCCGCCTGGTCACCGCCGCCCAGGACAATGTCCTCCATCAACTCGACAACCGGCCCGCCCTGGAAGTTTACAAAACCTACCTCGGCGCCGAGGCCGCCGC
>CAMBUJ010000229.1 GCA_945871005.1 Opitutus sp. GAS368 | reverse complement strand
TTTACGCGGACTAGGCCGAGTTTCTCAACTGCAGTCCCGGCTTTGGCGGCGCTCCAGTCGGCGTGGGCGGCGACGCGGGCTTTGAGGGTAGTCCAGTCGCTTTCGGTGAGCGTGGTGTGGCCGGGGCCGAAGGCGGGGCAGACGGCCGCGGTGTAAAAGGCGGCGAGGGCGTCGACCCAGGCGGGATTGACGGCTTCGAGCAAGGGGAGAGGCCGGTGGGCCTCGATGCGGGCGAGGGGGAAGCCGGCGATTTCCTGGGCGGTGGCGGTGAGGTCGCGGGCGGCGAGAGCGAGGTAGTCGCCCTCGGCCCGGTTGAGCGCAGCGAGGGCGCGGGGGTCGAAGGCGGCTAGCCGGGTGCGGGCGAAATAGTCGTCGACCTTGGCGCGCACGGCTTGCACGGCGGACAGGGCGGCGGCGGTGTCCGCGCCGAGGGCCAGTACGTTTTCGCCGGCCCCTTGTTCGCTCCAGGCGGCGAAGGCGGTGAGGTCGGCGTAGAAGGACTCCACGCGGGGTTGGTCGACACCGGCGCGGCCGCTGCGGTCGGTGGTGCCGCCGTGGGTGGCGAGGATGTCTGCAATGAGTAGTTGCAGCGCGGGCTCGGTGGCGGAGTCGGGTGTGATGATTCCGTCCCCGTTGAGGCGGGTGGCGGCAAAGAGGCGGACGGTGTCAGTGGCGTCGGCCAGAGTGATCTCGGTAGCCGCCGCTTTACCATGGCTGGCGAGAATGCGCTGGGCGGAGGCGAAGGCGGCTTTGCCTTCGGGGGTGGCGGTTTGGAATGCGCTCAGCGGCAGGCTGGCGCGGGATTGCAGGAGCCCGCCTAGGTCGTTGAGGTGACGGGCGGACCAGTCGATGGCGGCGAGCAGTTCCGGGGCGCGAATTCGGCCGTCCTTGTCGGAGTCGATTAGTGCGAGGGTTTTTTCGTCGAGTTCGAGGCCTTTGACCGGGCAGCTCAGCGCGACCCAGAGTTTTTGGTCGAGCGTTTTGAGGGCGAGCAGGTCGGCGCCGGAGTCGAGGGCGACCTGGTCGAGGCCACCGATGCGGAAGAAATTCCAGACGTGCGAGGAGGGCATAAATTTACGGTGGGCGAGAGTTGGGCGGGTGTCGGGGCGCAGGGCAACCGGTTAGGCGGGGCGGACTAGGAGCGTGGGGCAGAGGGGTGACTCGCGACGTGGGCGTGCGCGCGCTGGCTAGCGGCGGGTTGGGCGCGGTGGACCCGGTGGAGTTGCCAGGAGTTCCACAAGTTGTGCCAAAGGATGTAGCAGGTGGGGCCGAGCGCGACCAAGGGGCTGGCGTAGGCGAGGGCTAGATACAGGGTGAAACTGGTGTTTTTTTGGCCGAGCGATTGGCTGGCTTCGGGGCCGTAGCTGCGTCCGCCGATCCAGCGGCCGAGCAGAAAGTTGGCGATGCAAACCAGCAGGGAGACCCCGGCGATTTCGACCAGCACGAGGCGAGGGGTGTCGGCCTGGGAGTGGAGGAAGTGGGATGCGTTGGCGGTGACGAGGAACAGCACGAGAATCCAAGCCCCGTAGGAAACATCGCGCAGGCGTGCCGGCCAAGTGGCGGCGCGCGGGTGTATCCGCCGCAGGAGCAGGGCGAAGGTCAGCGGAGCGAAAATGAGCAGGCCAACGCTGCTGGCCACTCGGCCGAACAGGGTGGGGTCGCCGGACCCGAGGACGAGGGGCAAAATCACCGGCAGGGCCAGGGCGATGCCGAGGTTGGAGATGAGAAAGGCGGCGGTGACGTAGGTAACGTCGCGGCGCATAAAGCTGATGATGACCGGGGCGGCGGCGGCAGTGGGGGCGATGCCGGCGAAAAAACCGGCGAGGGCGACGTCCCTGCCCCCGAGCAACCAGCCAAGACCGAGGCCGGCGAAGGCCATGAGGAGGTTGAACGCGAGTAAGTAAAGGTGGCTGAGGTGCAGGCTAAGATGGGTCCAGGTGGTGCCCAAAAAAACTAGAAAGAGCATGCCCATGATGAGCCAGTGGATCGCACCGGCGGCGGCGTGGGCTTGGGGTAAAAGCGCGCCGAGTAAAAAGGCGACGAGGATGGCGGCGGTGCGGGCGAAGCCGGTGGACATGGTGGGCGGCGAAGTAACTGGAGTCAGCGGCCGGAGGCAAGGACGCGGAGCAAGGGGGGGCCGAGTGGAGTTGGGCAAAGGATGGCGGTAAAGTGGGGCGAGAATACGACTCAGAGTCGTGGTTTTTGCGCCTTCGCACTTGCCACGGGCAAGTTGGGGGCGGCACTGTGGGGATTCTCCGCAGGCCCGCCCGGGTGGTGGAATGGCAGACACGAAGGTCTTAGAAGCCTTTATCGTAAGATGTGCAGGTTCGACTCCTGTCCCGGGCACCACGGACCAGTTATCCACTCCTGCTTCGTTTAGCATGGGTGACCCCAACGCTATTGGCAGGGCCCCATGACTCGGGGGCATGGCCTGCGTTTGTTTCCAGAAATTGTTTTCAGCTCTGGGGACGTGGTGGTTCACCAAAATTTGCAGGTCAGCGAGCTTGACGCGTTTTATTTGCTCGGTTGGCGTCAATGAGCCTTAACCCCCATGCGTTCACCCCTACGCCGGATATCGTCCTCTTCTGTGTCTGCCCGCCTAGCTTGCGGCCTCGGTGTTGCTCTCGCCGGATCTGGCGGTGTCAACGCGGCCGATATTCAAGTGCCGCTGCCCCAAATTTTGGGCGAAGCCAACATGCAGATTAAAGCCCGTAAACTGGGCGATGCCGCCCAGTTGCTCGATACGGTCATGGAGCGGGCAGAGAAGGGCGAGGCCCTTCCCGCAGGCGTGGACTTGAACGCAGTTGAGGCGCTTGCAGCCAATACCCATTTTCAACTGAAGTCATTCGCCCGCGCCGAAGTCATCGCCGCTAAATTTCTTGCGCGAACCAGCACGGGTGGGGCCGCCAACGACACCCGCTTGGTTTTGGGCCTCTCGCTGGCCCTGCAAAACAAATTCGCCGAGGCGGTCCCGGTGTTCGCCGCGCTCGAGGAATCAACAACCTACCGCGATAAGGCGCGGATGTATCGCGCCATGGCCGCCCAGCAGGCCAAGCAGCCTGCGGTGGCGATCGACGCACTCAGCCGGATTTTGGCCGACGCCCCACGCGATTCCGACTGGTCGGATTCCGCGCTCTCGCTGATATCCCTGCACCTGCAGCAAAAGAATTTTGCCGCAGCCAGCCGCGGCTTGGAGTTGTTGCGGGGGAATTTGAATACGGTCGATAATCTGGCCGGATTAAATATGCTCAGCCTGCAACTGGGCGATGTGCTGCTTAATGCCAATGATCCTGCAGGAGCGCTGACGGCTTATCGTACGGTTTTGCCGCGCAAGGAGTTGCTCCGTGTTCAAAAATTGAGGACGGCGCGCATGGATGGTCAACTTGCACGGCTTCGCCAACTCAATCGTAATACGATCGACGACGCTGAGACGGCTCAGCGAATCGAGACGCGGATCAAGGCAACCAAGACAGCCTTGGATGAGATCGGTCAGCGCGGTGACTACGACGCCACGTTGTTTTATCGGCTCGGCCACACCTTTCTCTTGCGGGGTGGGCCTTGGGAGGCCGCTCTGATTTTCCAACGACTGCTCAAGGAACATCCCGAGTCAGCCGAGCGCGAACAGACGTATGCGGAGTTGGTCCGTGCCTATGCGGACACCGGCCGAATCGACAAGATGCGCACCGCCTTGGACGAGTTCATGCGGACGGTTCCATCTAGTAAGCTTCTTCCTCAAAGTCTTTACGTGGCCGCCCAAGCCGCGGCTGAGGCGGGACGCAAGGACACTCAATTGGAGTTTCTCACGGTAGGTGTTAAACAATTTGGGGATTCCGACTTGGCCGAGCCCATGATGCTCATGGTGACAAATGCTCACTTTGCCGGGGGGCGTTTTGAAGAGGCGCGTACGACCGCCGGGGCCTATATGGAAAAATACCCGTCGGGGCGCTTTTCCGAAGACGCTACTTATCTCCACGCCATGGCTACGCTCGTGCTCGGTCAGGCCGAGGCCGCCATCAAGGCAATCGGGGATTATCTAGCTAAGTACCCCGAAGGCCGGTTCGTGGCCGATGGGCGCTACCGGATCGCCGCGGCACACTACGCGATGCAGCATTACACCGAGGCCGAATCTCAGCTGGAATCATGGCTGCGCGATTACCCCGTGGAGCATCCGCAGCGCGGCGAGGCCCTTTCCACCCAAGGCGACGTTTTCGCGGGTCAGGAGCGGATTGATGACGCGATCAAGAGTTACCGGGAGGCGATGCGGGCCAAGCTTTCTGACGACCAACTCGGCTATGTGCTCGATGAGTTGACCAAGCATTATCAGGGCAAGCGTGATTTTTCCACGGCTGCGGTATTGTGGGAGGAGTTTGCCCGCGAGAACCCGGACCATCCCTTTGTGATCAACGCCGCCTATTGGATCGGCAAGTTGCGTTCACGTGAAGGCAAGCACGATGAGGCGGTGACTCAGATGGGCGAAATTGCGCGCCGCTATCTTACCGATCCATCCCGCGACGCGGTCGAGCGACTGCTCACCCAAATGGCGGCTATTTTAGCCCGCAACCCCAAGGCTGGTCCTGATGGAGTTAAGCCGCCGCCACTTTCGGCCGAGGCGATTTCCGCCCGGGTTCGCCAGGAGTTGGTTACACCTAAAAATCGCGATAACCCCACCGTTCAAGCGCGGGTACTCTTCACCGAGGCGGAGGTTGCGTCCCTGCGAAAAAACGTCGTTTTGCGCGACCAGTTGATCGGGAAAATCGGCACCACTACGGCCGCCGAAGCGCTTTCGCCTGGTCTGCTCGGTGGGGTGGGCGACCGGTTGCTGGCCCAAGGTGAGATTGAGCGGGCCAAGGCCTGTTATGATCAATTGGTGCTTGGCTACCCGAAGTCCATGTATGCCGATTTTGGCTATGTGGGTTTGGCTGAGCTTGCCTA
>CAMBUJ010000228.1 GCA_945871005.1 Opitutus sp. GAS368 | reverse complement strand
TCCACCCTGAGCGGTCCGGCTCGGCCGACCACCCAGACCAACGCCTGGGTGCCCGCGCTCGCCGATCCCGCGCCCGCCCTCACGTTATCCTGGCCGACGCCGCAGACGATTCGCACCGTCGAGCTGGCGTTCGACACCGATTTCGACCACGCGATGGAGTCGGTCCAGTGGGGCCACCCGGAGCGCCGCATGCCGCTCTGTGTGAACCAGTACCGCCTGCTCGACGGCCACGGCCGAGTGCTGGCCGAAGTGGCCAAAAACCACCAGACGCGCAACGTCATCCGGCTCGATGAGGCGGTGGACACCGACCGATTGGTGGTCGAACTGGTCTCGGAGGTCGGCCAACCCCCGGCGGCGATTTTTCAGGTGCGTTGTTACGCCGAATGAACCCGATCCCCACGAAGTCCTAAACTCCGACATCAGTGAATATCAGTGCTCATAAGTGGTTAACCCGGATCGAACTCCGACTTCCGTGCGGTCGTTCGGGTCGGTGGTAATTAACCTCACTCGCGCGTATACCCGAAACCCGGAGTTTTAACCACTGATGGGCACTGATTAACACTGATAAAACCGGCGGCAAGGACCCCTCCGTCTCACCCCGATTTGATCCCTACTTTGTTTGTTACGGCCCCCAATCTTCCCCAATTCCATTCCCATATGAAACCCCGTTTACTTCTCGTTTGTCTGAGCCTGCTCAGCGCCACCGTCGGCTTTGCGGTAGAGCCCGCGCCCCTGCCTAAAGCCAAAACCCCGCCGGTGGACCGCACCCTCCATCAAATCGCGATTAACCAGATCGGTTACGCCACCGGCTACGCCAAGCGTTTCACCGCCCCGCTCACCGCCGACGGTACGCCCTTCATCGTACGCCTCGCCGAGGGCAGCACCGAGCCGCTTTATCGCGGCGAAATCCGCGGCGGCATTGGCGATTTCAGCACCTTCCGCCCGGCCGAATCGGCCCGCCGGTACGTCGTCACGGTGGAGGGCGGCGCACTCCGTCCCGGCGTGAGCGACCCTTTTCTTATTCGCTCAAATCTTTGGCAGGAGCAGTTTTGGCAACCGGCGGTCGATTTTTTAATCGATACCCGCAGCGTGGTCGGCACCCACCCCAGCGCCTTCGGCGGCTGCCCCTGGCGCGATGGCACTTACTACGATGCCATTCTGCCTTCGCTGGTGTTGTTCTACCTCGCCGACCCTGCCCGCATCGAGGCGATGCCCCGGCAAATCGACTGGGCGGCGGATAAAAAGCGCGTGCTGGATCCCGCCTTCGTGTTTGACGCCAAAAACCCGCAAAGCGCCGGCGTGATGAAGGCCGTGGCCGGTTATTATAACGAACTGGAAGCCCCGGCGGCGAACGCGCCCGACGTGATCAAACTGCTCCACTGGGGCGCCGGATATTATCTGATGAAGCCGATCACCACCGATCCCTCGGGTGATCCGGACAAAGCGAAAATTCATGCCCAGACGGTCGAACAGATTGCCTATATTGTTTGGGCCTGGCCGGTGCTCAAACAGTGGCTGCCGCAGTCCTTTTATGACCGCTGCCGCGATTTCACTTTTGCCAACTGGACCCCGTCGCTGGGCATCAACCCGTGGTGGGAGCCGGCGACTTATCTCAGCGTGGACCAAATCACCGGAAAAAACCCGATGGGCGGTCTGCTCCACCCGTATAAAGGTCGGCATGCGCCCGGCCACTCGATCGTACCCAACCTGCTGATGCACGAAGTCGCCAAACGCGAGGGGCGCCCGGACGCCGCCAGCTACTTGAACGCCGCCGTGGCCCAGGCCGAGTGGATTATTAAAAACCTGGATTGGAACGACCCGCGTACCACCAAAGGCCAGCGCATGAGCGAGCACCGCACGATCCCCAACCTGGTCTGGCTGCTGCAAAACTACCCGGACCGCGCCCCCGCCGGGCTCAAGGAAAAGATCCGCAGTTGGGCCGAGGTGGCGGTGCGCCGTTCCGACAATTTATGGGACTTCCGCCGTTACGACGAAGGAGAGCTCTGGACGATCCCCAAGATCAACGATTCGGGCAACGTCGTCGGTTTTCCCTCGATCGCGCTGGCGGCGTCCTGGGTGATCGACGAGCCCGCGCTCAAGAACCGCCTGCGTGAATTGGCCAGCACTCATGTGGATGCGATTTTTGGGCGCAACCCCCGCCTCGCCGCCCAGCCAGCCAACACATTGCGGGTGAGTAGTTTCCCTGAGCTTGAACGCGGCTGGCCGGTGCAGCACTCGCACAATGTCTGCGCGCGCCTGGAGCTGTGCCGGGGCTCGTTGGATTCCTCGCCGGGCACGGAGATGTACCCCTTTAATCCGGAAGGTGCCTACCGCCACCGGGAGGGTTGGGTAAACTATGGCGCGGCCTGGTGTATTTCCCTGTCCTACCTCAACGCCGACCTCCGCGGCCGCACCACGTTGCCGTTGGTGGGGAGGTAGAAGTGCGACGCAGTAGGCAGGCTCCGAACGTAGCGGGATCGCGGAGCGATTTCGATCCGGGGGGCGGGGAAACGAAACGACTCCGTCGTCCCGCTACGCGAGGCGGGCTCCGAACGTAGCGGGATCGCGGAGCGATTTCGATCAGGGCGAGCGGGGGAAACGAAACGACTCCGTCGTCCTGCTACGCGAGGCAGGCTCCGAACGTAGCGAGATCGCGGAGCGATTTTGATCCGAGACCGGAAAGTCTAAAAGCACTCAGTCGTTGGTATAAAATCCAGCAGATCAGGCGGTTTCGTTTCCAGGTGTATCAAAATGCGTTGATCGCGAGAGGTAGGCAACCTGCGTGAGGGAACGGGCCATTCGGGTCGGACCGTGCTTTGTTGGTTTACGTGGTTTGTGGACAGCTCGGACCAACAAAGCACGGCCTGACCCCGGCGCGCTGCTCCTGCTCTTGGTGAAAAAGCAGGCTAGAAGCCTGCGCGACTTCGGCACCAGCCTGTCACGCCTGGCTCCCGCTAGCAGGCAGTAACATTCAAAGTGTCGGATGAAGACCGGTTGTCTCGCGAAGTATTCGAAGGGAGCGAAGGAACGTGCCTGTGATGCTTTGGTTTGGTCCTTCTTCCGGCTTCGCTCCCTTCGCGAGACAAGCGGATCGATCTCGGGGAGATGCCGTGCGGCTTCGGGTTTTAGTACGCTTTATAATCCCACACTTTAAATGTTACTACCTACTAGTTGCGCGCGTGCAGGAGTGCACTCCGGCTGATCGGCAGCAACTGCACCGGCCGCAGCCCCAGCGCATCGAGCCGGTTTTTGCATAGCCCGGCACCGCTCCGCTGGGTGTGCAACGTGATCCGATTGCTTTCAGCCAACGTCTCCGCCGTCTCGAGCACCAAGGCCAGCGGCGGCTTACCGTCCAGGTCGAACAGTTGGATGGATTTTTCGATGCCGTCGCAGATCGCCGACGGGAACCCCCAGCGGCGTAGGACCAAGCTGGAAACTTCAACATGGTTCAGTCCGAAGTGGGCCTGCTCCCAGCCGAGCAACGACTCGCTCGCGCCGCCTTCGTGCCGCCCGTGCGGGAGCCCCTGGCGCTCGGCCCACTGGTTGAGGACCAGCACCCCCAAGGGCCGCATCAAGGCCGAGAGGTAGGCAACCTGCGGGTCCAGTTTTACCTCGCAGGCGATCAGCTGGCTGGCGGTGGCCGCAAAGCGCACGCTGGTCTGAAAGCGCTCGTCGGTGATCCCATAGGCACACAACTGACTGGGGGCCTCCCCTTGCATGGTTGCGGTGGCAATGAGCCGCGCCACCTCGCGCAGCCCGACATGGTGCAAGGCCTGCTCGATCGAGTCGCAGGTCCGGCTGGTTTTGAAAAATGCAGCATTGGCGGTGCGCATGAGCTTGGCCGATAAGACCACGTCGCGGCGGATCAACGGGGCGATGGTTTCGATCGTGACGCGCGGGTTACTGATGGCCTGGTTGAGCAACCGGAGGAGCGGGGCGGACGGGTTCAGCGAGTCGGTAAGCGCCAGAAGTTTTTCAGGGTCAGCGGTCAGGCGTTTGACCGGAGACACGGTGTTGGTTTTCATGGGAAGAGCGGATGAATGGCTGACTGCCCATGACTATCGGCTTGTACGGGTGGAACTTAAACAACCTACAGGGGTTTTAATGTTACGACTTCGCGACGTAACGCCGACTACTGAAAGCCGTTAATATATTCATACGAATCCCCTGCAGCTCGACGGCCACCTGGTGCCCGGGGCGCCGTCGATGGCCTGCGGCGCTCTCCCCACTGCGCCGCCCGCAGTGCGTTTGATTCCCGCGGTGTCCGCGGCGGATAAAAGGCTTTTAGGTCGATGGGCTGGATTGGAGACGGGGTTTTTGTCCGTGGCGAACGGTGCACCTCCGTGAATAGTTTCCTTCGCTCAACTAGGGGGTCCTCCTTATTTAAGCGGTGCGCAAGTTTGTATAGAGTGCGGGTGCTGCTGGAAACAGTCGGGCCAAGCCGGGCCGGCTTCGTTCACGCAGTCGCGGAACGCTCCATTGTGCCCTCAACCCTCCATCGCGCCAAGATCATGGATTTAGCCCAACCTAGTTCGCCTTTCGGGATCGTGAAGCGGCTCAGTTACAACCCCGAGTGCCAGGTCGCTATCACCGAGGCCCTGCATGCCTCCGAACAGCTTCTCGGCATCCTTTACCACGCGATTCGTAATCCACGCACCACGCTCGCGGAAATCGCCGACATCATGGGATGTAACGCCACGCTCGCCGAGCTGATGGTCCGGTTGGCCAACTCGTCTTTATTGTTCAATTCCAACAAGCTGTGCGACACCGTTGAGGGTGCTTTACGGCTGGTCGGGCTGCGTGAGGTGTCCCGTATCATCACCACCGCCTCCACCCAATCGGTTACTTCACCGGTTTTTTGCGCCTAGCCCAGGCTATGAAAAACCGATGAAGGTAAACCCTGAGTGGATTAAGTCCTCCGGTACCCGGCTACCCTCGTCGGCCAAACTCATCGA
>CAMBUJ010000227.1 GCA_945871005.1 Opitutus sp. GAS368 | reverse complement strand
TGCCCGACTACTCCAACCTCACCACCGAGATCCAGACCGTCGAGTCCACCGACGCTGAGGTCGAGAAGGTCATCGAGGGCATGCGCGCTGAGCGCGCTGATTTCAAGGTCGCCGAGCGCGCCGCCGCCAAGGCCGACTACGTCAAGCTCGCCTACGAAGGCACGATCGATGGCCAGTCCATCCTCGAGATCGTCGCCGACAAACAGATCTACGCCAAGGTTCCCCAGACGTGGGAAGAGGTTGAGGGCGAAAACGAAGGGCTGATCCCCGGTCTGGGCAAGCAGCTCGCCGGCCTGTCCAAGGGCGACAAGAAAGACATCTCCATTTCCTTCCCGGCCGACTTCGCCGCGGTCCCCGCGCTGGCTGGCAAGACCGCCATTTACGCCGTCGAAATCCTCGAAATCCGCGAGCGCGTGCTGCCTCCGATGGACGAGGCTTTCTTCAAGGCTAACCAAGCCGACGACCTCGACAGCCTCAAGGTTAACGTCCGCAACAATCTGAAAGGCCGCAAGGAGTACGAGAACCGCCAGGCCCAGCGCCGCCAGGTCTCCGAGGCGCTCAACGCCAAGGTCGAGTTCGCTATCCCCGAGAGCCTGGTTGAGTCCGAGACCCAATCGGTCTTGCGCCAGTTCATCGAGGAAAACATGCGCCGCGGCGTCCCCGCCGAGCAGTTCGAGAAGGACAAGGCCGCCCTCCACCAGAGCGCCAGCGTTGCCGCCCGCACCCGCGTCAAGACCCAGCTGCTCCTCGCCAAGATCGCTGAACAGGAGAAGATCACCGTCAACGAGCGTGACATCGACACCTTCATCTACCGCGAGTCGATGATGAACAACCAGAAGCCCGAGAAGCTGGTGAAGGAGTTGACCAAGGACCGCGAAAAACTGCGCTCCATCCAGCAGTCGATCATTTTCGACAAGGCCCTTGATTTGCTGGTGTCCAAGGCTACCGTGACGACCGCCCCTGCGAAGGCGTGATCAGTTCACCGTAAACCAAGGAAAACCCCGTGAGTTACTACGTCCCTACGATTCTGGAGAACACCGGCCGCGGCGAGCGGCAATGGGATGTTTTCAGCCGTCTGCTTAAAGACCGCATCATCTTCATCGGTTCGCCGATCGACGACATGGTCGCCAATGTGGTGATCGCGCAGATGCTGTTTTTGCAGATGGAAGACGCCAAGAAGGACATTCACTTCTACATCAACTCGCCGGGCGGCGTCGTCACCGGTGGCATGGCCATCTATGACACGATGAACTTCCTGCAGTGTGACATCGTCACCTATTGCATCGGCCAGGCGGCCAGCATGGCGACGGTGTTGCTCACCGCGGGCACCCCCGGCAAGCGGTACGCGTTGCCCAACAGCCGCGTGATGATCCACCAGCCCAGCGGTGGCGCCGGTGGGCAGACCGCCGACATCATGATCGCCTCCAAGGAGATTCTGCGTTGGCGCCAGACGCTCAACGGGGTCATCGCCAAGCACACCGGCAAGACCGCCGCGCAGGTCGAGAAGGATTCCGATCGCGATTACTACCTGAGCGCGCAGGAAGCCAAGGACTACGGTCTGGTTGACCATGTGGTTGAATCGACCAAGCCCGTGAAGCTGCCGGTCCCCGTGGTCGGCGCTGCCTGATTCAGCTCAAGCGGATAACCCCCTTCAAGACGGCGACCTCCAGGTCGCCGTCTTTTTTTTGGCCGTTTTGCGCACTCGACAGAATCGGGGTGAAAACCCACGTTTAAGCCATGGCCAAATCGTCGCGTGTGACCCTGTGTTCGTTCTGCGGTAAATCACAGGCGGAGGTCAGGAAAATCATCGCCGGCCCCGGGGTGCATATCTGCGACGCCTGCGTCAACGTGTGTAAAACGATCGTCGATCGGGAGGTGAAGGCGCACGCCCCGTCCGATGCAGCCAAACCCGCCTTCCGGTTGATCAAACCGGCAGACGTGAAAGCAGCCCTCGACGACTTCGTGATCGGCCAGGATCACGCCAAAAAGGTGCTCTCGGTCGCTGTCTACAATCACTACAAGCGCCTGATGTTTGGCGCCGGCCACCTGCCTCACACCGACGACACTTTTCCCTCGGAGTTCACCGACGTGGAGGTGGAAAAAAGCAATATCCTGCTCACCGGGCCGACCGGCTCGGGCAAGACGCTGCTCGCTCGTACGCTCGCCAAGATTCTCGACGTGCCGTTTGCCATTTCCGATGCCACCACGCTCACCGAAGCCGGCTATGTCGGCGAGGACGTTGAGAACGTGGTGTTGCGCCTGCTGCAAGCCGCCAACTTTGACGTTAAACGGGCCGAGTGCGGTATCATCTACATCGACGAAATCGACAAGATCGGCCGGAAAACCGAAAACGTTTCTATCACCCGCGATGTGTCCGGGGAAGGCGTCCAGCAGGCGTTGCTCAAGGTGCTGGAGGGCTCGGTGTGCAACGTGCCGCCCCAGGGCGGCCGCAAGCATCCGAATCAGGAATACGTGCGGATTAACACGTCCAACATTCTCTTTATTTGCGGCGGGGCGTTTGTCGGATTGGAGGGGATTATCAGCAAACGGCTGGGCCAGCGCGGGCTCGGGTTTGGGTCCATCCAGTCGCAGCAGGATCATGGCGATGCGATGAGTGCGGAGAACATCATGAAGTCGATCGAGCCGGGGGATCTGGTGCGCTTCGGCATGATTCCGGAATTCATCGGGCGCTTGCCGGTGGTCACCGTGTTGGAGCCGCTGCAGGTGGCCGACCTCGAAAAGGTGCTGGTGCGCACCAAGAACGCGATGGTGAAGCAATACTCCAAGCTCTTCGCAATGGATGGGGTGAAGCTCAAGTTTACCCCGGATGCGATCAAGGCGATCGCGGTCAGGGCGGTTGAGTTGAAGACGGGGGCGCGGGCCCTGCGTTCGATCATGGAAAACCTCATGCTGGAGGTCATGTATGAACTGCCCAGTCGTGATGATGTGGTCGAGGTGGTCATCGACTGCGCGGTGGTGGCCGGCAAACGCCGCCCGATTCTGCGCAAAGCTGGCAAGGCTGGCGACGCCCACGAGACCGGGCTGGACGCGGCTTAGTCGGTAGTGACCTTCAAGTTATCTCATCCGCCACCGGGTGCCAACCTCGAGCCTTTGCGGCCCAACGGCCCTGCTTAGATCCGACACTACGAATTTTAGTACCTGATAGTAGGCCGTAACAGTCAAAGTGTCGGATAAAAACCGATTGTCTCGCGAAGGATTCGAAGGGAGCGAAGGAACGTGCCTGTGCCGCTTTGGTTTGGTGCTTCTTCCGGCTTCGCGCCCTTCGCGAGACAAACGGATCGATATCGGGTAGATGCCGTGCGGCATTGTATTTTAGTGTGATTTATAATCCGACAACTTGAGCTCTGAGGTAGTGCGGTGCTTTAGCCCGCAGGTTTGCAAGGATGCCCAGCCAATCGCCGATGCGGGCTGAAGCACCGTATTGGTAATCCGCCGAAGGAAACCAAGAGTTTCGGGGAGGGGCGCAGGGGAGGGGCGAAGCCTCTCCCCGCCCTGAATTGAACTGGAGTTAGGCGAGAGCCCGGTTGGAGACGGCTGGGCTTTGGCATCCATTGGCATCATTTTGCCGACCGCCCGCAGGACGAACCAAAGCGCCATTCCCTCGAGGAATATAGTGCAAGCCCTCGCCTGCGGGCGGACGGCATCGGGAACGGCCATGCATACTCAGCTACCGGCGTCACCTAACGCCTCATTCAATACGACCTGCAGCCCTGACCCGCTAACCACACACACCGATGAACACCACCGATTATGCGGCCCTCGTGGCCTTGGACTGGGGAGACAAAACGCATGCCTTTGCTCTGCAGATAGCAGGAGTCGAGGGCATTGAAACCGGCACGATTGAGGCGACGCCCGAGGCGTTGCTCGATTGGCTCGATAAACTTCACGAGCGCTGCCATGCAAAACCGGTGGCGTTGGCCATCGAGGCCGGGCGCAACGCGCTGTTGCGCGTGCTCGCGGCCCACAGCTGGCTGACGGTTTATCCGGTGCACTCGGCCACCAGCGGTAGGTTCCGCCAAGCGTTCACCCCGTCGGGGGCCAAGGACGATATTCCCGACGCCCTGGTGATACTCAAATTATTGCGTCAACACCGCGACGAACTCTGCGCCTTGGTGTTGGACTCCGCGGAGCTTCGCGAGCTGGCGGCCTTGGTCGCCGACCGGCGGGGCGCGGTGGATGCGCGCACAAGATTGGTCAACCAGCTCTGCGGGTTGCTCAAACACTATTACCCGCAAGCGCTCACGCTCGCCGGCGAGGATCTGGCCGCCCCGCTCGCTATCGCCTTCCTGCGGCGCTTCCCCGAACTCGCCGCCGTCCAAAAGGCCGGGGCAAACCGGCTGCGTGCGTTTTACACCAAGCACAACGTGCGCTCAGAGCAGCGTATCGACGAGCGGCTGGCTCTGCTTGGCCGCGCCCGAGCCTTGAGCGAGGAACGGGCGGTGATCGAGCCATCGCTCTTAGCGCTGGCTCGGCTGCTCGATCTGCTCGAGGTGGAAGCCCGCCATATCGCCGCGTACGACAAGCGCATCGCCTCGGTGTTCGCCGTCCATCCCAACGCCGAAGTGTTCGCCGCGTTGCCCGGGGCCGGCCCCGCCTTGGCCCCGCGTTTGTTGGTGGCCTTCGGCGACGTGACGGCGCGTTACCCCAATGCGCAGGCCCTGCAAAAGTATGCCGGGCTCGCTCCGGTGCGCGAAAAAAGCCAGAAACGGGTCTGGGTACATTGGCGCTGGGCCGCACCCAAGTTCTTGCGTCAAACCTTCGTGGAATGGGCCGGCCAGACGATCCCGCGTTGCGCTTGGGCCCATGCGTTTTATCAGCGCCAAAAAACCGCCGGCAAGGGTCACCACGCCATCCTTCGCGCCCTGGCCTTCAAATGGATTCGTATCCTGTGGCGCTGCTGGAAAGACAACGTCCCCTATGACGAAACACGCTACCAAGCCTCACTGGCCAAGCGCGGTTCTCCCTTGGCCAACGCAGCCTAAAAAAA
>CAMBUJ010000226.1 GCA_945871005.1 Opitutus sp. GAS368 | reverse complement strand
CTGTTCAAATCCACCCCCGAGGGCGCCCGCGAATACCTCGTGCCTTCGCGCATCCACCCCGGCGAATTCTACGCCCTGTCCCAGTCGCCCCAGCAGTTTAAGCAAATCCTCATGGTCGCCGGCGTGGAGCGTTACTTCCAGATCGCCCGCTGCTTCCGTGACGAGGACCTGCGTTCCGACCGCCAGATGGAGTTCACCCAGGTCGACGTCGAGGCATCCTTCATCACCCGCGAAGACGTCTACCGGCTCTTCGAAGGCATGATCACCAAGGTCTGGAAGGACGTACTCGACGTGACCATTCCCGCGCCCTTCCTGCGCATGCCCTACGTCGATGCGATGAACCGCTTCGGCGTCGACAAGCCCGACCTGCGCTTCGGCATGGAATTGAGCGACCTCTCGCCCATCTTCAAAGACTCGGCCTTCAAGGTGTTCCAAGCCACCGTGGCCGGCGGCGGCGTGATCAAGGCGTTCAACGCCAAAGGCCTGGCCGATCTGACCCAAGGCGAACTCAAGGCCCTCGAAGACATCGCCAAGTCCCTCGGCGCCAAGGGCCTCGCCTTCATCAAGGCGGAGAAAGGCGAGTGGAAGTCGCCGATCGTCAAGTTCTTCTCCGACGCCGAAAAAGCCGCCCTCACCGCCCAACTCGGGATTGAAGAAGGCGACATGGTCTTCTTCGCCGCCGCGCCTTGGGAAAAGGCCTGCGCCATCCTCGGCCGTATTCGCCTGGAAGCCGCCCAACTGCTGGTCAAACGCGGCAAACTCACCATCCGTGCCGACGACTGGAAGTTCCTCTGGGTTATCGACTTCCCGCTGATGTCCTACGACGAAGAGCGCGGTGGCTACGCGGCCACCCACCATCCCTTCACCGCGCCGGTGCCCGAGGATGCGGCCTACCTCGACACCGACCCGAAGCGGGTGCGCGGTCAGCATTACGACTTGGTCTTGAACGGCATGGAGCTGGGCGGCGGTTCGATCCGCATTCACCAGCCCGCGCTGCAAAAGAAGGTGTTTGAAGACGTGCTCAAGATCCCCGCCGACGTGGTGGAGAGCCGTTTCGGTTACATGCTCAAGGCCTTCAGCTTCGGGGCGCCCCCGCACGGCGGCATTGCCTTCGGTTTGGACCGCATGGTGGCCCTGCTCTGTGGCACCACCAGCATCCGCGACGTGATTGCCTTCCCCAAGACCCAAAAAGGCCAGGACCTGATGGCGCAAAGCCCGACCCCGGTGACCGCCAAGCAGTTGAAAGAGTTGCACATACAGACGGTAATCCCGACGCCCGCCGCCTAACGGCACGCGGCGCACCGCCCCCGCTGGCCTTTCGGCCAAGGGTGGCGGTGCGTGGTTGGTGGCCAAGCGGACTCGGCAGCGGACTAGCCGGATTAGACCCGACTCGGCAGCCCTGGGTATTCCGTTGCCGAAAGATTGCAGATGCGGCGACTTGCAAATGCCCCCCGCCCTGATTGCCTGCGCGCAAACCCGAATCAATGAATTCAAAACCAAGGGAAGCCGCTGAGCTTAAGTCCGATCCACTCGCCAGTGGCCGGATGCAGGCGGCCTTTTTTCCCTTAACCGCCATCGACCGCGGTTCCTGGAAGCCCCTGCCATAAAAAAGCCCATCAAGCGTCCCGAAACTGCCGCCGCGCTTCGTCGGCGCGCCCTGCAGCAGCTGCCCAAGCAGAGTCCGGCATTGGCCCCGCCCGCGGGAAAAACTCCGCTAAGCAACGAACGACTCCTCCATGAGCTCCACGTCTACCAAATCGAGCTAGAGCTGCAAAACGAGGAGCTCAAACGAGGTAAAGCCGAGGCCGAGCACTACCTAGCCAAACACACCGCGCTCTATGATTCGGCGCCGGTGGGCTATTTCACCGTGTCGGCCGAAGGCCTGATCAAACAAGTGAACATCACCGGCGCCGGACTGGTGGGTATCGAGCGCGCCCGTCTGGTGGGACACCCTTTTGCCCGGCTAATCAGCGCAGTGTTACAACCCAGCTTCCACGATTTCCTCCAGCAGGTTTTCGCCGGCCCGTCCAAACGTTCGGCCGATTTCGAACTGGTGCCAGGCGATCAACCACCGCGCCAGGTCAACCTTAAGGCCAAGCGCATGCTCAATGGCGTGGACTGCCAAGTGGTCGTGTCGGACATCACCGAGCGCAAACGAACGGAGACGGCCCTACTCCACAGCAAAGCGATGTTGGCGACCCTGATCGCGCAGGCCCCGCTGGGCATCTTCGTGATCGGGTCCACGTTTTGCATCCAGCAGGTCAACCCCGCCGCCCTACCTGTTTTTCGCTCCGCCCATCCGCTGATCGGCCGGGATTTCGCCGAGGTCCTGCACCAAGTTTGGTCGCGCCCCGAGGCCCATCCCATCGTCGAGGCGGTCCTGGATCGCTTCCGGCAAACGATGAAAACCGGCGAACCCTACCACTCGCCCGAGTTGGCCCATCGTCGTTGCAACGAACACGTTAAGGAGATCTACGAGTGGCAGATCCAGCGCGTTACCCTGCCCGGCGGCGATCTCGGGGTGGTGTGCTTTTTCACCAACGTGACCGAGCGCATCCGCGCCCAGCAGGCCATGCAGCGGCTCGATCTGCTGACCGCCGCTAACCAGAAACTGCGCCAGGAGATCGTCCGGCGTCAGGCGGTGGAAAAAGCCCTGACCAAGAGCGAGCGTAGTGCCCAAAAACACCTCGAGCAGGCGCGCCAGTTGCAGGAAAAACTCCGCCAGCTTTCGCGGAACATTATCCGCATGCAGGAGGTGCAGCGGAAGGAAATCAGCACCGAGTTACACGACGGCATCAGCCAATTGTTGGTCGGCATCAACGTGCAACTGGCGACCTTCGCCAAGCGGGCGGCGCTCGACCCGAAGAACATCCCCAAGGGCCTGGCGCCGGTCTACAAGCTGGTGACCAAATCCGTGCATGTACTCCACGAGTTCGCCCGCGAACTGCGCCCGGCCATGCTCGACGAACTCGGCTTAATCCCCGCGCTGCGCTCCTACCTCGATGACTTCCCCAAGAAAAAGGGTCTGAAAATCGAGTTCACCGCCCAGGGCGACCTGGGGACGTTGGACACCGATCGGCGTACGGTGCTCTACCGGGTCGCCCAGGAGTCACTCACCAATGTTGCCCGCCATGCCCACGCGACCCTGGTGCGCATCTCGGTGACCAAAGCTCGCGGAGGGGCTGTTCTGGTGGTCGCCGATGATGGCCATGCCTTCGACGTGCACCGACTCACCTCACCCGACTGGATCAACCGACTGGGGCTGAGCAGCATGCGTGAACGCGTGGAGATGGTCGGCGGCCGCTTCACGGTCACCTCCACTCCGGGGGTGGGCACGACCATCCGCGCGGTGGTGCCGCTGCGCTGAGCCCCGCCGGACTGCGGACCGCCTGACGTTTTTTAGTGCGTGGCCCCCACCCTGCCGAGCCGCCGCGCTTAACGGCAATGCCTGTAAGGCATGGGTTGTCCGGAGGGTATCGGCAACGGAACGAGAACGATGCGGAATTCGGCGGTACGTCAACTTTCCGATCCGTGGGAGGGTGGATTGAATCGTTCTCGTTCTCTTACTCGTTCTCGTTCGTCAGGGTGGCCATGCCTTACGAGCATTGCGCCTACCGGTTAGCCATGGCTTTGATGTGCGCCTTAAAAAAGCTGCGGCTGGGCACGGCCCCCGGCACGGTGCAAACCGCCGCCGAAATTTCGCAGGCAATCCGCGCAGTGTGCGTCAGCGCTTCGCCGCGGAGCAGCCCGAGCACCAGCGCGGCGGTAAACGCATCCCCCGCCCCAACCGTGTCGCACACCTTAACTGGGAAGCCGGGCTGGCGCACTGTTTCCGTGGCCGTGACGATCAGCGCCCCCTCAGCCCCGAGGGTTAACGCGACCACCTCTAGCTGATAACGCTCGCGCAATTCCCGCAGCGCCTTCTCCGGCGGGATCCCCTCCCCGTAGGCGATGTCGCACGCGCTCATCACCGCGCCCACTTCCTCATCACTCATTTTGATCACCGAGGCCAACTCGAGCGCCTCCTGGAGTAGCGCATCGTCGTAAAAGGGGCGGCGCAAGTTGACGTCGAGGACGCGGTGCACGCCCTGGGTTTTGGCCTGCCGCAAGGCACGCAGAATGGTGGCCCGGCTTGAGGCGCTACGCAGCGCTAGAGTGCCAAAGTAAATCGCATCGCCCGCGCCAAGTCTGGCCAGGCGCGACTCCAAGGCAGGACTCCACTCGAGGTGATCCCAGGCGGCGTCGGCGTGGATATCAAAAGAGGCTTTACCCTGGGCATCGACCTGCACGCCAACCGTGCCGGTGGGGAAATCGGGGAGGTGTTGGATCAGGCCGGTGCGCACCCCGACGCATTCCAGCAGGGCCACGCCAGACGCGCCCCGGGCGTCTTTGCCCACGGCGCTCACCATGCCGACTTCACACTCCAGCAAGGCGAGCTGGCAGGCAAAGTTGGCGGGAGCTCCGCCGAAGCGGGGTCCCTCGGGGAAAAGGTCCCAGATCACTTCGCCGAGCGAGAGAATAAAGGGGGGATTCATGGACAAAAAAAGGGGCAGCGGGAGATTTGCAGCGGATGCCCTCGGGCTCGAAAGCCAACGGCGCAACGACAGGGTGACAGTGATTACTTCGACACATCCGGGCTGAAATTAAGGTCGGAAACGGGGGGACGCCGAGTATCCCTGCAACCCGGTCTCCATTTCCAAGCCCCCCCTCGGCATAGCGCCGGGGTTGAGACCAACGCTGCGGCCCCTCGCCGGACTTGCCCCGAAACGGTAAACCCGGCCCGGTCAATAACCAGGAGGGCGTGGGGCGCTACCGCGCACAACCCACAAAGGCACGAACCGGGTACGCATCGGCAGGATCTACGCCTTTCGAATACTGAAGGAACCGTAAGAAGTGGGCATCCAAAACGACAAAATTCGCCCCGTCCCCGTCAGCCTCGACCCGTGCAACCAGCCGGAGATACGCCAAGAAATGATGCCATTGCCGTTAACGAACGGGTGACGTCGAAGGTG
>CAMBUJ010000225.1 GCA_945871005.1 Opitutus sp. GAS368 | reverse complement strand
AGACCGTAGGCGACGGCTTCCTCGGCGTTGAGGTAGAAATCGCGGTCGGTGTCGCGGTTGATCACCTCGATGGGCTGACCGGAGGCCTTGGCCAGAATCTCGTTTAACTCGGAGCGGAGCTTTTCCATTTCCTTGGCCTGGATGTTGATGTCGGTGGCCGGTCCGACCATGCGGCCGGAGATCAGCGGCTGGTGGATGAGCACGCGGGAGTGCGGGAACAGCAGGCGGCGGCCCTTTTTGGCGCCGGAAAGCAGGATGGAGCCCATCGAGGCGGCCATGCCGGTGACGATCACGGTGATCGGCGAGGTGATCATCTGCATGGTGTCGTAGACCGCCATGCCTGCGGTGATGGAGCCGCCCGGGGTGTTGATGTAGAAAGAGATCTCTTTGCCCGGGCCGGTCGCCTCGAGGTAGAGAAGTTTTTCAACGATGTCTTTGGCGGTTTCGTCGGTCACCGCGCCCCAGAGGAAGAGTTTCCGGTCATCGAGGAATTTTTTCTGGATGAGCATGGCCACGGGGGCGGAGGACTTTTTGGCGGCTTTGTCGCACGCCTTGTCGTCATCTTCATCCTCGTCGTCGTCGAGGCGGGGCAGGGGAGCGCTCAGGCCGGGCTGGAGGTTATCGAAATGCATAGGTGGTCGAATGTGCGAGTGTGGGGTGGGTTGGCAAGTGCTCAGGCGCGATGCCCGGCCAGCTCCTTATCGCCACAAAGTGTGGAAATGATGAACCGGTCCGTGACCTTTTCCGACTTCGAGCTGGTCGGAGGCGGCCAGGGCGGCGGTGAGGTAGGCTTTGGCGGCGCGGATTGCGTCGAGCGGGTGGTCGTGGCGGGGCAGGAGCGCGGCGATGGCCGCCGAGAGGGTGCAGCCGGTGCCGTGGGTGTTTTTTGTCACGATGCGCGGGGCGGTTAACTCCACTTGGCTGAGCCCGTCGTCGATGATGTCGACGCTCTCGGCGCCGTCGAGGTGGCCGCCCTTGAGGACAACGAGGCGCGGGCCGAGTTGGTGGAGCGCCCGGGCGGCCACGCGCATGTCGGCGAGGCTAAGCAGCGGCGGGCAGTTGAGCAACGCCTCGGCCTCGGGCAGGTTGGGGGTGATGATCTCGGCCAACGGCACCAGTTCGCGGCGCAGGGCGTCGATCGCCTCGGGCGTGAGCAGGCGATGGCCGCTGGTGGAAATCATCACGGGATCGAGCACGAGGCGGCGCACGTCGTGGCGGCGCAGGGCGGCGGCCACGGTGGTGACGACCTCGGCTTGGCCCAACATGCCGAGTTTGACTGCGTCGATGCGCACGTCGGCGAAGAGGGTGTCGATTTGCTGGGCGATGAAGGCGGCGGGCACGGGGTGCAGGCCGGTCACGCCCTGGGTGTTTTGCGCTGTGAGCGCGGCGACTACCCCGGTGCCATAGGCGCCGAGGGCCGAAAAGGTTTTGAGATCGGCGAGAAGCCCGGCGCCACCCGAGGGGTCGATGCCGGCGATGCTGAGGACGTTGGGAATCATGGGCCGAGGCGAAGCTGAACGCGGGAACGGTGGCGGCAATCGAAAGTAGCGCTGGGATTACACAGAGGGCACGAGAGGTAGCACAGAGGCCACGGAAAATGGGAATTCAAACGATCAGTTGTGGGAGGGGGAAAGTTCAATCGCAGGACGGGCACAATCCTACCCCAGGCCTCCCTGCACTCTGTGGGCCGCGCTCCGTGTCCTCTGTGTAACCCTTCAAAACGGCCGTTGCACTTGTTCACCTGCACCCCTTGCCGATCCGTGCAAGCGAGCCTAGGCTGACGGCGTTCGCGCAACCGCAACCCCCAACCCCACGGAGGCCCTATGTCCGCTATCAAAATTCGCCTGGAAATGGCCGAGAGTGACGCCGTCGAGCGCTACGCCGTCTCGCTCGGCGTCAAACCCGAGGACGTCGCTTACGCCGCCCTCAACCGCATGATGCTCACCGCCCGCGATCCGGAGGTGGGAAAAGACATCCGCGAAACCAGCCAGTGGCGTCACCACAACCTGCCGCTCTGGAGCGACTCGGCCGCCAGTGTCCACGCCTACGAGGGCAAACACGACGCCGAGCCGGAGCCCAGCCGGTACGTGTGAGGCGAGGTGCGTCGAGTCGGAGGGTGGGCGCCTGCAAGCAGGATCCAGCCCCCCCCCCGCAGCGCCGTCCTTACTTTTTGCGCAACGTGATCACGCACTCCAGGTGGCGCGTCTGCGGGAACAGGTCGAAGGGCTGCACCGCCGTCAATTCGTAGCCGGCGGCGAGGAAAGCCTTGAGGTCGCGCATCTGCGTGGCCGGGTCGCAACTCACGTACACCACCGCCCGCGGGCCGTAGTTAAACAACTGGGTGAGGAACGAATCGTCGCAGCCTTTGCGCGGCGGATCGATCAAGACCACCGTGTCGGCCGCTGGGAAGGTCAGCCCGGCGAAAATCGCCGCGGCATCGCCTGCCTGGAACGTCACGTTGGTTAGGCCGTTAGCCGCCGCGTTCTGTTTGGCGAAGACGATGCTGCTCTCGCTGATCTCGATGCCGGCCACCTGCTCAAAGGCGGGCGCGGCGGTGAGCGCGAACAGGCCGCTGCCGCAGTACGCGTCCACCATGAACCGGGCGCCACTTGCGGCGGCTTGGTCGCGGGCGTAGCCGGTGAAGGCGGGCAGAATGAACGGGTTGTTTTGGAAAAAGTCGCGGGCGAGAAACTTCAGCTTCAGCTCGCCGACCGTCTCGGTGACGATGTCGTCGTAGTTGGTCGTCACCGCCCCGGAGGCGTCGCGCAACAACAAGGTGCCGCCGCGCGCGTAGTCGCCGTTTTCCGCCTTGGTGCGCACGGTGGCGCGGGCTTCGGCCAGGCGGGCGTTGATCGCGTCGGTGGCGATGATGCAGCGCGGCGCGTCGATGATGTCGAAGCGCGTGCCCTGGCGCAGGAAGCCGATGGGCAACGGTTTGCCGTCGCCGCGCGGGGCGTTGAAATGCGGGGTGATTTTCGAACGGTAGCCGTATTCGACCGGCGAACCGATCACCGGGGACACCGGGAAGGTGGTGTCGGCCATGTATTTGAGCAGTTCCTCGACCTGGCGGCGCTTCCAGAGGAGCTGCTCGTCGTAGGCGAGATTCTGGTATTGGCAACCGCCGCAGGTGCCGAAGGCCGGGCAGGGCGGGGTGATACGCTTGGGCGACGGGGTCAGGATGCTGACGATGTCGGCCTCGGAGAAATTCTTGTGGTTGCGAAACACACGCACGCGCACCCGTTCGCCCGGCAGGGTGAACGGCACCATCACCACCCACTTGCTGGCTGGATCCTGGGGATGCGGCACCCGGCCCAGGCCCACGCCCAGGTTGGTGAGCGTGGCAATCTCCAGCTCGATTTCTTGGTGATACCCGAACGGACGGTCGTTGAACTTTTTATTATTTCTACCCACGGCTCCCACGGAATACACGGAAAGGCGGACGGCGAGGAAAAGCACGGCGAGGAAAAGGATTTTGTCTTTTGCCCGATTTCTGTGTGTTCCGTGTGTTCCGTGGGCACACCTTCCGAAAAAATCTCCAGTCTCCAGAATCCGCGCATCAAGCAGCTCGTGAAGTTGCGCGACCGCCGTCCGCGCGACGAAGCCGGGGTGTTTCTGGTCGAAGGCTACCGGCAAATTCGCCGCGCGCTCGAAAAAAAAATCACGCTCACCGAGCTCTACGTTTCCCCGGAGTGGTTTCTGGGGGAAAACGAGCCGGCGCTGATCGCCCAGGCGCAGGCCGCCGGGGCGCAGGTGTTTGAGTTGTCCAAGGAGGCGTTTGCCAAGGTGGCCTACCGCGAGCGCCCCGACGGGCTGTTGGCGGTGGCCCCGCAGTGGCGGCGCGGGCTCGCCGAGATCCCGGCTCCGGCTGCGGGCAAGGCGCCGTTTTTACTGGTGGTTGAGGCGATCGAGAAGCCGGGCAACCTCGGCACCATCCTGCGCAGCGCCGACGCCGCCGGGGTGGACGCGCTCATCGTCTGCGATCCGGTTACAGATTTGTTTAACCCCAATGTGGTGCGCGCCTCCACTGGGGTGTTGTTTTCCGTGCCGGTGGTGATTGCCAGTAGCACCGAGGTGCGCGAATGGCTGCGCGAAAAGCAGATCCGCGCGGTGGCGACGACGCCCTCGGCGAGCGATTTTTATACCGACGCCGACCTGCGCGGGCCGCTGGCGATTGTGATGGGCAGCGAGCAGTACGGGCTGAGCGATTTTTGGCTGAAGGAGGCGGATGCACGGGTGGTGATCCCGATGGCGGGACAGGCGGATTCGCTCAACGTGGCGATGGCGACGATTATTACGCTGTTCGAAGCGGTGCGGCAGCGCGGGTAGCGCGGCGGTTTGGCGGTCAGTTAAACCGGAGTATTCAGGTTTTCGATTTCTGCGGCAGAGTTTAACGCAAAGTCGCAAAGGGACTGCAAAGCTCGCGAAGAAATTCCCTGCATTGCTTTGCGTCCTTCGGATCGGACTTTACGTTAAAACTCCGCCTTCCGCCTCCTACTTCGCCCGGTAGCGCACGATCGCGCCGCCTTCGCGTTCCGAGGTGACGTAGATCGTCTTGCCGTCGGCACCGAAGGCGACCGCCTCCGCTTGAGTTAAGCCATGGGGCGGCAGCACCACCGGTGCCCGGCGCAGCGCATCGGCCCAAGATTCCTTCGGCTGGCGGGTAAACAACAAGACGTCGCCATAGGTCAGCACCGCCGCTGCCGAACCATCTGGGGCAAAATCCATCCCGGTGGGTTGGGCGCGAAAACGCCCAGTGGGAATCGGCAGCAACTGCTGGGTGACGGAGGGCTGGGGGAAGTGGCTTTCGGGCAGTTGCGCCACCGGCATCGCCGCCGGCTGAACGCCGTCGGCCGGGGGGCGCAGCGGCAGGGTGTAAAGCCCATGCGGCGAGGTGCGCTTGGCCAGCAGGTAAACCAGGCCGGCGCGCGCATCCACCGCCACCGCCTCGCAGTCGCGCGGGCCGTCGAGGTAACGCACCGGGATTTTCCATGCGATTTTGGCGAGGGTTTCCTG
>CAMBUJ010000224.1 GCA_945871005.1 Opitutus sp. GAS368 | reverse complement strand
TACGAAAGCTTGAGAATCATATCGTCGCCGCCGCTCGGCCTTGGTCCACACCCTCGGCTGTTTCCTCTCTTATCCACGACTGGCTTGCCGATAAGGTAAACTTTGGCGTTCTAGCCTAAAGTCTAAAACCACTTAGCTATTGGTATTACTCCTACTCGTTCTCGAAATCCGAACCTCATTCGCCCCGATCCCGGCCCTCGGGACGAGAACGAGTAGGAGTAGGAGAACGAGAAAGAGTTCGGCAACGGCCTCCGCCCTACTCACTACTCGCTACTGCTCTGCGGGTAAATCAGCACCCGGTCGTGCACCAGCAGCAGCAGGTCTTTTTTCCCGTCGCCGGTCACGTCGGCCACAATCGCCTCGCGCGGCTCGAGCGCCTCGCCTTTGCGATCCTGATGGTGTTCGTTGGTCTCAAATACCCGGAAATGTAAGCGGCTGACCCAGGCCTTGGCCGCCTCGTCGCGGGCCAGCACTTCGACCACATTGCGCTCCGGATCGAGCGTGACCAACTCCGGTTGGCCGTCGCCAGTCAGGTCGCCCGCCACCACGTCGCTGTACGCCACGCCCGGCAGGTCAGTGGTGTAGGTGTCCACCGTGCGCGCCGTGAAATCGCCCGCCCCCAACGGTAGCCACCAAAAGCGGTCCTTGCCCCACACCAGCAACTCCGCCGGAGCGCCCTTCGCCCCGGCCCGCAATTCCGCCCCGACCACCTCGATGCGCCCCACCGGCACCGTGTCGACCACCTCATACACCCCGCGCGCGTTGGCCCGCAGGCGCTGGAACTGTTCACCTTTGCGGTCGTACAACACCACCTCGGCATGCGCACCCTTGGCCGCCGGCAAGACCCACGCCGCGGTGATTTCCGCGGTGCTGTCACGGGCGTTGAACTGGTCGACGACCGTCAGCACCCCCGCCCCATCGACCCGCAGCGCCCGGGCAAAACCGCCCGCGCTCACCAACAGCTCGGCCCGGCCGTCACCACTCACGTCGCCGAGGGTCAACGCACTCGCCTCCAAGTTATCCACCAGCCCCTTGCGGAAACCGGCGGTGGCCGCGGCGTCGGCAAACGTGCCGTCCTTGGCCTGCAGAAACAGGCGCAGCGCGTCGAGCGGGGTGAACACGGCCACGTCGAGCAGCCCGTCCTGGTTGGCATCGACCAGGCGCAGACCGCGCGGATCGGTTTTTAATCCGGTTAACTCCACCGTGCGCGTAACCACCGGTTCACCGGCGGGATTACGGCTAATAAAATCCAGCCAGCGTTTCCCCTTTTCCTCGCGCAAAACGACGATCGTCAGAGTCTTCGTACCCGCGAGATCGCCGGCGGCCACCGCCAGGGGCCGACCGCTGCCGGGCAAGGGCTGCGGATAATCGAGGCGGCCCTCGGCGTTGAAGCGCGCCAAACCCACCGCTTGTTCCTTGGTGCTGCCGACCACCAATTCGGCCCGGCCGTCGCCATCCCAGTCGCCCGCCGCCAGACTGCGGATATCGGCAAACGCGGGGAAGCGCTCCGCCACGGTGAAGCCTCCGTCGGGTTGACGGAAGTAGACGAACACCTGGGCGCCATCGGCGTCGCTCACCGCGATGTCGTCGCGAGTATCGCCGTTAAAATCCCCGAGCGCGTAGGCGGCGGCGGTCTTGCCGGCGGGACGCGGCGTGAACACCCGCGGGCGCAGCACCGGGGCGCCGCCGGCCTTGGCTTTTTTGGCGGCGTCTTTTTTCCCCATCCCAGCTGTATCCATTTCGAAATTAAAAAACTCCAGTTGCCCGGTGCGCTGCTGGGCAAAGACGAAGCGGGCCGGCTGCTTTTTGGCGGCGTCGGCGGGGGCGAGGATTTGCAGGGTGCAGCGCGCGTCTTTGATCGCGTAAGGCTGTTCCGGACCGAACTGGCCCTGGGTGTTTTGCAGGCGAACCCGCAACGCGTCGCGGCGGGTATTGCTCAAATAAACCAGGTCCGGGCGGCCGTCGCCATCGAGGTCGACGATTTCCAGGCCGTAGCAGTTTTCGTCGGCCAGCGGCAGGCGCAGCGGGGCGGCCAGTTCGCCCGCCTCGGTCTGATAAAAAACCGCCAGTTCCTTCAACCCCAGCTGGACCAGATCGGTGCGGCCGTCGGCGTTGAGATCAGCCAGCCGCAGACAGCCCACCGCCAGACTCGGCGCCGGGGCTTCGGTCAGGCGATTCTCCTGCCACGAGCCATCGGTTTGTTGCAACTGAACGGTGAGCGCCTGGGGCTCACCGGTGTAAACCAGATCGGGGCGGCCATCACCGTTGAGGTCGCCGGTGGCCAGATCGTAGAGGGTGACCCCGGTGGTGACCCGTTCTCGGCGGAAGCGCGCGTCCTCGACGACGGGTTCCCAGCGGTTGGCGCGGGCGGTTTTTGGGGCGGCGGAAAGGGTGACCGCAGCGGCGGAGAGCGGATCGGCGGCGGAGCGGAGTTGGTAAAGGATATCGACGGTGGCGCGGTCGTTATTGGCGACGAGCAGGTCGAGCAGGCCGTCGGCGTTGAGATCGGCGGCTTGGAGCGAGCGGGTGTTCCAATCGAGTTTTTGCACCAGGGGGCCGGCGAGCCCAACCTCGGGCGCGGCGGCGTGGGCGGGGGCGGCGGAAACTAACGTCAGGGCCAAACCTAAGCTAATGGCGGCAGTCGCTAAGAAGTTAAAATAAGAGCGCATGGGCGGATTTCCGTAAAGTAGCGCAGACTTCCAGTCTGCTGGATTGGATGTATCCGAGCGGAGCAGACTGGAAGTCTGCGCTACTCGAAGGCGTTTCATGGCTGCGGATAAACCAACCGGGTGGTGCTAAACAATCCCTCGGGCGTGCGGCTGACCGCCCCGGCCGACAGCCCCCAATACCGCGCCCACACCTCCGCGTCAGGCCGGGCCGCCACGTCCACGTACTCCGGCTTGGCATCGGCGGGTTTTCCCTCGTTGAGCGCAACCTGGTAACTCACCAGCGACTCAACGAGCGAGGCCAGTAGCACACGCAAATCCTGCACCTGCACCGACACCGCGTCGGTGGGCAACTCGGCAAGCGCGGCCTTCACCTCGGGGCGTTGCCAGAAGCCGCCGGTACCGGAGGCCATCCCTTGGAGGGCATTTTCCACCGGGGCGGGCGAACCGATCGCGATCAGCAGGGTGTTTTGTGCAATCGCATAGCTAAAGCCTCGCGCCGCCCCGCCAGTACCTTCGGCCCCGGCGCCCGTCGGCTGGTTAAACGAATAAAGCGTGTGCCCCAAATAATCGCGCTCGGTGAACAGCTGGTCGGCGGCCGGACCGGCGAGCTGTTTGAGTGCATTCACCGAGCGCACAAACGCCGCTTCGTTGACCAACGAAATGGCAATCAGCTGATCCATCTGAGTCCAGGCCGGGGTCGTTCCCGGGGCCTGGCCGGGCGGCAGGGCGTAGGCGGTGACCACATCGTCGCCGAGGCTGCCGATCAGGTCGCGGCGCAGGTCGACCCCGAGTTTTTTATCAAACGTGCGCAGCTGCCCCTGGGCCATGCCGAAGAGCAGCGGGCTCACCGCGTTGACCAGCGCCTCCAGTCCGGCGTAGGCCTTGGGCAGACTGAAGCGGGCGGTGGAGACATTGGTCCACTTGGCCGGCACCCAATCGGGCTGGGCCGTCGGACCGGGCTGGTAAGCGAGGAGGCGCAGCAAACCGCGTTCCTCGGTGTAGGCCAGGCCGGTGTCCAGCCGCGCCTGAGTGGGCTCGAGGGCCAAGGCGAGATAGCCCTCGCCGAGCACGTCCAAGCCGAGGGCCTTGAGGGCGGTTTCGGGGTCGAGGCCGAGGGCATTGGGCTTGGCGCCGGCCTTGGCTTTGGCCGCGCTCACCGCGTCCTGTACCAAGGGGTAAATCGCCGGACTATTCAGGTAAACCAACGCCTGGGCCGCGCCGACGCGTTGGCGGGTACGTTGAAAGCGCTCACTCGCTCCCAACGAAGCCGGTAATCCGCCCTGCTGGACCGCGTCGATGGCGGCAAACACCCGTTCCTTGGCCGGACTGAGTAACCACACGCCGTCGACCAGCGCCCAGGCAAACCGGCGCGGAGTGCTCATTTCGGCCGGCGTGGAGGAGTCATCCACTGGCGCCGACTCGCGGGCTTCGCTGAGTGTGCGCACGTGAACTTTCACCCCGGCGAAGTTTTCCGTTTCTTCGGGCAGCCCGCGCTTTTCGGCGGCAGCGGCGAGGATTTTTTCCAGCTTGGGCCCGCTGGCGCCAACTTCGAGGGCGAGCAGGAAGGACGGCGGGGTTTTGGTGTCCGCCCCCAACTGGCTCAAATCAAACGCCGGCAGGGCGAACAACGCCTCGCCTTCGACCAGCGCGAGCAGTTCGCGCACACCCAGACCGGTCGCTTCCTGGGTGTCGGCGTCCCAGTGTTCGACCCGCATCTGTTCGCGCAACGGGGCGAGAAATTTAACGATTTGCGGATCGCTCCAAGTGGCGGCCAGCGGGCTGGCGTCCCAGCCGCGCAGCAATCCGGGGGCGTCGGTCACGCAGAGCGCAACAAGCGTCTGGTCGTCGACCAAGTTGGCCAAAGGCACCTTGGGTGCGGCCGGCAGCCAGGCGGCGGCGGCGAGGAAAACGGGAAACAGGCGCGCCGACTTCCAGCCGGCCCAGGTCGGCAACCGTAGCGCAGACTTCCAGTCTGCTCCCGGCGGTAAAAGTAGCGCAGACTTCCAGTCTGCTCCGGCTGGGTTCGTGGATCCAAGCAGACTCGAAGTCTGCGCTACTTTTCGGGCTAGGTGCATGGCGAAAAAATCAGGGTTTGGCGTGAGGCGCGGCCGCCTTCACGGGTTGGGGAGGAGTCAGGTAACGGTAGCCGGCGTTGGGGTTGCGCGGGTCGAAGGCGAAGGCGTCGCGGTTGCGCAAAAAGTTTTTCAACACATCGATCGGGATGGCAAAGTTGAGCCCCTCCACACCGACCTCCATGGCCTTCATGTTGTTCACCCCGACCACCTCGCCGCGCAGGTTAAACAGCGGGCCGCCCGAGTTGCCTGGGTTGATCTGGGTGGTGGTCTGGATGTAGAGCTGCCC
>CAMBUJ010000223.1 GCA_945871005.1 Opitutus sp. GAS368 | reverse complement strand
GGCGAAACGTTATCGTCAAAAGCAGCGCGTGAAGCGGCCGAAGCGTTAGCCGAAGCCGCCGCGGAAAAGCGCAATCTGCCGCCCCTCGACGATTTGATTAACCAAATCCCCGTCGAGGTTCGCGACACCCTCGAAGACCTGTTCCGGGTAAAGTTCATCAAGGTGGCCCGCGCCCCCAAAAAAGCCCTCAAGGGCTAAATCCCATGCCTGTAAGGCATCGTTTGGAATTGGGGGATTGAATCGTTCTCGTTCTCTTACTCGTTCTCGTTCGTCAGGGATTGAGTCTGCTGGCTCGGATCGCCCCGTTCGATTGCCCAATCCGCATCACTCGATTCCCCCTCACCCGCCAGCCGCTCAAAATCACTCCACCGGCTCGAGGCAATCCGCCGCGATGCACACGTGCAGCCCCTGCTGGAGGACATCCACCGACACGATGATGCCTTTGGGGTTAACCGGGTCATCCACCACGCCTTCCACGCCCCACAACGGGCCACTGATCACCTTCACCCGGGTGCCGCGCGCGATCGCCGGACGCACGCTGATTTCCAACCCCGAAGCCACCAGCGCACGCACCTCCGCCATTTGGCGCAGGAACTGCGACTCGTTGCCCACGGCAATCACCCGGGCGAGTAAATCCTGCTGGTAGATGCGGGCTTTGTGCTCGAGTACGACCTGGGCGAAAACATAGCCGGGAAAGAGCGGCTTGGTGAACTTTTTGATCTTCGGGCCGTAGCGCTTCACGCTCTCGGCCAGCGGCAGGTAGTGCTCGATTTTTTCGGCCACCAGCAGCGCCGCGAGTTTCTTTTCGCAGCGCGGTTTGGTGTGGCAAACAAACCAGCGCACCTCGTCTGGGGCGGGCGTATTCACCGTTTCAGCAAAAAGCGTACAGCGGCAAAATACCCCTCGAGCCCGAGGCCGCTGATCACCGCCAGAGCGATCGGGGCGGTCAGCGAGGTATGGCGAAACTCTTCGCGCTTATAGATATTGGAAATGTGAACCTCGACGGCGGGGATGTGCGCGCCGGCCAGCGCATCGCGCAACGCCACACTGGTGTGGGTGAGCGCGGCCCCGTTGATGACAATCCCGTCCACCTTCGCGTCGGCCAAGGCGCCCAGTTTGTCGATGAGCGCGCCCTCGTGGTTGGACTGGAAAAACTCGAGCTTGGCCACGCCCGCAAACTCGGCGCGCAACGAGGCCTCCAGGTCGGCCAAAGTGGTGTGGCCATAGATTTCGGGCTCACGTTTGCCGAGGCGGTCGAGATTGGGGCCGTTAAGAATGGCGATGGTTTTCATCGGTAGTACCAAGGCATTAACGGACAACCGGCGGCAGCGTCACGCCTTCTTTCAGGCCCGACATCGATCGGTGAAACCTCATTAGTTAAACCGTGCCCGTGATCCGGCAGCCATGGGCGCTGAAACCGGCCCCGAAGCTAACCAGCCACCAGTCCTGTCCCTCCACCGGCGAGCCGGAGCGCAAGACCTCGGCCAGCGCAAACAGCACCGAGGGACTGCTCATGTTACCATGGTCGCGGAGCACCTGGCGGGTCGCGTCGAGGGGATAGGCCGGCAGGGCGGCCTCGATTGCCTCGATGACCTTGCGGCCTCCCGGATGGGCAATCATCCGCACGGGGGCCGGCGCACCGACCGGTTCGCCGGAGAGCAACTCGACAACGGCGCTGGCCGCCAGGCTGGGCACGGACTTGTGGAGCAGGTTGCGCAGTTTGCCGTCACGAGTCTCGAAGCGGAGTTTGTCGCGATCTTGGGGGCGATGCAGGGTGCTGAACCCGTGGCAACGCACCGGCGGCGAGCCGGCCTTGGGTTTCGCCCGCCAAATACTGGCAGCGGCACCGTCGCTAAAAAGACACGCACTGACGAGTACACCGGGGTCGTCGTCGATGAAAAAAGCCGACGAACAAATCTCAACCGCCACGCACGCCACGGTGGCGTCGGGCTGGGCAGCCAGCACTGCGTGGACGGCGCGCAAAGTCGGCACCGCCGCCCCGCAGCCCAACCCGACGATATCTTGAAGATAGGCGTCCGAGCGCAGGCCGAGTTGCTCGGCCACGTAACTGGTCACCCCGGGGCAGAGGTAACCGGTGCAGGTGCAAATGATGAGCGCATCCAGCTCGGCGGCGCGCAGGCCAGCTTGTTCGAGCGCGGCGGCAAGGGCGCGTCCCGCCAGAGCTGGCGCCGCCTCCCGGAACGTGGCGTTGAGCTGATCCGCGGTGCCGTCGAAAACCGTATTCAGATCGTTTGCGGCGAAGTGCCGCCGCTCAATCCCGCTGTCGCCGGTGAGGATCGTTTCGAGTACTTGCAGCGAGCGTGGCGCCAGGCGCTGGCAGGCGTTGGACTGGGCCAGCAGTTGCCAGCACTCCGGCTGGGTGAGGATATGCGGGGGCACGGCGGTGGCGAGGGCGTGAAGATACATGGTGCAGTGGGAAAATCAGATCAGTGGGTGAGTCGGTAAAGTGAATCGAACGGGAGTACTCCGAGGTGGCTGGCGGTCGCCAGGCCGCGCTGGCCGACTGGGTTAACCAAAACCGGATGGAGCGCCCCGGCGACCGCAAGCCGGACGCGGAAAAGTCGGCGGAGACGGCGCCGCACCGTGCTCAGCGTTTCATCCCAGGCGGCATCCCCGCGCGACCAAGCCAGCAGCGGATCGAGGGCCTGCTCCGCGCTTTGAAACGCCATGGCCATACCGTGGCCGGTGAAGGGGGGAATCATCGCGTAGGTGTCGCCGATCTCCAGTCGATCGGTGCGCCGGGATGGAGCCGAAAAACCCAGTCCGGCCACGGCCGAAAAGGACGCCGGGTCGATCGCCACGCGGGCGAGGCGGTCAGCAAGGACGCCCAATCCCGCCGCCCGCAGGTAGGCGGACAGGGCCAGCTCGCGGGAAAGTTCGAGGCCGCCGCGCAGGCGGAAAAGGCCGGAGACGTTAACCCGACCGGGTTCGACCGCGCACAGGCCCACGTAGGCCTGCTCGCCCAGGTGCAGTTCCAGTTCGGCGGCCAGCGGCAGGTTGAGCGCGTGGCATTTTAGACCGACCCACTCGGGGCGGGCCGGGCGCCGGCCGGTGGCAAACACCCGCCCGGGCGGCGCCGCATCGAGCGGGAGACGCGTATGCGGGCGGAGTTCGCCGCCTGCGGCCGTGAAGGCATCGGCGAGGCGCTGGTCGAGTCGGTAGCGGCTGATCCCGAGGGCGGGGCTGGCCAGCGGCTGGCGGCGCAGCGGTTGGTCCCGCAAATACCAGGCGACCTCCCGGTACGTCTCGACCCCGCTGAGAATCGGCCCGAGTCCCAGGCGCTCGATGGTGTCAACCGACAAGCCGGTGATGAACTCGCCACAGACCCGGTGCCGCGGATACCCGCCTGCCTCGAACACCGTGACAGGGACGCCACTGCGGCGCAGCGCGAGTCCGAGCGAGAGGCCGGCGAGACCTCCGCCGGCGATTTCCACGGGTTGCAGGGGCGTCGCCATCAGGAGCGGCGTTGGGCGATTAACCGGTAAGCGCCCAGCCAGGTCGTGGTGACCCGCCAGTTCCAGAATGCCGGATCCAGTCCGAGCGCGTGGGGCAGTTCGTCGGCGCAAAACCCCGCCGCGATGCTCACGTAGCCGTCGTGGAGCGTGACCGAGTTGGCGCCGGCCAACGGCGCGGCGATTTTCCAGAATCGTTGAATGCGCCGCTTGCGGGTGGGTTCACTAAAAACCAGCAAGCGGGCATGCGGGGCGAGGGCCGCACCCAAACCCCGCAATGAAGCGTCGGTGAAATGATGGAGGATGAGGTTGCCCATCACCACCGGGTAATCGGTCCAGCCGGTGAACTGCTCGATATCGGCCTGATGCCAGCGGGACGGGGTTGGCCAAGCCGGCGGCGCCGGCACGCGGTCGATCCCGTCGATCAACGGAGCCACCGCGCGCAACGTCTGCGCCAATTCGCCGGCGCCCGCGCCGAGTTCGAGCACCCGTTCGCCGGGATGGAGGTGGGCGCAAAGCGTTGCCCGAAACCAAAGGGCATTGCCCATCACGCGGTTAATCACCCGCAGGTCACGCCGGCTGTGGAGGGCGTCCGGATGGTCGGCAGGGAGGGAGTCGAGCAGCTCGGGTTCAAGGTGGCGCAGCACGCGGGCAGTGTCGGCAAGAACCCAGGCGGGTCGATTAATTAAAACCCTCGGCGAAACGAGAATGAGTCGATCCGCCGTCGGGACTTGCCCCCGACATCCCCGCCAACCCTAGAGCGGGTTATCGGTGGCGATGAACTCCCAGGGCAGGTCGAAATGGGCCGCGAGTTCGGCGGCGAGCGCCTTCACCCCGTGGACCTCGGTGGCGTAATGACCGCACAGGTACAAATTGAGCTTCTGCTCCTGCGCGGTATTGAACCATTCCTCGCGCAGTTCGCCGGTGACGAGCGTGTCGACGCCGGCCGGCACCAACTCGGCCATGGCGCTGTTGCCACTGCCGCTGCAAAACGCCACGGCGGCGGGCGTCTCCGAGCCGTATTCGATCGCAATCACCCGCCCATAAAGACGCTCCAACTGGGCGCGCAGCTCAGCGCGCGAGCCGGTGTAGGCGGCGATGCGACCGATGGCCTCGCCGTCGCGCACGAGAAAAGGCCGCTCAGGCGCGAGCCCAAGCTGACGGGCGAGCAGGGCGTTGTTGCCCAGCTCCGCGTGGCCATCGAGCGGCAGGTGGCTGCTGTAAAGCGCGCAGCCCCCACCGATCAGCGTGGCAACCCGCTCGTAAACCGCGCCGGTGAGCGGCCGGGGCATGTCCCAATACATGCCGTGGTGAACGATGAGGAAATCCACCCCGGCGGCCACCGCCTGCTGAAAGGGGATCACGCCTGCGTCCACGGCCGCGCCGATCTTGGTGACGCGCCCGGGATTGGCCAATTGGAGACCGTTGAAGGCCCCAGGGGCGTCCTTGTAGGCGGAGCGACGGGTGCGGTTGTCGCAATAGGCAACGAGGTCTTGCAGGGTAGGCATGCCGGGTTGATGGAGCTGCGGATTCAGGGTGGCAATTTTCAAAACGCGGACTACCGATGGGGCCTATGAGCGAAACGT
>CAMBUJ010000222.1 GCA_945871005.1 Opitutus sp. GAS368 | reverse complement strand
TGCGCGTTCAAAACTGAAGGAGCATGATATTCTTTTTTCGATAGCAGGTGGATTAGGATTCGTAGCAATAGTTCGCCGGGATGATTTACCTGCGAATATAAACCAAGCCCTCGCAATAGTAAGATTAAATAGCGGGCTTTCGCACGAATTTATAATGAGATATCTTGGCTCGTCACTGATTCAAGGTGAGATTCACCGGATAAAGGCAGGCGCAGCACAGCCAAACATTTCATTAAGCCAGCTTGGGGGCTTTCAAGTGCTCTTGCCGTCTCTCCTCGAACAGCAACGCATCGCCGACTGCCTGAGCTGCCTCGACGAACTGATCGCCGCGCAAACCCAAAAGCTCGCCGCCCTCAAGACCCACAAGCAAGGGCTTATGCAGCAGCTTTTCCCATACCCGGAGGAGGTTGAAGCATGAGCGCCAAGGCTAAGAATCCCCGTCGCCCCATACCCGGCGGGATCAATTTCGTGGCGTCACGAAAATGATCCGCCACAGAACCACCGAGCACGTGCCATGAACGACCTGATTCTCTACACCACCGAAGACGGCCGCATCCAGATCAAGCTGCGGGCGAAGGACCAAACCGTTTGGCTCTCGCAACGGGAGATGGCCCTCCTGTTTGACGTGTCCACCGACAATGTGGGTCTCCACCTTAAAAACTTATTTTCAGAGAAGGAGTTGGAGGAGAAGTCAGTTACCGAGGAATCCTCGGTAACTGCCGCCGACGGCAAAAACTACCTCACCAAGCTCTACAACCTCGATGCCATCCTTGCCGTTGGCTACCGGGTCCGTTCCCCGCGTGGCGTCCAGTTCCGCCGCTGGGCCTCCACCGTCCTCAAGGAATACCTCCTCAAGGGCTTCGCCATGGACGACGAGCGGCTCAAAAACCCCGACGGCCGCCCGGACCACTTCGACGAGATGCTCGCGCGCATCCGCGACATCCGCGCCTCGGAAAAGCGTTTTTACCAGAAAGTCCGCGATCTCTTCACCCTCTGCACCGACTACGACAAGACCGACCGCCCCACCCAGCAGTTTTTCGCCACCGTCCAAAACGTCCTGCTCTACGCCGTCACCCGTCAAACCGCGGCGGAGCTCGTTACCGCCCGCGCCAACCCCGCCGACGCCAACTTCGGCCTGCTCGCGTGGAAAGGCGACAAGGTCCGCAAGACCGATATCGTCGTCGCCAAAAACTATCTCACCGAGGACGAAATCGATACTCTGAACCGGCTGGTGGTCATCTTCCTGGAAACCGCCGAACTGCGGGCCAAAAACAAACAGGAGACGCGCATGGCGTTCTGGAAACAGAACGTGGACCAGATCATCACCTCCAACGGTTTCCCCCTGCTCACCCACACCGGCTCCATCAGCCACGAGCAGATGGAGGCGCACACCGGCGAGCTTTACCTCAAGTTCGCTCAAGACCGCAAAAAACAGGAGGCCATCGAAGCCGACCAGCAAGACGAGGCCGACCTCAAAGCGCTGGAAACCAAGATCAAACGACGCCCGAAGACATGACCGACACCAACCAAAAACAACTGGGCAAGACCCTGTGGTCCATCGCCAACGACCTGCGCGGGGCGATGGATGCGGACGACTTCCGCGACTACATGCTGTCCTTCCTCTTCCTGCGCTACCTCTCGGACAACTACGAGACGGCGGCGAAGAAGGAACTGGGGAAGGATTACCCCGAGTTGCCCGCTGATGCTTTGCCTAAACCTGGAGCGGCGACTCCGCTTCAGGTCTGGTATGAAGGGAACCAGGCGGACATCCCTGCCTTCGAGAAGCAGATGCGCCGCAAGGTGCATTACGTCATCCAGCCGACGCACCTCTGGAACAGCATCGCGGGCCTGGCGCGCACCCAGAACGGCGAACTGCTGAACACGCTCCAGGCGGGCTTCAAATACATCCAAGACGAGTCCTTCGAGAGCACCTTTGACGGCCTCTTTTCCGAAATTGATCTGGCCTCACCCAAGCTCGGCAAAGCCTACACGGACCGCAACGCCAAGCTCTGCACCATCATCCAGAAGATCGCCGAGGGGCTGAACGAGTTTTCCACCGACATCGATGCGCTGGGCGATGCCTATGAATACCTGATCGTTCAGTTTGCCGCCGGGTCGGGAAAAAAGGCGGGCGAGTTCTACACCCCGCAGCAGATTTCCGACATCCTCTCCATCATCGTCACGCTGGACAGCCAGGAACCGAAAACCGGCCCGAAGAAGCGGCTGGAAAGCGTGCTGGATTTCGCCTGCGGCTCCGGCTCGCTGCTGCTCAACGTGCGCAAACGCCTTGGGCCGCAAGGCATTGGCAAGATTTACGGCCAGGAGAAGAACATCACCACGTATAATTTGGCGCGCATGAACATGCTGCTGCACGGGGTGAAGAGTTCGGAGTTTGAAATTTACCACGGCGACACCCTGACCAACGAGTGGGACATCCTGCGCGAGCTGAACCCGGCCAAGAAACCCGCGTTCGACGCCATCGTCGCCAATCCACCCTTCAGCCTGCGTTGGGAGCCCACCGAGGCGATGGGTGATGACGTGCGTTTCAAGAGCCACGGGATGGCCCCCAAGTCGGCGGCAGATTTCGCCTTCCTGCTGCACGGTTTCCACTACCTCAAGGACGAAGGGGTGATGGCCATCATCCTGCCCCACGGTGTGCTTTTCCGGGGTGGAGCCGAGGAAAAGATCCGCACCAAGTTGCTGAAGGACGGCCACATCGACACGGTGATCGGCCTGCCCGCCAACCTGTTTTATTCCACTGGAATTCCGGTGTGTATTCTGGTGCTGAAGAAATGCAAAAAGCCGGACGACGTGCTGTTTATTAACGCCGCCGAGCATTTTGTGAAAGGCAAGCGCCAGAACCAGCTCACCGAAGAGAACATCGCCAAGATCATTGAGACGTACCAGTTCCGAAAGGAAGAGGAGCGTTATTCCAAGCGGATCTCGATGGAGAGGATCGAGGAGGAGGGGTATAACCTGAATATTTCCCGGTACATCAGCACGGCGACGGAGGAGGCGGAAATTGTTATCGAGGAAACCCATGCGGCCTTGGTGGACATCGAGGAAAAAATCCAGACGGCGACGGCTAAGCATAACGCGTTTCTGCGAGAGCTGGGTTTGGCGCCGCTGCCCCTGGGTGAGACGGAGAAAGGCTGATTTGAGCAGGGTACGCTGAAGCACAAAAGCCCCGGCGCTGGGGAGCGACCGGGGCTAGGGGATTGCGAGCCGGAGGGCGGTTGGCCGAGAGAAACCGGGCGGCGGTGGCGGAATCGTCAGGATTTGAACGAGTCGTTGGGTTTGCCGTCGTCGGCGAGGTCGCCGAAGTGGTTCACTGCGTCTTTCAGGAGTGAGGCAGCGGCGAAGACCGTCAGACCGATTGGTGTGCCGGAGAGGGGGCCGGCGATGGTGAGGGCGAGGCCAGCGGCTTTGCCAAGGAAGGAGAGGATGTGGAGGAGTTTGGTGGGCATACTTCCTAGGCCCGGTGTCAACTCTCCGCGAGGCAGGAGGACCTTCCTCGGCGCGCCAGGCTGTGTTGTCGCTCCGGGGGTCTTGGTCATGTGCACCAGCACATTGTCAGCGATCGCGCCCCAAGGGCACCCGCGCTCGCTGACCCGGCACAGGCCGGGCCACGCTGCGCGAGGCCATCTCCGCGCTACGCGCTACGTCCCAGCGCCCTCCTCGCGCCGCCTTGCCTGGCATCGCCGATCAAGACCCTCCTGCACTCCCGGCAGACAATCCACGGAATTGAATTTTGTGCCCAAACTAGAACACGGAGCGGAGGGCGGATTTAGGATTGGTTACACAGAGGCGGATGGGAGGTCGGATGAGGGCACGGAGGTCGGTCGGGCGGAGGGAAACCTGAGGGTGGAAACTTGAGACCTGAGGGCGGATGTCGATCAGAGGACAGATGCCAGAGGTCAGCGGTAAGTCCGGACTCTGCGGGCGGACTCGGGGTTGAGAACGAGTAGGAGAACGAGAACGATTGCCGGAGGGGCTAGGCGTGGACCGCGAGGCGAGCATCCCATCTTGTGCTATAACAGGTCGTATTCACCGGGTAAAAGAAGCGGCAGGGGTTGAGATGAAAAACTTGAATGGAAACGGCCGACTTGCCTGGCAGGTTGAAATGAGCAGAGTGGGCGCATGACCGCTTACGAAGTCATCGACCAAATCAAAGCCCTGCCGCTGGCGGGGCGCGCCAAGGTGCTCGACTTCGTGCATGAGTTGGATGCCCGCAGCGCCCCGGTGCGCCAAGCTGAGGACCGTGCGTTTAACGAGTCGGCTGGATGGGTTTTTGGCGAGCACGCGGATTTGATGCGCAAGCTGAGCCAGTGAACGAGGAGCCGTTTTTTTTATCGGTGCCGCAGGTTGCACCGAGGCGGCAGGAGGTCGGATGAGGGCACGGAGGACGGTCGGGCGGAGGGAAACCTGAGAGAGGAAACTTGAGACCTGAGGGCGGAGGGCGGTGGTCGAGCTGAGAACGAATGAGGGCTCTGAGCCAAGCGAAGGCCTGAACTGCCCAAAAATCGGCGAAAAGTTAACACGTTGGGTTAACATGTATTAAAAGTGGCGGTTTTCTTTACATGTTTTAGCGACGTATTAAGAAAGCGGTGTTTAGTTTACACATGACTACTCCGCTCACGCCCCTGCCCTTGCCTTCAACGGTCACACTGGAGACGCCTGCCGTGCTGCGTCAGCTCGCCCGGGCCCATCGCCAACTGGCTGAACTCAAGGGGGCCGCCGGTACCATTCCTAACGAGTCTATTTTAATCGATACCCTTGCGCTGCAGGAGGCCAAGGATTCCTCGGAAATCGAAAACATCGTGACCACGGAGGACGAGCTGTTTCAGGGCGATGCCACCGCCGCCCAGTTTCCGTCCTTGGCGACCAAGGAAGTCCACAGCTACGCGACCGCCCTCAAGCTGGGTTTCGCTCGTGTGCGCGAACAGCGGTTTCTGCGTCTCGACGATGTGCTCGCTATCCAGGCCACCTTGCTGGAAAGCCGGATCGGCCTGCGCACGTTGCCGGGGACGGTGCTTAAAAATCAGGAGACGGGGGCGGTCATTTACACCCCGCCGCAAGACCC
>CAMBUJ010000221.1 GCA_945871005.1 Opitutus sp. GAS368 | reverse complement strand
GGGGGGCTATCGAGGTTTGGGGGGCAATCGAGGTTAGGGGGCAACTGGGGGCGGCGGGGCAGTTCGGGGCTGCACCGCATCGGATTCGGGCCGCACTTAAATTATTTAGCGTTCAAGTTGAGGTTGCTGCATCCTTGAGCTCACGCTTCAGGCAAAACGCTGCGCTCCACTCCTCGTGGCCCGGAGCGTGAGCTCAGGGTATTGACCACATGCGCTGCGCTCCACTCCTCGTGGCCCTGAGCGTGAGCTCAGGGTGTTGGTCAAACGCTGCGCGAACCCACTCCTCGTGGCTCTGAGCGTGAGCTCAGGGCGTTGCCCCAAAGGTGTCTGCGCCCCATAAACTAGGTGCGTAAAGCTCATCTTGAACGCGAATGAGTATCAGGTTGAGGCCAGTAGGCCGCTCTTCGCTTGGGCGACCCGGGCGAGCAGGCACTCCAGGTCGCGCACGTACGCGGGGAAACTGAAGCGGCGCTCCGCCAACTCCCGCCCGTTTTCGCCCATCGTCCGGGCTAGTTTCTTGTTGCGCAGGAGCGTTTCGATCCGGTTGGCGTACTGCTGGCGATCCATCCAGGGCACGAGGTAGCCGGTCTCCCCGTCGACGAGCCAATCCCCGATGCCTCCCGCCTCGAAGGCCACCACCGGCAGTCCGCAGCGCATCGCTTCCAGCCCCACCGCCCCAAAGGGCTCCGGCCAGACCGAACTGACCACCGCGACACTGGCGTTGCGGTGATAGATCTTTAACTCCGCCTGGGGCACAAAGCCGGTAAAGTGCACCCGGTGGCTCAGCCCGAGGCGCCGACTTAACCGTTCGCAGTGCCCGCGGTGACTGCCCTCCCCGACGATCACCGCCTCGAAGTGGGTGGTGACCCGCGCGAGCGCCTCCAGCAGCACATCGACCCCCTTGCCGCGGATAATTTGCCCTGAATAAACCAGCAGGTTGCGGGAATCGAAGGTGCTTTCAAATGCCCCCGCACCCGAGCGCGGGACGGGGGCATGGATGGCGATGCGATCCGGCGGGAAGCCATTGAGCACCAATTCATTTTGCATGTAGCTGCTGGCGACAATCAGGGCTGCCAGTTGCCGATTCAAGGCGAGTTCCCTGCGCTTGGCGGCGTAACTCTTCCACTGCAGGGGCAGTCCCGGACCGTGGTTACGCGTCAGGCAGGCTCCGCAGGGAAACACACACCAGCCCGAGGCGGCCCGCGTGCAAATTTCCCGGCTGAGCGGGTGGTAGCGGTAGCTGCGCATGCACGTTAGATCGTGGTCGTGGACCATCCGCACCACCGGCACCCCACCTTCAACCAGCGCGGCCAGCAGGCTTGGGTCGGCCATTTTATGCAGAAAAATCACCTCGGGCCTAAACTGACGCAGCGCCAGTGCCAAGGCAGCCCGCCCGCACCGGGTCTGGTCATAGGAAAAGCGGGTGGGGAAGGTCTGCAACCAGCTGGCCTCCTCCTTGCCGGTGCCCGGTCCGTGCAGCAGGGCGAGTTCATGGCCGCGGTTCAAAAAGGCCTCGGCGGTGGCCAGAATGTTGACCTCAGCACCGCCGAGAGCGCCGAAGCGTTCGTGTACAACGAGGATTTTCATGGCCGGGGGGCCCTTCGCGCGGGGGCGGGGTGGGGTAGGGGGAACATGGCGGCCACGGTAGCACGGCTCTGCGCCGACCGAGAGTGGGTCTCGCCCTAGAACTCTGCGTGGGGGGCACCCCGCTTGCGCATCGGCCAATCTCGTGCCTCTCGCCTCCGGAACGTAGCGAGATCGCGGAGCGATTTTGATCCGGCGCGGAAACCAACGCCCCCGTCGTCAGGCTACGTCCGCCGCGAGATGCGTTCCGAGTTACCGAACCTCCGAAACGTAGCGAGATCGCGAAGCGATTTCGATCCGGTGGAGAACCCAACGACCCCGTCGTCAGGCTACGTCCGCCGCGAGATGCATTCCGAGTTTCCGAACCTCCGCAACGTAGCGAGATCGCGGAGCGATTTTGATCCGGCGCGGAACCCAGCGCCCCCGTCGTCAGGCTACGTCCGCCGCGAGATGCGTTCCGAGTTTCCGAACCTCCGCAACGTAGCGAAAGCGCGGAGCGATTTTGATCCGACCTCGAAAAGCCTCACCACCTCCATCCGCAGGTATTAATCCGCGACGCCGCGTGGATGGTTCGGCTTGCGCCGTCGGAACGCCGAGCTCCAGCTCGGCCTTGGAGCTTGGACGCCCCCCCCCTAGCAGGCTGTAACATTCAAGTTGTCGGATCATAAATCGTACTAAAACCCGATGCCGCACGGCATCTAACCGAGTACGATCCGGTTGTCTCGCGAAGGGCGCGAAGCCGGAAAAAGTACCAAAACAAAGCGGCACAGGCACATTCCTTCGCTCCCTTCGAATACTTCGCGAGACAACCGGTTTTTATCCGACACTTTAAATGTTACTACCTATTAGCTCCGCTGGCCTTACCGCAGCTCGAGTTTCCACTGCCGGGATTTATCCCGCCCGGCCAGGTGCACCGTGTACGACCCAGGCTTCAAGGCGCCTGCCGGCAGGGTGATCACCACCGCGCTTTCTTTACTCCGCGCGGTCAGCTCCCCGCTAAGCGGCTCGAATTGCGGAACGATCACGACGCTTTCCCCCCGCACAAAAACCTCGGCCCCGCCGAGCTGGTGCTTTTGGTCGCCCAGCTTGCAGGTGAAGACCACCGGGTAAGCACTCTGCGCACTCGTCGCCCCGGACGCGGCAACCGTGCTGAAGGCAAGCGGCAGCTCAGGGATCTCGACCAGCGTGGCCGCCAGCGCCTCGGTCAGCCCTCCGGCCACCTCGCTGTGCACTGCCAGCTCCCGCAGGGTGCGCACCAGCACCTGAGGGTCCGCCGGTCGCTCGGCGGCCACCTGGATGCGCTGATATCCGGCGTCGAGCAAACGGATCACGTTGGCGCGTTGTTTACTGTCCTCGTAGGGCTGGAAGGGCGCGGCGGTCTTGCGGTATTTCAGCGTCAAAATCGTGTAGGGCACGATGCAGGCGAGAATGATCACAAAGACCCATTTCATCGGCCAAGGTTTACGGTTGAACGGATCGGGCATGGGCGCGAGTGAACGAGGCCGCACCGCCAAGGCAAGGCGCATGCACATTCGATCCGAGGACTCGCAACGACTCCGTCGTCCCGCTACGTATCAGAACGCGAGCCCGGACTCCGAGGCGTAGCGGGAGCGCGAAGCCGCTTTCGATCCGAGGAATCGATAAACCCAAAATGCCCCCCCCCGTTTCGCTCCCAGCTCTCAGCTCCAAGCTCTCAGCGACGGTAAAACTCATTTTAATTTGAACTCTTCTTCATTTGCTTTCTGTTTGTCCTCATGTCCGCGCTCCAGCCGTCCCCCTCGCTTGAACCAACCCCGGGCCCGCCCGCCGGACCGCCTCGGTTAACCCCTGGAGAGGCCGAACTGGTCGCGATTTTTGTGCAAATGAGCCAAACCCTCGCTTTACCCCCCTCGCTGGGTGAAATTTATGGGCTGCTTTTTGCCTCCACGCGCCCCCTGGCCCAACAAGACATCATGGACCGCCTCCAGATCAGCAAAGGCTCGGTCAGCCAAGGCCTGCGCTTTTTACGCACCATTGGCGCCATCCAGTCCGTCCCCCATCTCAGTGATCGCCGCGAATGTTTCGAGCCGGTCGTGGAATTACGCGCCCTGGTCGGCGGGTTTATCCGCGAGCGAATCACCCCCCAACTCTCCGATTGGGGCACCCGCACCCAAAATCTCAGTCTAGATCAATTTCAAGTCCCCGGAGCCCCGCCCCTGCCGGCCTCTGAACTCGCCCTGATCAACGCCCGTCTCGGCAAGCTCCAAACCTGGCAGTCCCGCGCCGAACTCGTTTTGCCGCTGATGGGCAAGCTCATCGGCTAGGGTCGCCGTCCGTTTATATTAATTTCAACCCCGGTCACTTCCCCGCAGGGACGTGACGGGGCGAAGCTGGGCCCAGAAATCGGACTTTTAACGCAATGATGCAACGGGGGCGCAAAGGTCGCCAAGCAAGACTCGATCGCTTCCCAGTCGCTGATTTATTCTTCCGTGTAGTCCGTGTGTTCCGTGGGCACAGATCCAGTTCTGACCCGCAACAATCAATAAACAACGCCCTGACCTCTTTAGCTGTATCTCTTTGGGTTATCCTCCCTTTTTCTGTCCACTGTTAAAATTCAATGAGTTGTGGCCTGGCTGCTTAGGCATGTATGCAAAAAGGGATGGGAAGTGACGGGGCGAAGCTGGGACCAGGCCTGCAAATCAACAAAACTCGCCCCAACCCCCTTTAGCTTTAGCCTTGCCTCTATAACGCCGAAATTAAAATTTTTCTATTATGTCGATCAGCGAACTTAAAAAAACTGCCGATAATTTGAGTGCTAAAGAGCGGCAATGGTTGCGCGCATATCTTTTTGTGGATGAACGTGCTAGTTCGAATGCGTGGAAATCTGAAATCACAAAAAAAAGGCGCAAACTTCAGTCAGGGCTTGGCGTGACGGCCAGCCAATTTAAGCGTCGCACCTCAGGCGTAACCACGACGACTGCATGAGTCTGGAATATCGCTGGATGTTGGATGCAGAGCCTTACGGGTTCCTTCGACGTTTACCGCGAGCTCGCCGGGTGGTGATCGAACGTGCATTGGATCGCCTGGGACATAATCCATTCACTGAGCCCTCTTTTATCGGCTTTGATTCGGAGGGCGAAGCGGTTTTTCACTTATTTATCTCCAGTCACGTGATCGTCTATCATGTGGACCACGCCGTTCGTCGGGTTTTTGTGTTTGAAATTTATCGGGTGCGGTAGGCAATGGGTCAAATTCAGCCTCCGGAATTTGTAAATATCAGATTCGACCGCTGATTTCCTGGATGTTGGAATGTTGGCTCGTCTGCCCTCCTGAGCTGGATGTATCTAAGTAACGTCCCGCCCCCGCCCCTTTTTTCTGTCCCTTTAAATTTAATAAGTTGAGGCCTGCCCCCTTAGAGGCTGTCATGAATTTTTCATGGAAATGGAGAATATAGAAGCAAGCATAAGACCGCCGAAGGCGAGCCAATGGAGGGCGGCAAATGAAGAGGGCAGCCGTTCGTAATCGCGTGCAAGGCGACGAAAACGAGAAACCCACGCAAAGG
>CAMBUJ010000220.1 GCA_945871005.1 Opitutus sp. GAS368 | reverse complement strand
ATTACGAAATGGCTCCGCCATCCCGCTACGTCCCGGAGTACGGGGAGCGCTCCGAAGCGTAGCGGGACGACGGAGTCGTTTCGATTCCGTGCCAGTGGGAGGCGGAAGAAGGCAACGGATTACGAAATGGCTGCGCCATCCCGCTACGTCGGGGAGGGAAACGCTCCGGGGCGTAGCGGGACGACGGAGTCGTTTCGACCCGGATTTTGTGTGAATAACGTAACCAACTTTGCGTTTGCCGCAGGCGGGGGGGGCGTCTGAATGCCGCTCTCTTTTCATGTATCTCAAGGCCCTCAAGCTCCACGGTTTCAAGTCCTTTGCCGACCCCTCCACTCTGCGTTTCGAGCCCGGGGTCACCGCCATCGTGGGGCCCAACGGCTGCGGCAAATCCAACGTCGCCGACGCCATCCGCTGGGTGCTCGGCGAACAGTCCGCCAAGGCCCTCCGTGGTGGTAAGATGCAGGACGTCATCTTCGAGGGTGCCGACACCCGTAAACCCGCCCAGTTGTGCGAGGTTTCCCTGTTGCTCACCGATTGCGAAAAGCAGCTCGGCAGCGAGTTTCACGAGATCGAAATCATGCGCCGCGTCCACCGCGACGGCCAGGGCGAATACTTTTTCAACGGCCAGCCGTGCCGTCTTAAGGACATTCAAAAGCTGTTCATGGACACCGGCATCGGCCGCACGTCCTACTCGATCATGGCCCAGGGCCAGATTGACCAGATCCTCTCCTCCAAGCCCGAGGAGCGCCGCGCCGTGTTCGAGGAGGCCGCCGGCATCACCAAGTACAAATCCCAGCGCAAGGAGGCCCTTTCCAAGCTCACGCTGACCGACGCCAACTTGGTCCGCGTCGCCGACGTGGTCACGGAAATCGCCCGCCAGATCGGCTCGCTGCGCCGCCAGGCGACCAAGGCGTTGCGCTATAAAAAACTCATCTGGCGCCTGCGCCACCTCGCGCTGGCCCATCACGGTTACAACTACGCCCAGGTCAGCGCCACCCTCACGCATTTGGAGGAGCAGGTCATCCGGTTGCGCGCCGCCGCCGAGACCCGCCGCACCCACCTGCAACAGCAGCAGTCCGCCCTCGAGGGCCAGAAAACTCGCCGCACCCAGCTCAACCAGCGCGTGCAGGAGGCCCAGCAGGCGGTCTTCGATTTGCGTTCGGAAAAGGAGCAGGCCGAGAACGCCGCCAACCTTTCCCTGATCAAGCGCTCCGGTTTGTCCGACCGCTTGGAGGCTTCGCGCGCCAACTTGGGCGAGCTCGACATGCAACTCCACGAGTTGTCCTCGCAGGTCGACACCGGCGCGCAGGACAAACAGATGCAGCTCGCCCTGCTCGGCGGCTCCGACGCCGTGTTCCAGGACCGCAACCGCGAACTCGCGGTCGTCGAGGCCGAGTCCACCAAGCTCGAACAGGAGCTGCAGCAAACCAAGTTCCAGATCCTGCAGTTCGAGAGCAACGTTGCCCGCCTGCGCACCGATTGCTCCAGCTACGAGGTCGACCAAAAAACCTCCGCCCACCGCCACGAATCGGTCGCCGGCGAACTCGAAAGCCTGCGCCAGCAGCAGTCCTCGGCCGCGCAGCAACTCTCCGAGCTCAACGCCCGCGTCGAGGAGGCCACCGTGGCCAAGGCCCGCGCCCATCAGGAAACCCAGGATGTGCAGATCCAGATCGGCGATCTCACCCGCGAATTCCGCGACGGTCAGAAAAAGCTCCAGGACATCGACCGCCAGCTCGCCCAGCGCACCGCGCGGCTGAACTTGCTCAAACAGCTCGCCGAAAAGTTCGAGGGCTTCGGCGAGGGCGCGAAGGCTATTCTCCAGGGCCGCCTCGCGCCCGCCCTCGGCGAGACCACCGCCACGCCGATCACCAAGGGGCTCGAGGTCCACCCCGCGCACGCCAAAGCGGTCGAGGCCCTGCTCGGTTCGGCCGTCGAGGCGATTAACGTGGCTGACGTCGCCACCGCTCAGAAAATCCTCGCCCAGCTGGAGGCCGAACAGATCGGCGCCGCAGTGCTGCAGTTTTCAAATCTCAAATCTGAGATCTCAAATCTGAAAGTGGAGACTCCCGGCGACACGTCCGAGCTCTCAAATTTAAAATCTCAGATTTCAAACCCAGCGGCTCTGCCGCTGCCGCCCGGCCTGACCCCGGCGACCGCCGCGTTGGTTAACTACGATCCGGCGCACCCGGCCGCCGCCCTGCTCGGTGCCTGTTATGTGGCCGAAAACCTCCACGCCTTCCTCGATTTCTGGCGCGATAACCCGAGCTTCCAATTCCTCGCCGTGGCCACCGCCAAGGGCGAAGTGGTCGACCGGCGCGGGCTCATTTTCGGCGGTTTCGCCAAAAAATCCAACAACAGCATCGTCCAGCGCGAGATCGACATTCGCGAAACAGCCCGGTTGCAGGCCGACGATCAACTTGCCCACGACAGTCAAAAGGCCGTCATCGACAGCCTCAGCGCCCGCTTGGCCGAGGCCGAGGCCTCCTTGGAAGAAAAGCGCGCCGAAGTGCTCGAAGCCTCGCAAAACGTCGCCACCGTCCAGTCCGAGGAGCGCAACGCCCAGCGTTCACTCGAGGAGATCGGCACCAAGGCCAACCGCATGGAATCGGAGCTGCAAGGCCTCGAAGCCCAGCGCAACGAGACCCAGACGCGCTTCGAGCGCGCCCGCACCGCGCTCACCGATGCGAACGCCGCCGTCGAAGCCGGCCGCGCCCGCATCAACGAAATGGAGACGCGCCTCACCGAGTTACGCGCCGACCGCGACATGAAGCGCGAAAACCTCGGCCAAGCCCGACTCGACCTCGCCGACTGCCGCCAAAAGGTCGAAGTGCTCGACCGCGGTATCGCCGATATGGAACGCCGCCGCAACCAGCTCTCGACGATTCTGGTACAGCGTCAGCAGGAGGTGGAAGTGTGGACCGATCAGGTGGCTTCGCTGGAAGTGGAAAGCGGCAATCAGAAAGCCCGCGCCGCCCAGATCGCCGAAACCCTCGTCGTGGCCCAGCAGCAGGTGGAGCAGATTCGTATCGAACTCGGCGAAGTGGAGCGCGAGATCGGCGGGGTGGAAAACTCCCAGGACGGCATCCGCACCGACGCGGAGAAAGCCCAGTCCGATTTCAGCCGGTGCGAAGTTGCTCTGGCCCAGAACAAGTCCCGCGCCCAGTTCCTCGAGGAAGACGTGCAGCGCGAGTTCCAGATCCGAGTCGGCCAATACGACTGGCGCGCCATTCTCTGGCGTTCGGAGGACGATCCCCCCGACCTCAAGATGCTCGATCTCGACGACGACGAGGATGAGGACGCCGAGCCGGCAGCGAAGAGCGCGGAGCTTGGAGCTAAGAGCTCTGAGCTTAGAGCTGGGAGCGCGGTAGCACCTTCGGCTGAGGGTGAAGTTTCGGCCGGCCCGGCCGATCAAGCCTCCGCCGATTCGTCGCCCGAATCCGCCGCCGCCTCCACTGAGGCTGCGCCGGTTAAGCGGCGTAAAAAGAAGGGGCCCAAGCCCGACCCGACTGAGGACGACCTGACCGCGCTGGAGAAGTCCGCCGACTGGGGTTCGATCAAAGTCGAGGTGGACGCGTTGCGTCAGCGCCTGGCCAGCATGGGTGCGGTCAACACCGGCGCGATCGAGGAGTACGCCGAACTCAAGCAACGCTACGACTTCCTCAAGGGGCAGAGCGACGACTTGAACAACGCCAAGGCCGATCTGATTAAGACCATCGACGAGATCAATCAGACCTCGATGACCCAGTTCCAGATCACCTTTGACCAGATCAAGAAGAACTTCGTTTACACCTTCCAGACGCTCTTTGGCGGCGGTATTGCCAACCTGGAGTTGGTCATGACCGACGACATTCTGGAGAGTGGCATCGAGATTACCGCCCAGCCCCCCGGCACCAAGCTCAAGGGCATCACTCTGCTGTCGGGCGGGCAAAAGACCCTCACCGCGGTGGCGCTGCTCTTTGCGCTCTACATGGTGAAACCTTCGCCGTTCTGCTTGCTCGACGAGTTGGACGCTCCGCTAGACGAATCGAACATCGGGCGCTTCACCAACCTGCTGGGCAAGTTCGTGGACAACTCCCAATTCATCATCATCACCCACAACAAGCGCACGGTTTCGGCCGCGCAGGCGATTTACGGTGTGACCATGGAGGAGCGCGGTGTGTCGAAGACCGTTTCGATGAAGTTCAACGCCAACAAGGGCGACCTCGAGTCGCACCAGGAAAATATCGCCGAGTCGGTGCGCGGGGCGAAGAGCACGATTGGAACTTAAGCAGGTCTACAAGCTGATGAAATTACCCAAAGTGAAGCTGTGCTGGAACCGTTCGAGCGTCCCGGCGGAGTGGCGCTTGGGGCTTTTTGGCGGTTACGCGCGTAGTCCCGGCGGTCGCCGGATCGGCTGGGTGATCAGCCTGCGCGGCGCCCTGGCCTGGCTGGCGGGCCTGGCGGTCGCAGGGTATTTCACCGGAGCGCTCGCGCTCTGGGTGGCGCTGGAGCGCCGGCCGTATAATTTCGTCACCTACACCGATCTGGTTTTGCCGACGCGCTGGAGCGGGGTGGCGCAACTCCGCGGCAAGGCGCAAATCGCCGAGGGGCTCGACGACATCAAGGCCAAGCGCTGGGGCGCGGGCCTGGCCAAACTGCGCAACGGTATCGCGCGTAATCCCGAGGAGATCGAGGGTCGTCTGGTGCTCGCCGACCTTTACCTCGCGATGAAGGCGCGCAAGCAGGCGCTGGCCGTTTACGAGGGTGGTTTGAAAACCCGTTATCCGGGGCGCGAGTATGTGGCCAAAGTGGTCCAAGTGGCCGCCCAGGCCGAGGATTTTGGCAGTTGGGTGCGCACCTGCGATCAGGCCCTCGCGCTGCTGGCCGGCCAGCCGTCGCTGGCCGAGGATCGCCGCTGGTTGATTCAGGAAAAGCTTCGCGCGCTGATCGCGGCCGAACGCGCCGAGGAGGCTCTGGCCCTGGCGGAGGCGGAAGGCGAGAGCCGCAACCCCGCGATCAGCGAGTTGCGGGTGCTCGCGCTGCTCGCCGCGCACAAACCCGCCGAGGCGGTGGGTTTTTTGCAGGCCTGGGCGGAGCGCAACGGGCCGAAGCCCGACGCGCAGATTTTACGCCTGCAGGTGCGGGCTTATCGCGAGGCGGGTGAACGCGCCGCCATGGGCCAAGCCCTGGAAACCCTGCGCCAACTCGCGCCGACCGATCCGCGCCCCTACGTTTACGGGATCGTTCAGCGGCTC
>CAMBUJ010000219.1 GCA_945871005.1 Opitutus sp. GAS368 | reverse complement strand
GCCGCGGAGAAGGAGTTTTCGGTGAAAATGAACCTGGCGCGCCAGCTCACCGAGTCGGCCCTTTCGCGCAAGGCGCTGCAGTCGCTGCTGGAGGACCAAAAGCGCGTCGAGGCCGAGCTGCGTGCCACCGAACGGCGCTACCGCACCCTCTTTGAATGCGCTCCCGACCCGGTTTTTTTGCTCTCCACCGAGGCCGCCGAATTCGGGCGGATTCTCGACGTCAACGCCTCGGCCTGTCGCGCCTACGGTCATGAGCGGGTGAACTTGCTCGGTCTGCGCATCACGGATTTAAATACGGCGGGTTCGACCGTGCCGGCGGTAGCGGGGTTGGCGGGCGTTCGCGACAGCGAGGGGTTGGTTTTCGAGACCGAACACCGGCGCAAAAACGGGGAGGCCTTTTCCGTGGAAGTGACCGCCAGCCGGGTGGAGTTGGACGGGCGGGTGTGTCTGCTCGCCTTCTGCCGCGATGTCGCCGACCGCAAGCAGGCCGAGGCCGCCCTGCGCGAATCCGAGGCGCGTTGGCGTTTCGCCATGGATGGTTCCGGCGACGGCATGTGGGACTGGCGCATCGATACCGGCCGGGTGTTTTGCTCCAAGCGCTGGAAGTCCATGCTCGGCTACGCCGAGGACGAGTTGAGCAACATGGTCAAGGAGTGGGAGCAACTGGTGCATCCGGACGATTTGCCGCGCGCGCTGGACTCCGCCGCCGACCATTTCCGCGGCTTGGCCGAGCACCACGTGGTGGAGCAGCGCATGCGTTGCAAAGACGGTTCGTGGAAGTGGATTCTCGCCCGCGGCCGGGTGATCGAATGGTCCACCCCGGGCAAGCCGCGCCGCATGATCGGCACCTACACCGACATCGATCAGGAGAAGCGCCGCGAGGAGACCCAGCAGGCGCTGGTGCGCCGGCTCGACCTGGTCATGCGCGCCTCGAACCTCGGGGTCTGGGAGCTGGATTTGCAGACCGGGCAGCTCGACTGGGATGAGTCCATGCATGCGCTCTACGGGGTGAGCCGCGAGGAGGCGGCCGGTTCGCTCGAGGCGTTTCGCCAGGGCGTGCATCCCGATGATCTGGCGCGCATGGACCAGACGATCGTGGACATGCGCGGGGGGCGGGTTTTCCAGACCTTCGAGTTCCGCATCATCCGCCGCTCGGACGGGGCGCTGCGCACGATTGAGGGCAACGGCTACCTGTTGCGCGACGGCGATGGCATGCCGCAGCGCCTCTTGGGCATGAACCGCGACATCACCGAGCAGCGGGAGGCCGAACTGAGCCGCCGTCTGCTGGAAAACCAGCTCGGTCAGGCGCAGAAAATGGAGACGCTCGGTACGCTGGCCGGCGGCATTGCCCATGATTTTAACAACCTGCTCGCCGGCATGATCGGCTGCTTGGAACTGGCGCTGCCCCTGCTGCCGGCGGCTCACCCGGCGGGCGATTGGCTGGGGCGGGCTCGGGGCGCGGGTATGCGCGCGCGCGACTTGGTCAAGCGCCTGATGCTGTTCTCCCGGCGCACCCCCAGCGTTGGGCGCAAATCGATGCAGATTAATCAGTTGATCGATGAAACCCTGCCGATTCTCCACGCCAGTCTGCCCTCCTCGATTGTGATCCGCACCCAGAAAAACCCCGTGGTGGGCGAGGTCTTGGGCGATTATGGCCAGCTCCAGCAGGTGCTGATGAACCTGTGCTTGAACGCCGCCCACGCCATCGGCTCGCGCCAAGGCCAGATCACCCTGGAGGTGCGCCCGGCCGAGGCGGTTTCGGTCGACGGGCTGAGCGGTCCCTTGGGCAGCCAGGTCTGTCTGTCGGTGGCCGATGACGGCTGCGGCATGGATGCGGCGACCCAGGCGCGCATTTTCGACCCTTTTTTCACGACCAAACCCGAGGGTCAGGGCACCGGGCTGGGTTTGGCCATCGTCCACGGCATCGTCCACGACCATGGCGGGGCGATCCGCCTGCTCAGCGCCCCCGGGCAGGGAACCTGTTTTGAGGTGTATTTCCCGGTGATCAAAAAAGCACCGGTGGTGGTGGAGCCGCCGAGCGCCCCGCTGACCCCGCTGGCCGGGGCCGGGCGCCGGGTGCTCTTGGTCGACGACGAGGAGGTGCTGCGCACCTTTGTTTGCGCGGTGCTGACCATGGCTGGCTTCGAGGTGGTCACGGCCGACAACGGCCTGAGTGGTGCGTCGGTGTTCGCGGCGAGCCCCGACGCGTTCTCCTTTGCCATCGTCGACCTGTCCATGCCCGGATGCAATGGCTTCGAATTGATCAGCGACATCCATGGGCTGCGCCCCGGCCTGCCGGTCATCTTGATGAGCGGCGACCACAACCGCTACGGCGGGGCCGGTTCCGAGGCCGGGCCCGAAGCCTACATTCGCCTGGCCAAACCCTTCTCCATAGTGGAATTAAACACAGTGATTGGCCCCTTGCTGGAGGCCAAGCCGTGAGTCTGCGCATCGGTTCCGGTGCGAGATTTACGGAGAGTTAACGGCAGTTTTTAATCTTTTTTTATGACACCCCAAACCTGGCTGCATCCGCGTGATGAACTGGTGGCAACGATGGATCGGATCTATCGCTACCACATGACAACGACCTCGGGAGGTAACCTCTCGATTCTTGATCCGGATGGGAGCATCTGGATCACACCTTCCCGGGTGGACAAGGGTTCGCTGCGCGCCAGCGACGTGGTGCGCGTCAAGGCCGACGGCACCCGCGAGGGGCTGCACCCGCCCTCCTCGGAGTTCCCCTTCCATCGGGAAATTTACCGGGTGCGCCCCGACATCAAGGCGATCGTCCACGCCCATCCCGGCGCGCTGGTCGCCTTTAGCATTGTGCGCAAGTTTCCCGAGACCCGGGTGCAGACCCACGCCTACAACCTGTGTGGCAAGATTGCCTATGCGGCCTACGCCTGCCCGGGCAGCCAGGAGCTCGGCGACAAGATCGCGGGGGCTTTTGCCAGCGGGGCGGACTGCGTGATGTTGGAGAACCACGGGGTGGTCATCGGCGGCAAGGATTTGGCCGAGGCGTTCCAGCGCTTCGAGACCCTGGAGTTTTTGGCCCAGACGCTGATCCGCGCCTCGGCGCTGGGCGAGTTGCTCACGTTGCCTGCCGACCTAATCACCAGTCTCCCGGTGCCGGACTGCGCTCCGCTGGAGGCCCTGCCGCCCTCCAATCGCGAAAAAGAGCTGCGCTCTGAGGTGTGTGCGTTCGCCCAGCGCGCTTACCGCCAGAAGCTGATGATCAGCACGGCCGGCTCGATTTCCGTCCGTTTGGATTCCAATCAGTTCGTGATCACGCCGCGGCGGCTCGACCGGCTCGATCTGAAGCCGGCCAGCCTGGTACGCGCCACCAAGGATGGACTGGAAGAGGGCAAGCGCGGCAGTCGGACCAGCCGTCTGCACGGTCTGATCTACGAGGCCAATCCGGAAGTCGGCGTGATCATCAACGCCCAGCCGATGTGCGCCAGCGCGTTCTGCATCACCGCTGCCGAGTTCAGTTCGCACACCATTCCGGAAAGTTACATCGTGCTTGGGGATTCGCCGAAGGTGCCCTTTGCCTGCGTGGTTAAAGACGCCGAGGCGCTGGCCGCGCGCATGTCGCTCAAAAAGTGCCCCGTGCTGCTGATCGAGAACGAGGGCGCGCTCATCGTCGGGCGGACCCTGCTGGAGGCGTTTGACCGCCTCGAAGTGTTGGAGGCTACCGCCGAGGCCCTGCAGTTGAGCCGACCGCTCGGGCCACTGGTGCCGATGCCCCAGAGTGCGTTGGAGGAACTCCGCAAGGTCTACAAGATGGACTGAGGGCGCGAAAAAGCCCCGGGGCCAGTCGAGTGACTGGCCCCGGGGCTTTTTTTGCTCACAGGGTCCGGGGTAATCGTTCTCGTTCTCTTACGCTTGCTCGTTCTCGGATTGAACCGTTCGGGCTTTGAGGCCGGGAAAGAGTTGGAGAACGAGAGCGATTCCGGAGTGGAGGGGCGGGCGGGCGACCGGCCGCTCAGGCGCAGACGATGCCGCCGCGCCCGTGGGTGACGCGGCCGGACTCGAAGAAGTCGCCCGGCACGGATTCCGGGCCGAACTCGGGGGCGCATTCGGCCAGCAGCTTGCGGAGGTTTTCGCGGGCCCGGGCGATGCGGCTTTTCACCGTGCCCACGTTGATGCGCAAGGCCACGGCGATGTCCTCGTAGGGCAACTCGATGACGTTGCGCATGGTCAGGATTTCACGGTGCGAGGGCTCCAGTTTGTCCATGCACAAGGAGATGAGGGTGACGAACTCCTGGGTGGCGGTTTCCTGAGCGGGGGAGGCATCGTCGGAGGCAATCAGGTCGGCGAAAGTCACGTTGGAGTCGTCGGAGGGGGGGCGCTCCAGCGAGAGGGAGTCCTGGCGGCGGCGGCGGAAGAAATACCAGTAGCGGTTGCGCGAGAGGTTCAGGGCGATGCGGTACAGCCAGGTCGCCAGGGAGGAATCGCCGCGGAAGTTGGCCAGTCCGCGGTGGGCGCGGATGAACGCGTCCTGGACGATTTCCTCGGCGTCGGCGGCGTTGCGCAGCAGGTTGTGGGCGAGGCTGAACAGGCGCGCGTGATAGCGCTGCATGATCTCGATGAAGGCGGTTTCGTCGCCCGCGTTGAAGCGCTGGACGAGGATTGAGTCATAGGCGGCCTCGGTCTTGGCCTCGGGTTTACCGAGGGTGACCGCACGGCTGGAACGGGCGTGCTGAATCATGATTGGGCTCCGGTGAATGGTTGGATTGGCGCTGGTGAAAACCAGACGGCCGCCAGCTTACCGTGGCGCCCCAGAAGCTCCTATGGGTTCGTTAACCCAATTATGGGGCAGGGAGGGAACCAATTGCTCCGCAGGGTGGGTCTACGGGGGGCTGTGGAGGCGAAACGGTTTGGTACACTGGGGCGTTCTCGCCATCCGAAAGCGGGAGCGGAGGGAGGGCAGGCCGGCCCGCCACGTGGGGGAAACGCCAGAGACCCCTTGCAATTAGCGCAAATCCGGGGAAGGTGGGGCTCTGTTCTTTGATTGGCCTCACGCCGATCTAATCCTGTCGACGCCCTGCAAAGGGTGTAGGCAAAAACACACTTTGGGGGTGTTACGGATTCGATCCTTGGTTCGCGTGCGCCGCTGCCCTTGGAGGATGAACGACCCTCCTAAATCCCGTTCAAAACAAACAAACGGCAACACTGAAGAAATGCCCCTCGCTGCCTAAGTGCAGTGACGTCCGCCTAGTGACATCTGCTAGCT
>CAMBUJ010000218.1 GCA_945871005.1 Opitutus sp. GAS368 | reverse complement strand
GGCAGCGGGCGCGACCTTCACCGGGGCGCTCGGCGCTGCGACCGGAGCGGGCGCCACCGGAGCTGGCGCTGGCGCAGGCACCACCACCGCCGCAGCAGAGGAGTCCAACCAGCTCGGCAACCAAGGCGCCTCGCCGCCGTCGCGATGCGAGGCCTGCAACAACAACCCGAGTGCCGCAACCGACAGCCCGGACTCCGCCCCCGGACCGCTCAAACGGCGTTGCGCGCAAAAAGCCGGCAGATCCGGATTGAGTAAATCAAGTTCCAGCGCGGACGACAGCGCCTTAGCCAGCCACTCCTGGCCGGTCGGCAGGCCGGCCACATGAAGCGTCGTAGGAGTTACCCCCAGCGCGGTGATCGTCGGACGCAACAACGCGGCCAAGCGCTCAGCGATCGGTCCGGCCGCATCCGTGAAATCGTAACTGGCATTAAAAAACAGCTTGGTCGCGGCGGCGCGGAAGCGCAGGCCCAGCCCCGCTTGCACCGCGTCAAAGAGCTGAGCAAAACCCACCGGAATCGTCGCCACAGCCTCACAGCCGGAGGCGGATACACACGCTAAGCGAGCATCGGTTTCACCGATTTGCCAAACCAGCACGCGGGTCGATTCGGGCAGATCCTGCAGCGTCAGGGCGACCGCGCCGAGCCGCGCCGGCAGACCCAGATTCACCTCGGCCGCCGCCAAACCCAGTGACTCCAGCCGGACGTTGGCTGCATCGAGCTGCTCGCTGGCGGCACCGACGATCACCCAAGGCGACGATCCGACCGTATCCACCCGGCTGCCAGTGGCGCTATCGAAAGCGACCGCCTTAAAGGAGTCGGTCCCGGTCTGGGCGGCGCCCTCAGCCCGGGCCCACAGGCTTTTTACCGTCCGGATAGAAGCGGATTCTTCCCCGCTGGAACGGACCACAAAACTCGGGGACGGATAAAGTAGCGCCTGGACTTGAGCAGGGCCGGCATTTGCACCGATTTGTGCAAGGGCGGCAGTAACGGAGGCGGCATCCGGCGTACACTCCACGTAGCTCAAAATCTGGCCGGCTGCATCCACGGCCAAAAGTTGCACGGAATGGGCAGCCAACTCGACAAGCAGACGTGAAGGGGCGGGGGTAGCCATGGGTCAGAAAAAGCAGATGCGGGGGTAAAATCAACTGGAACTAATCATCGCCTGCATGGCCAAGCGTTTCTTCTCAAACTGGGCAACTTTTCCGGCCAGCGCTTCATTCTCCGCTTCGAGCGCCTGACGATCCGCTTCGACGAGCTGCTGGGTGTTTTTTACCGCCGCGAGTTCCTTTTTAAGCTGCAACGCCTGTTCCGCGTGTTGCTTTTCCACCGCGGCCAATTTGGCCTCGCGGGCCGCAAGGCCGGCGACGGTTTTGTCAAACGCGGCCTTCGCAGCGGCGAGAATCGTCTGTTCCTCCTCAGCCGCGGCAGCATCGGCCTCGCAACGGGCCAGCACCTTGGCCACCTCCTTCTCCTTGGTGGCCAAAGCCTTTTCACGCGTGACCAAGGCCGCAGCCTGCTGTTCGGCTTGCGCCAGCAACGGGGCGACGGCTGCGCGTGCGGCGCTCTCAGCCTCGGCTACCCGGGCTTCGGCCTCACGCTGTGTTGCTTCACGCACTTTCAAAGCCTGCTCTTGGCTGACAACGCCCTGCGTCCGTTTGGCCAAATCGGCTGCTTGAGCAGCGATTTCCGCCTGGGACTCGTCCAGTCCGGCCGCATCGGCCTCGATCCGGGCGCGCTCCGCCGCCACTTTAGTTTGCAGCGCTTTGGCTTCGGCGCGGTCGGCTTTCGCCTGAGCCAATTCCTTGGCCTGCTCGGCCTTCGCCTGCTCGAGCGCCGCCAGTTCCACGGCCAACCGCTGCTGTTCGGCCGCCACCGCCGCCTGGCCAGGCGCGATCTTCTGCTCGGCTGCGGCCAGTACCCGCTCCCGCTCGGCAAACTGCTCGATCTGCCCCTTCAGCGCTTTATCGCGTGCGGCGAGTTCGCCTGCCTGCTGCTTGAGCGCGGCCTGTTCTCCGGCCAATTCGTCAGCCTCCGCCTCGATCCGCTTGGTCTCCGTCGCCACTTTTGTTTGCAGCGCTTTGGCTTCGGCGCGCTCGGCTTTCGCCTGAGCCAACTCCTTGGCTTGCTCGGCCTTCGCCTGCTCGAGCGCCGCCAGTTCAATGGCCAACCGCTGCTGTTCTGCCGCCACCGCCGCCTGGCCAGGCGCGATCTTCTGCTCGGCAACGGCCAGCGCCCGCTCCCGCTCGGCGAACTGCTCGACTTGCCCCTTTAAAGTTTTTTCGCGTGCGGCAATCTCCCCGAGCTGCTGCTTGAGCGCGGCCTGTTCGCCGGCCAATTCGTCGGCCTCCGCCTCGATCCGCTTGGTCTCCGCCGCCACTTTTGTTTGCAGCGCTTTGGCTTCGGCGCGCTCGGCTTTCGCCTGAGCCAACTCCTTGGTTTGCTCGGCCTTCGCCTGCTCGAGCGCCGCCAGTTCAGTGGCCAACCGCTGCTGTTCGGCCGCCACCGCCGCCTGGCCAGGCGCGATCTTCTGCTCGGCTGCGGCCAGTGCCCGCTCCCGCTCGGCGAACTGCTCGACTTGCCCCTTTAAAGTCTTTTCGCGTGCGGCGAGCTCGCCTAGCTGCTGCTTGAGCGCGGCCTGCTCACCCGCCAATTCCCCCGCCTCCGCCTCGATCCGGGCGGCCTCCGCACTGAACTTGCTCTGCCCCAACTGAAACTCGTTTCTGGCCTTGGCCAAGGCATCCTGTTCGCCCTGTAACGCCGTCCGCCGCCCCGCCAACTCGGCGGACTCCTGCGCGAGCTGCGCCTGCGCTTGCGGAAGCTTTTTCTGCGCCTCCGCAAATTTGGCCCGCTCCGCAGCGAGCGTCTTCTCTCGGGCTGCGAGCATTTGCTCATTCACCTCAAACTCGGCCAACGCCTCTTCATGCGCCTCGCGCACCTTTGACTGACTAGCAGCCTCCTCGGCCAGCTTTTGTGCACGTTGGGCCAAACCCGCCGTAGCCTCTTCGGCAGCGGATTGCGCCCGTGCCAGCTCGGCCCGAACCGCTTTAATCGATTCCTGCTCAGCCAGCTGCCGATTCTTCTCCAACGCCAACGTCGTCTCCATTTCCGCCAACGTCTGCTCGCGCGCCTCGATATCTTGGCTGCGGGAGACGCTGGTGGCGGCGGTTAAATTATGCGACTCCTGGACTGACTGAAGCTCACGCCCGAGGCGGGCGCACTCTTCACGTAAGGTGCTCAGTTCTTTGGCCTCAGCAGCATTTCCGCCCTTCGCGCCCACCGGTAGAACGGGCTTCCCGTCAGCGGTCAAAAACAGGGTCAAACTCGATCGACAGTTGCCCAACGCCGTCCCGCCCCCACCAGCAAAAAACGGCTTAATCAGTTCGTCGGCCCGGCTCAACAACCCGCCCAAATTCACCGGTGCGGGAAACAGGTCACGTACCCCCAAGCGGATCGCCTTCACGACGAAGTCCAGCGGCGGCTTTTCGCAGACCAAAATGATGTGGGCGTCGACTTGATGGCTGCGAATTTTCTCCGTCAGCTCCAGCAGCGCCGGTTCCTTGCCGCGGCCATCACAGATAATAAAATCAAATTTTTCGGTTTGATAGACCCCGGTAAACTCAGCCTCGTCGGCCAACGGCCGCTGGTACAGCCCGCCCATAGTGACCACCATCGCCTGCGCGTTAAACGCAGCCGATCCGGTCCGGACTAGAAGAAGTTTGGCCGACACGTTGGTTCAGGAGGAGGGATTAACGGACTGACTGCAACGGGCAGAGTCCGAGGGGGGGGGATCAACTCATTGCCTGCGGCCTTCACTCGCAACCCCAAATAAAACCGCCCCTCCCTTTTTTACCTTTTTTTACCCGCTGAAGAATGGACGGTCTGGTTCACTTCGCCGCACCCAACACCAGTTCGTCGCCCTTGACGTTAAAGACCACCTCGGCGCCCTCCGCCACCGTCCCGCCGATCAGCGCCCTCGCCAACTTGGTCTCAATCTGGCGTTGCAGAAAACGCTTCAGCGGTCGCGCCCCGAACACCGGATCATAGCCTTTCTCCGCCGCCCAATCGCGGGCTTTTTTATCGAGCGTCACCGTCACCCGCCGCTCCGCCAACCGGCGGTTGAGATCAGCCAACAACAGGTCCACAATCCGCGTAATCTCCTCCAAATTAAGGGGTTTAAACAGCACCGTCTCGTCGATGCGGTTAAGGAATTCGGGGCGGAAGGTGTGGCGCAGCTCAGCCATGACCGACTCGCGCACCGTCTCCGGAATGGTGTCGCCAGTCACCCCCTCGAGCAGGAAGCGCGAGCCGATATTGGAGGTGAGAATGATCACCGTGTTTTTAAAATCCACGGTGCGGCCTTGCGAATCGGTGATGCGCCCGTCGTCCAAAACCTGCAGGAGCACGTTGAACACATCGGGATGAGCCTTCTCGATCTCATCGAAGAGGATCACGGCGTAGGGCTTACGCCGGACTACCTCGGTGAGCTGCCCTCCCTCGTCGTAGCCGATGTAGCCGGGAGGCGCCCCGATCAACCGGGCCACGCTGTGCTTTTCCATGTATTCGGACATGTCGATGCGCACCAACGCCGCTTCGCTGTCGAAGAGCGTTTCCGCCAGGGTCTTGGCCAGCTCCGTCTTACCCACCCCGGTCGGCCCCAGAAACAGGAAACTGCCAACCGGACGGCGCGGGTCTTTGATACCGGCGCGGGCCCGCAAAATCGCGTCGGTGGCCAGTTGCACCGCCTCGTCCTGGCCGATCACCCGCTCATGCAGCGCGTCGCCCAAGCGCAGCAGTTTCTCCTTCTCCCCTTCCACCATGCGCGTAACCGGCACCCCGCTCCACTTCGACACCACCTCGGCAATTTCCTCGGCCGACACCTCTTCCTTAAACAGCTCGGTCTTGGCGGCCGACGTCTCGGTCTTCTTTAACTCCGCCTCCAACTGTGGGATCTTACCGTGGCGCAGTTCGGCCAACTTGTTCAGGTCATAGGCGCGTTCGGCTTTTTCCAGCTCGATGCGGGCGGCGTCGAGTTCTTCGCGCACCTTGCGCACACGGTCGACCGAGGCTTTCTCCTTTTCCCAGCGCGACTTAAGCGCAACCGCTTGCGAACGGGCGTCGATCAGTTCCTTGCGCAACACCTCAAGGCGCTGCTTGGACGCCTCGTCTTTTTCCAGTTTTAGGGCGGCTTCCTCGATCTCCAACTGGAGTACGCGGCGCTGCAGGGCGTCGAGTTCCTGAGGGGCCGAGTCCATCTCGGTGCGGATCATCGCGCAGGC
>CAMBUJ010000217.1 GCA_945871005.1 Opitutus sp. GAS368 | reverse complement strand
ACTACGGGGGTGACTGCTTGGGGCCTTAATCAGGACGGCCAGCTGGGTGATAACAGCACCACCAGTCGCATTGTGCCGGTGACGGTCACAAACACGGGGGGGCTGGCCGGCAAGACGGTGGTGGCGGTGGCCGCAGGAGGTTTCCACAGCGTGGCGCTATGCGCGGACGGCACGGTGGCCACTTGGGGCAGGAATGGGTCGGGACAACTGGGAAACAACAGCACGACCGACAGCAAAGTGCCGGTGGCAGTGACGGCTACGGGGGTTCTGGTCGGCAAGACGGTGGTGGCGGTGGCTGCGGGAGGTTACCACAGCGTGGCGCTATGCGCGGACGGCACGGTGGTCACTTGGGGCTACAATGCCAACGGTGAGTTGGGCAACAATAGCACGACCGCCAGCTCAGTGCCGGTGGCGGTGACGGCTACGGGAGTGCTAGCCGGTAAGACGGTGGTGGCGGTGGCTGCGGGCTGGAACCACAGCGTGGCGCTATGCGCGGACGGCACGGTGGTCACTTGGGGCTACGGTGCCAACGGCGCGCTGGGTAACAATAGCACGACCAGCCGCCAGGTGCCGGTCGTGGTGACGGCTACGGGAATACTAGCCGGCAAGACAGTGGTGGCAGTATCTGCGGGAGGCGGCCACAGTGTGGCACTATGCTCGGATGGCACCGTGGCCGCTTGGGGCGACAATAGCTCCGGCCAGTTGGGGAACAACAGCACGACACCAAGCCAAGTGCCGGTGGCGGTGACAACCAGTTCTCTCGCGACCGGAGAGCGTTTCTGCGGACTCTTCGCTGGATCGTTGGGCAATCACAGCTTGGCGCTGGTGGCCTTGGCTCCCCCCTCAGCGCTGGCCTACGCGAGTAATCCGGCGACCTATACTTATGGCGCGACGGTCACCAACAACTCACCGAGCAACAGCGGCGGAGCGGTGACGACTTACACGGTCTCGCCGACTCTGCCCGCCGGCCTGACGCTAAACCCCTCGACGGGGGTGATCAGCGGCACGCCAGCGGCGGCCACCGCGACGACCAGCTATACAGTGACGGCAACCAACAGCGCCGGATCGACGAGCGCTCTGGTGAGCGTGGTCGTGAATAAAGCCGCCGCGACGGTGAACCTCAATGGATTGAATTTAACCTATACCAGTACGCCCTATGGAGTCACCGCAACGACCCTGCCAGCGGGTTTGACGGTGGACTTGAGCTACAGCGGCAACGCGACCGTGCCGACGGATGCCGGCAGTTATCCTGTGGTCGCAACGATCAACGATAACAACTACACGGGCACGGCAACCGCGACGCTGGTAATCAGCCAAGCGAGCCAGACGATCAGCTTCGATGCGATCAGCGACAAGGCCTACGGCAACGCCGCCTTTACTGTGAATGCGACGGCGAGCAGTGGGCTGGTCCCTGCTTACAGCATTGTGAGTGGTCCAGCGGGTATTGACGGCAATGTAGTTACGCTGACTGGAGAGGGCACGGTGGTGGTGCGCGCTTCGCAGGCGGGCAACGCCAGCTACGCCGCAGCCACGCCGGTGGACCAATCGTTTGTGGTGTCGCCTGCGGCAAACCCCAATTTCGCCTCCTGGCGGCTCGGGTATTTTTCCAACCCGGAATTGGCGGATGTGAGCATCAGTGGGCCTAAGGCCGATCCCGATGGAGATGGGGTCTGTAATTTACTGGAGTATGCTCTGGGCTCCAATCCGCGCATTTCGTCCGCCAATATCCTTCCCATCGTAGCACCTACGGTTTCGCCGACGGATGGCCAATCGCATCTGACGATGACGGCGGCGCTGAATGCAGCGGCGACCGATCTCACGATTGATACGGAAGTATCGACCAATCTCATGACCTGGCAGACCGGCAGTGCCTATACGGAGGTAGTCAGCGACACCACTAACAACGGTGTGCGGACACTCGTGGTGCGCGATAAAACCTCGCTGTCCACAACCCCTCGCCGCTTCATCCGCCTGAAAGTTTCGACGCCATAAGCGGCGGTAAGCCGAGGGGGGCGGGCCGTTACATGGATACATAGGGCGGAAAAGGTGCCAGGCCGTTACATTAAATAAAAAACGAAGTGTACGGGCACAAAAGGGGCCCCAAGCTGAGGCACGCCGCTATTTCTGTGAAATACTAAACTCCGTCACCCACGCCTTGTCATCCCTGCGCCATTCAATCGGCTCGGTTTTGATGCCGAAAGCGCGGCGGAGGGCCTGACTGAGGCGTAGTTTTATCTTTTTGGCAGCGGCGTGCTTTTTGGCGTCGATCCAGCCGAAATGACCCCCGCATTCGGCCAGTTTTTCTAAAAAAAGCCACTGGCGGTCCGGGCGCTGGGAGCGGCAGTCAAGCAGGCCGAGGTCGTGGGGTGTGAGTCGGTGGCGCACCCCGCGCACCAGTACGGTGGCGACCTGATGGTCGTTGGCATTGAAGGTGAGGGTGATTTCGCCCCAGCGCGTACCGACCGGCACGGCAAAGACCGCTTTGGTCACTTCGCCGATCAGGGATTCGGCCATTTCCGTAATCGCGTCGGCGGCATCGGCCGTGGCCATGATGCCGGTCGGGCGAAAGAAAAGGAGGTTTTCGAGTACCCGGTAGGGCCATCCGTACCGGTGCAGACGGGCCTCCACCGCCGGGGTGAGGTCGGCGGCGGTCGGAAAGAGGATGATCGGTTTCGCCACCAGGTTGAGCGTGAGCTGGTCGAGCGCCGCCTCGGGGGCTCGGGTACGGATGAGCACGACCGGCGCGGTGCGGCCGTCGTCAGCGCAGAGGGTGGCGATGGGGAGCACTCTGGCGGGTGTGGCGGTTGCCGTGGTGGGGCAGGCGGCGGCAAACGGTTGCAGTTCCAAGGCCGTGGCAATGGCGGCGGTGAGTTTGGGGTCGTTGAAACCGTAGAGAACCAGGTCCGCGGTGGTGAAGGAGCGTTTTTCGCAGCGGCCTTCGTCGCAGATGCCGACGTGGGCTGTGTGGCCGTGCGCGTCGGTGTGGGTGACGATCCGGTAGCGGCAGTCGTGACCGCTGAACGTGTTCACACAGGGCTGGGTTACGGCCGGCTCGGCGCGGGGCGAAAGGAAGGGACGGAGCAGGGCCAGGTCGTCCGCCCCGAGGCCTTTTTGCCAATGGGGGAGCGTCAGGGCGCCCGAGCCAACGATTTCAAGTGAACGCCAAATGGGCGACATCTTGAACCTCCTTTGGCGGGAGCACGGTTTTGACGAATTCGCGTTGGGTCATCCATTCGCGAACCACACGGCTATCCTCGTCGTGTTCGTAGCTGGTCTGGTTGCGGGGTTTTATGGTGACCTGATGAGGCTCGGGGTCGCCGTGAAGATAAAAGTGGAAAACCGCGCGCATCAGCCCGAGGTGCTTGAGCTCGATTCTGTAGGCGTCAAGAAAGTCGAACACGTCGCCGACTTTGCTCCTGATTTTGACGACTTCGGATGAACCGGATTGGAGGTGGAGTTCGGCCAAGTGGACCTTTTCGATGCCGGGGACATCCGTGCAGACGAGTGAGGCGCGGCCGAGGTCACGGAGCGGACCGAGGGTGAAGCGGGTGCAGTCCTCAAAGTGGGTTTCACGGCCGTAGAGGACGAAGCCAAACAGGGCGCCATACATGCTAGTCGCGCGGACCCCATCGGCGTGGATGTGGAGGTGCTCGTTTACAGGATCGAGAACGACCACGTCGAAGGCCTCGGCGTAGAACCCGGCGGTGTCGCTGCGACCGTCGGCGGCGACGGTGGCGATGCGCTTAAAGCTGTCGGCGCGACGAATCATGAACCAGTGCTCAATTCCGCGCTGGTAGGCGAAGATCTGGCAACCCGCGGGGCGGTTGTGTTTGAGAAAGAAAACCTCGATCGCCTGGCGGAGCTCGGCGAGTGCTGCTTCGCTCACCGGCCGCATGGGGGTGGTTTTGCGAAAGGTGCAGGCGGCGTGGGTTTCGAAGGAGCGGGTGCGCTGCTGGACGCGCAGGATGTAGCTTTGGCGGGCGATGTCGGGGGCTCGTAGCCAAAGGGTCAAAGCCAGGTCGGCGAGTGAGGCGTCGGGTGGGATCGCGATGCCGGCTTGGGTGAGCGTGTGCCACAGCTCCTCGGTCGGTTCGGGTTCGGACAGCACCGAGATGATGACCAGCGCCTCCACCAACGGGGTTGGGGTGGTCGGTCCGTTTTTTAGCAGTTCGGCAATGAGCGGTTGGCAGGCGGCGAAGCGGTTCTCGTTTGCCCCGAGGGTGCCGAGGTCAAGACCGGCGGCGGTCAGGAACGCTGGGAAGCCTTCGAGGAGTTCGCAGAGCAGATCGGGGGCGAGGGAGCGCAGCAGCTCGGGACGCGTAAATCGGAGGGAACGAGGATCGGACATGGAGGGGCGGCAGGCGGATGTGGAAGGGCGGAGGAGAAAAATCGGTCACCGTTGACCGGCGCGGAAGGCGCACGCCCGGAGAAAGGAACGCGCCACACCGTGGAAAGGAGGGAAAACCCTCAACCCCGCGTTGCCGTTAGCCCATACAATCCCCGAGCGGGTGTGGGGTGTGTACCCTTCTTGGCTTGGATCAATTGATTAGCCATTTACGCCGGGATTATGAATGGGCGCTAAGGGAGGATATTTAATTTCCGTTTAACTTGGGGTTTTCGGGAACCGATGGCGCGCGTTGGATACTGTGGGTGCCCACAAAAAAGCCCGCCATGGTGGGGCGGGCGGAAGAGGGCACGGGCGGCGCCGGAAATCGACGCAATGCGACGGAATGCGACTTACGGGCGGGCGCGAATGCGGGTCTTTTCGTTGACGAAGTCGCGGACCCGGTCCGGGCAGAAGCGGACGAGGCGACCAATGTAGGTGCAGGGCAAGCCGCCACGAATGAGGTTGTTCACATGGCGGGGCGAGCAGTTGAGGAAGCGGGCGACCTCCGGGATGGTCCAGAGGGGGGCGAAGGGGGCGGAGGCGGCAGGGGCGGTGAGGGCGGCGGGAGCGGGTGAAGTGTCCATGCCTGCGGCGGGCGTCAACCCACCGCAGGAACGGGCTCGGGCGGTCAGGCGGCGGCAGCGAGCGGAACCACGTTGGACGGGACGAGGGAGCCGGCGGTGGTCGGGACGGTGCCAAACCAGGCCGTGGCGTCTTCGGATGAAACGAGTTCGCGGTAATGTTGAAAAATCACGTCGGCGGAGTTGCCCGCCTCCAGGGCGACGCGGGCGGTGTCATGGATGGCGGCGATGCGGTAGGAAATATAACTGTGGCGGAAGCCGTTGTCGCAAAGGCTGAGTGGGGGCTGGGTGTTTTGGGCGAGCACGCG
>CAMBUJ010000216.1 GCA_945871005.1 Opitutus sp. GAS368 | reverse complement strand
AAAAACCATGAACCCCACCGACGACACCCCGAGCAACATCGACACCTCAAAGATGACGCAGGGCCAGCGCGAGGCCCTCGAAATGACCGAGTCCGCCCGCAGCGAATCCACCTACCGCAGCTACGTGGGCGACTTGTTTATGGGCCGCTTTTCCCTCGAACACATTTACCCGTTCCCGCTGCAAACCGCCGCCGACGCCGCCGCCGGCCGCCCCTTCCTCACCGAGCTGGAGCACATCTTAAAAAAGGAGGTGGACTCCGACCGCATCGACATTGAGGGCGAAATCCCCGACGCGCTTCTGCAACGCCTCGGCCGGCTGGGCGCATTCGGCATCAAAATCCCCACCGAATACGGCGGCCTGGGCCTTTCCCAGCTCAACTACTCCAAGGCCGCCGTGCTGCTCGGCAGCGTGGACGGAAACCTCACCGCCCTGCTCTCCGCCCACCAATCCATCGGCGTGCCCCAGCCGCTCAAAATGTTCGGCACGCCTGAGCAGAAGAAAAAGTACCTGCCGCGCGTGGCCCGGGGCGAAATCTCCGCCTTTGCCCTGACCGAGAACGGGGTGGGCTCCGACCCCGCCCGCATGGAAACGCGCGCCGAACTCAGCCCCGACGGCAAAGACTTTATTATTAACGGTGAAAAACTCTGGTGCACCAACGGCGTCAAAGCCGGCGTGATCATCGTCATGGCCCGCACCGCCGACAAGGTGGTCAACGGTAAGCCGCGCACCCAGATCACCGCCTTCCTCGTTGAAATGAACACCCCCGGCGTGGAGGTGGTCACCCGCTGCCGCTTCATGGGTCTGCGCGCGCTCTACAATGGCGTGGTCCGTTTCACCAACGTGCGCGTGCCGCGCGATGCGATCGTCGGCGGCGAGGGTCGCGGCCTCAAGGTCGCCCTCACCACGCTCAACACCGGGCGCCTGACGATCCCGGCTGGCTGCGTCGGCTTCATGAAGCGCTGCCTCGGTTACGCCCGCGAATGGTCCGCCAGCCGCATCCAATGGGGTGCGCCGGTGGGCCAACACGAGGCGATCGCCAGCAAGCTCGCCCGCATGGCTGCCAACACCTTTGCCAACGAGGCCATGGTCATGCTCACCTCGGCTCTGGTTGACCGCGACAAGGCCGACATCCGCCTCGAAGCCGCGATGTGCAAACTCTGGGGTTCGGAGGCGGCCTGGCAGGCGGTCGACGACACCATGCAAATCCGCGGCGGACGCGGTTACGAAACCGCCGCCTCGCTCAAAAACCGTGGCGAGGATCCCGTGCCGGTGGAGCGCATGATGCGCGACAGCCGCATCAACCTGATCTTCGAAGGCTCGACCGAGATCATGCATCTGTTTTTAGCGCGCGAGGCGCTCGACCCGCACCTCAAGGTCGCCGGTACCGTGCTCGATTCCCGGCAACCGCTGGGTAAGCGCGCGGCGGCGGCCATGAAAGCGGGCGGCTTTTACGCGCTGTGGTATCCGCAACTCTTCCTGCCCTCCGGCGGCCTACCCTCCGATCTCAGCCCGGTGTGCAAACCGGCGCTGGCTTATGTGGGGCGCACCTGTCGCCGGTTGGCGCGGACGCTGTTTCACGCGATGGCGCTCAACGGACCGAAGCTGGAGAAACGGCAAGTGTTGCTCGCGAGGATTGTGGACATCGGCACGGAGCTATTCGCGATTTCGGCGACCGCGCTTTATGCCGACGCGTTGATCAAACAGAACGGCCCGGGGCACAGCCGTGAAGACGTGGAAAACCTCATGAAGACGTTCACCGCCCAGTCGCAGCGGCGGATTACGTTGGCCTATGCTGGCATCGGCAAAAACCACGACCGCGGCGACTACGCCTTGGCGCAGACGTTACTCGATCCGGCCCACCACGCCGGCCTGCGCGAAGGGATTGTGGAGTAGGACGGCCTTCCGAGTCGGGTTTCGGACAAGTAGCGCGGACTTCCAGTCTGCCTCAGTCTGCCTCAGTCTGCCTCAGTCTGCTGGGCGCGACGGCCCCAAGCAGACTGGAAGTCTGCGCTACTTTTTACTCGATCTATGGAAACGCGGTCGGGGCGTTACCGGGCTACAGTCCCGACCGGCGCCCCCCCCGTTTCGGGCCTTTGCCTAGCGGCTGATGTAGCCGGGTAACGGCCCGGCCCCATTATGGCGGTCGGCCTACCAAATGACGTGCACGCCCACCGTCGGGGCAAGTTTGGTCAGTTGGTCATCCACGGTGACCAGTGGCATATTCAGACTTTGAGCGGTCGCCAAAATGTGCCGGTCACAGGGGTCTTTATGCGTAAAAGTGTAGGCTGCCGCCGTCCATGCAATGAGCGGGTTGACCGGGACGACGGTATGCAGCGCCGCAAAGGCTTCCAGCCATCGGTCCGGGTTCCCTTGAGGTTTAATTTTTCGGGCGACAATAAGGCGGGCGACTTCCGAGAGGGTTACGTCCGATATGAGTAAGTTGGAGGGCTTGGCCGAAAGCAGGGTGCGGGCCGCGAAGGCGCCAAGGTAGGCAGGCGCGAGGGCGTTCCAAACGGCAGCGTGTGTGTCGAGGACATACCTCACTTGCCGAGGTGTTTCCAGTGAGCTTCAGGAAACACCGGGGCAGACGGGTTGAAATCGGCTGCCAGTGTGGCGGTTCCTTTCAGGGAACCTTGCACGTGCGCGACCTCAGTTTTGCGACGCCCAAGGGGGATTCGGGCGGATTTCTTGGCCGCTGTTTTTTTTGAGGTCAACGTGCTCATGGCGGCCAACTGTGGCGTGGCTTCGTGGCTTGGCAAGCGCCCCGCCCAGTTTGACTCGTCTGCCGAGGGATCTACCAATCCGAAGCGGTCAGCCCAAGCCGAATGGCGCATGTTTTACCGTTTACCTTTTTGCGGCTCCCCGCCGCTCGCCAGCAGCTCACCCAAGACCTGCCCGACCACCGCCTCGGCGTCGGTGCTGAAGGCGACGTGTTTCACGTACGTCACCGACGCATAGGGGAACGCCGCCCGCGGGTCGCGCGCGCTCAACTTGAGCATCACCATGTGGTCGGAAAAATCCCAGGCCCAGCGGTCCTCGTAGCCAATCACCACCTGGGCTGTGGCCGGCTGCAGCGTCTCCGGGCCGCTCTCCACCTCGAAGCCCCGAGCCCGCAAGGCGCGAACCAGGCGCTCCTCGATGCCGTGGTTATCCTTGAGGTTGCGCAGCACGAAAAAGCGCCGCACCTCCTTAAAATTGCGCCCAGGCACCGCGTTGTGGCGCTCGATGTTCGCACACCCCGCCAGCCCCGCAGCGAGGAGTAGTAGAAGACAAAGGCGTGCGACTGCGTTCATAGAAACCACCAGCCACGACGGAAATCGCGCGCTCTGCAATCCTCGGTTGCGCGGGCGCTCCGCTTCGTCACGGTGGTGCCCCACATGGCCATTATTGGTAAACGCAACCAGCTCACCGTCCTCAAAAACGCCCCTCCCGGTTTCTACCTCGACGGCGGCCCCCTGGGCGAATTGCTGCTGCCCGGCGCGCTCATCCCCGAAGGCGCCAAGGTCGGCGACACCCTCGATGTGTTCGTCTACCGCGATTCCGAGGACCGCCTGGTGACCACCACCGAAACCCCCGACGCCCAAGTCGGGGAATTCGCCTACCTGCGCGTGGTCAGCGTGGCCCCCCGCCTCGGGGTGTTTCTCGATTGGGGGCTCTCCAAGGACCTGTTCCTGCCCATCCGCGAACTCAAACAAGAGGGCGTGCAACAGGGCGACTGGCTGGTGGTTTTCGTCATGCTCGACGCCAAAACCGACCGCATCGTCGCGAGCATGCGCCTCAAGCGCCACCTCAGCACCGCGCTGCCCACCTACACCGAGGGCCAGGAGGTCAACCTGCTGATCACCGGGGAGTCGCCGCTTGGCTACAACGCGATCGTGGAAAACGCCCACCTCGGCCTGCTCTATCACAGCGACCTTGGTTCGCCGCTAGGCACCGGCCTGCGCGTGGACGGCTTTGTGCGCGCGGTGCGCGACGACGGTAAAATCGACCTCAGCCTCGACCGCGCCGGCCACCGCCGGATCGAACCCAACGCCGACACGATCATCAACGCGCTCACCAAGGCGGGCGGCCGCCTGCCGTTCAACGACAACAGCTCGCCGGAGGAGATCCGCATCGCTTTTGGCGTGAGCAAGAAGGCGTTTAAGCAAGCGATTGGTTCGCTCTTCAAAGACCGCCGCATTGTCATCACCCAGCACGGCATCCGCCTGGCCGACGCCGTCAAACCGGCCGCCAAACCGGCAGCCAAACAATAAATTTAACACGCCCACCATGTCTGCCTCCGAAACCGCTCCCCGCACCATCATCATCAAAGCCGAGCCGATTGAGCTCTGCCAGTTGCTCAAATTCGCCGGCCTGGCCAGCAACGGCGGCGCCGCCAAGGCGTTCATCAGCGAAGGCCGGGTGCTGCTCAACGGGGCAGTCGAGACCCAAAAGCGCAAAAAAGTCATGGGCGGCGACCGCGTGAGTTTTGCCGACGAGACGCTGCTAGTGAAGGTCGGCTGAGGGCGGAATCGGCGGGCGAAGCGCGCCGGAATAAACCGCCGGAATCGCCCCAAAGTTCCAAGCGTCGGGGTTGATCGTTGACCGTTCCCCGTGGCCTTGAGCGTGATCTCAAGGTGTCGCACTACGAGGGTCTCGATAAACGCCGACCCGGCCCAAACCCAAATGCGCGGAGGGTCCATTCGCCTGTGAACCCAGAGCCGAGCTGGAGCTCGGCGCTCCGCCTTGACCCGCCGACCCCGCCCGCCTGAGGATACGCCCCTTTTATGGCCAAACCTCAAATCCAGATCGAGCAACTCAACGTCGGCACCGGCCGCAGCCCCAAAAAGGGCGAGCTGGTCACCGTGCACTACACCGGTTGGTTAACCACCGGCAAAAAATTCGACAGCTCGGTGGACAGCGGCTCGCCGTTTTCCTTCGTGCTCGGTGCCGGCCAGGTGATCGCCGGCTGGGACCTCGGCGTCGCCACCATGAAAATCGGCGACAAGGTTAAGCTCACCCTGCCGCCCGAGCTGGCCTACGGGGCCGGCGGTTACCCGGGCGCCATCCCGCCCAACGCCACCCTGATTTTCGACGTCGAGCTGCTCAAAATCGGCTAAGACTCCGTCGCGTTGATGTAGGCCCGACCGGTGGTCCGGATCCCAACCGACCCGACCACCGGTCGAGCCTACACCGAACCTGAGCCTGCTTACCGCGCCCCACCCCACGCCCGCCCGCCCTCCTTTATGAAAATCATCCTCACTGGCGTTACTCGTGGCCTGGGCCGGGCCCTCACCGCGGAGTTTA
>CAMBUJ010000215.1 GCA_945871005.1 Opitutus sp. GAS368 | reverse complement strand
GAGTCGCGTTAATCTTTGGGCCGCCGCCCGCCTCGCGCGTTGCCTCCAGCCCAGGCCCCCGGCACGGTGGCGCGATGCACCTTGATTTCACCGCGCTTTCGCCCCGTGACGCCTACAACTGGATGGCCGACACCATCACCCCGCGCCCGATCGCTTGGGTGTCCACGATTTCGCCCGATGGGCGGACTAATCTCGCGCCTTTTTCCTTTTTTAACGGCATCACCGGCAACCCGCCTACGCTGATGTTTTCGGCGGTCAACAACCGCGCTGGCGAGAAAAAGGACACCGTGCGCAACATCGAGGCGACCGGCCAGTTTGTGGTGAATCTGGTGTCGCACGTACTGACCGAAAAAATGAACTCCTGCGCCGCGTTGCTGCCCTACGGCGAAAGCGAGTTCGATAAATTCGGGATCTCCGCAGTCGCCTCGACCCAGGTGCGCCCGCCTCGGGTGGCGGAGGCGCCGGTGGCCTTCGAGTGCCGGTTGCACTCGATTGTGCCGATGGGCGAGGGGGCGGGGGCGGCCAGTGTGGTGTTTGGCCGCATTGTGGCCGCGTATGTGAGCGACGCGGTACTCGGCGCCGGCGGGACGATTGATCCGGCGTTGCTCGACACGGTGGGCCGGCTGGGCGGGGAAAATTACGTGACCACCCGCGACCGGTTTGTGCTCAAGCGGCCCGACCGTCGCTGAGTGCAGAAGGGTGGGGGCCTGCTTGCAGGCGAAACAGGCCCAGCAGGACGAGTGTTCCGCGCCCTTCGAACTATCGCTTGCAAGCAGGCTCCTACCTCATCGGCCTTACGCCTCGCCCAGATCCATCGCGTCGGCGAGCGCGGCGTAGCCGTTGGCCGGGATGATAAACGGATCCATAATCTCATCGCTGCGCACTGGCGTTTTTGCCGCGCTCACCGCCGGGGCCGCGGCGGCCACAGGAACGCTGGCGCTGGTGGCCACGGCCGTAGCCACCACGGCGACCACGCTCACGGGCGCGGGTACGGGCGCGGCTTCGACCACGCGCTCTGCCGCCACTTCGGCGGCAACCGCGATGGATTCGGTGGCCAGCGTTACCACAGCGACCTCGGTCGCCGCGACCGGAGCGGCGGCGACCTTTTCGGAAATCTGGTGCAACTGGGCGATCAGTCCGGCGAGGGCCGACTCGACCTCCGCCAAACGGGAGGTGAGGCCTGCGGTGGTGGCGCTCAGGCGCACTTCCGCATCGGACACCCGGCGCTCGACCTCGGCCGCCAGTTGGACCGGGGCCTTCGCCAGCTCGGTGGTCAACTCCTGACGGGCCGCCCGAGCCTGCGCGGCTGCGGCCGGGAACTCGGCCAGCGCGGCGGCAATCGCCGTGCCTTGCGCCCGTACGCTGGCGTCTAGGCGGGTGAATTCTTGCAGGCTGGTTTTAATCTCGGCCGCTGCGGCGCCGAAGGTGCCCACCTCTGCAACCACCTCGGTGGCCACGTGGGTCAGCTGGTGGGCGAGTGTGTCGAGTTGACCGGCCAGGGCGGCTTCGCGCTCGGCCAGAGCCGACTCGTGGTTGGCGCTCTGCGATTGCTGGGCGGCTAACGCGGCCAGTTGGCCGGTGAGCGTGGCCAGTTGGTTGGCGAGGGCGGTCTCGCGGGCGGTGAGTGCGGACGCGTGCTCGCTGGTGTGCCCGGTCTGTGCGGCCAGGGCGGCGGTTTGACCGGCGAGTTGCTGGGAAAGTTCAGCCGCCCGGGTGGCCTCTTGCTCGGCGGCGCGCTCGGCGCGGGACTGGGACTGCTGTTCGATCTCGGTTAATTTTTTGGTGAGTTCCGCGGCGGTTTCCTGAAAGGCGACGGGCAGGCGTTCGGCGGCGGCGAGGCTGCGGCCGGCCAGGTCGGCGGCATCCTGCAGGCCGGTGGCGGCGGCGGCCCATTGGGTGCCCCAGCGCGAAGCGTGCGCGTTGGAGGCGTTGACCAACTCGGCCAGCTCGCGCTGACGTTCGGCGAGGGCGGCGTCACGCTGATGGGCGTCGTTGAGTACAAAGGGCAGCACCGCCAGGACCGCGCCCAGGCCCACGCATGTCACCACGCCGAGTAGAGGCCCGCCGGTGAGTTCGCCGGAGGTGCCCCAGGCGATCAGCCCGGCCGTGAGCAACAACCCGGCATCGGCGGCGATAAAGGGCAAAACCGACAGCGGGCGCGGGGAAAGGGTGGTACTCATGCGACGTTAAAAAATGGAGGCGGCATCTTCGGGGCGCCCACCCACGGTTTTCAAGGGCGAAGGTGGCCCGGCGGGCAACACCCCATTCGCCTAAACGCCGGCGATCGTCTCGATCCACTCCGGCGTTCGGGTTTGCGCTTGGTCTGCGCTCAACCGGCCTTGGCCTTTTTCAGGTTGGCCTCGATGAAGTCCAAAATCTCGTCGCGGCCGCTGCGGATGGTCGAGGAGGTGGCGAAAAACGGCGGCTGCTCGGGCACGAATTCACCGATCGCCTTCCGGAACAGCGCGATGTTCGACTGGGTGGCCGAGTGCGACTGTTTGTCGGTCTTGGTAAACACCAGCGAGTAGGGCGTGGCGGCGGTCACCACCCAGCGGACGAACTCCAGGTCGATCGCCTGCGGGGTAAGGCGGGAGTCGATTAACACAAAGAGGTGGCGGAGGTTTTCGCGTTCCTCGATGAAGTCGGCCACCGCCTCATTGAAATCGGCGCGCTGCTCCTTGGCGACCTTGGCGTAGCCGTAGCCGGGGAAGTCCACCAGGCACCAGTTGGCGTTCACCCGGAAGAAGTTAATCAGCTTGGTTTTGCCAGGCGCGTCGGAGGCCTTGGCGAGGCGGTTGTTTTCGGTCAGCAGGTTAATCAGCGAGGACTTGCCGACGTTGGAGCGGCCGATGAAGGCGAACTCGGGCAGGGTCCAGCGCGGGCTCGTCGCGAGAGTTTGGGCGCTGATCTCGAAGACAGCCGTTTTGATTTTCATGACGCGCAGTCCGACGCGGTCCGCTGGGTATTTCAAGCTCCGCGACCCGTGGCGGCCAAAAGACTGGCTGCATGAACCCGTGCGATGGGCGAATGAGAATTAGCTGAAGCCAACGGGGGAGTGGTTTTGTAAACGTTCACCTCCTCAACGCCGCCAGCAGGTGACTCGTGCCTCGGTAGGTATGTCGGCCAATCAGAATTTTAACCACAGATGACACAGATACGAACCGGATTATTAGGCGACGGAACGAGGAAGCGCGGGGTTTTCCATCCGGTATTTATCTGTGGAATCTGTGGTTGAAATCCGGGGTTCAGTTGGAAACGCGTTTGATGCCGAGCCTCGCGTACTTGAAGTTAAGCAGGAGAGCGGTTTCTAGCCTCGTGATATTCAGGTATCCGAGCATCTGCGCGACGTGGCTTTCGTTAAAATCGCAAACCACCTTGGGGTCCACAATCACCCGCTCGGCAACGATGAGGTCGGGGACCAATGACCCGATGTGTTCGCCTTCATAAACCACGTCGTGGGGCTTTTGTTGTTCGCAGCTTAGTCCTTGTTTGCGGAGTTCGATCACTAGCGCGCGTTCGTAGAGTTTTTCGTCGAGACCGGGTTTGAGGGCGTTGAGTACCTTCATGGCCGCACCAATGATGGCCTGGGTGAGTTCAGCGTTGTCGGCATTCATCTTTCTGCGTTTTTAACCACAGATTCCACTGATCTGATCTGAATAATAGGCATGGGTCGTGGCCTGTATTTAGTTCTGTATTTACATGTGAAACTTGCGGTTAAGGAGTTTGAGGAGAGTGAAGGCGAGCAGTGGGGGCGAGGTGAGTTCATGGATGTGGGCCAATGCATTTTCTTAACCACAGATGATACTGATACGAACCGGATAAAAGGCGGCGGAACGAGGAGGCTCGGGGTTTAATATCCGGTATTTATCAGTGTCATCTGTGGTTAAACATCAGGCAACCAACGCCTCGCTTAGTTCCGAGATTAGCGGTTCGAGCACTTTGGGTACCTGTGCGAGTTTCCCTTATGCCATAGCCACCGCACAAAGTACTTCGCACCCGCCTCAAACTCCCCCTTACTCGCCGGCTTTCACCACACCGGCCACCGTCCTTCCGTCCTTTTCCCTCCGCATGTCGCGCCTCAACTTCACCCTCGAAAAAACCGCCCCCGGCTCCAAGGCCCGCGCCGCCCGGTTCACCACCCTCCATGGCGAGGTGCGCACCCCCGTGTTCATGCCCGTGGGCACCCAGGCCACGGTCAAATCCCAGACTATCGACACCCTCAAGGGCGCCGGCTCCAGCGTTCTTTTGGCCAACACCTACCACCTCCTCCTGCGTCCCGGCCCTGAGGTGTTTAAGAAATTCGGCGGCATCCACCGCTTCATGAGCTGGGAGGGCCCGGTGCTGACCGACTCAGGCGGATTCCAGATTTTTTCCCTGCCGCACTCACGCGCGATGGACGAGGACGGCGCCAAGTTCAAAAGCTACGTCGACGGCACGGTGCACAACCTCACGCCCGAGCTGAGCATCTCGATGCAGCGCGCCATCGGCAGCGACATCATGATGGTTTTGGACCAGTGCATTCCGTCGACCGCGCCCTACGATCAGGCCGAGGCGGCCATGCACCTCACGCACCGCTGGGCCGAGCGTTCGTTGAGCGCCCGCGGCGACTCGCCGCAGGCCATGTTTGGCATCGTCCAAGGCGCCTGCCATCCTGAGTTGCGCAAACAAAGCGCCGCCTACCTGCGCGCGCGTCCCTTCGACGGTCTGGCCATCGGCGGCCTCGCCGTCGGTGAAACTCACGCCCAACGCTACGAGTTCACCCACCTCGTCACCGAGCACCTCCCGGAAAACTTGCCGCGTTACCTCATGGGCGTGGGCACGCCGATCGACATCCTTGAAGCGGTTAACAGCGGGGTAGACATGTTCGACTGCATCATCCCGACGCAACTCGCCCAGCGCGGCACTGCCTTCAGTTCGCACGGCAAGATGCACATCGCCCGCACCGTGTATAAATTCCAGCAAGGCCCGCTCGACGCGCGCTGCGGTTGCCCGACCTGCCTGCGCTACGAGCGCGGCTACCTTCATCACCTCGTCAAAACCGGTGAAAACCTCGGCTGGCACCTGCTCGGCCAGCACAACATCTGGTATTACCACCAGCTCATGCGCGAAATCCGCGAGGCCATCCTCACCGGCACGTGGCTCGACTACTATGCGCGCAAGCGCCTCGACCTGGTCCGCACCGACGAGGACAACCCCACCGTCCCTGAGAAAAAGCCCAAGGCCGAACGCGCCCCGCAGTTGGGCGATTACACGATCCATACCTCCGAAAAAGGCTTTTCGAGTATCCGCCAACTGAGTTC
>CAMBUJ010000214.1 GCA_945871005.1 Opitutus sp. GAS368 | reverse complement strand
CACGGTGAGCGCGAACTCGCCCAAACGCAGCGCAGTCTGCGGGAGCAAATCGCCCAGCTGCAAACCCAGCTCAAGGAGGCCTCGCGCGAACGGCAACGTGAGCGCAGTCGCCGGCAGGTGCTGAGCGCGACCGAGCGCGCCGATCAGGCCCGTATGGCCCACGCCCGCAAGGCCGACTAAGGAGCGCCGCCCATGTCATCCCCTTCCACACCAGCCGCGGCGGTCACCACGGAGGCTGCCCGTCCACCGCTGCGGGCGCGCCATGTGTTCCGGCTCTACATTGCTGGGCTGACCCCGCGCTCCACCCAGGCGGTGCAAAACCTGCGTACCTTCTGTGACGCCCATTTAGCGGGCTGCTATGAGATCGAGGTGGTTGACCTCTATCAGCAGCCGCAACTGGCCCAGACCGACCAAATCCTGGCCATTCCCACCTTGATTCGAAAGCTCCCGCTGCCCCCGCGGCAGTTCCTCGGCGACCTGAGTGATTCGCACGCACTTCTGGTCGGGTTGGGGCTGGGCGCCGAACCCGCTGCGCAAGCCTCACTGCCATGACTGCGCCATCCGAGTTAACCCCTTCGGTGCCGCCCGATTACGAGCAGTTACGGAGCCGGTTGAACGAGGTTGAGGCCACGCTACGCGCGATTCGCTCCGGCGCGGTGGACGCGTTGGTGGAGGGCGAGCGGATTTACAGTTTGAGGGGGGCGGAAACGCCTTACCGGTTGCTCATTGAGGCGATGGGGGAAGGGGCCGGCACGGTTACGCGCGAGGGTATCGTGCTGTATGCCAATCGCCGCTTGGCGGAAATGCTTTCGGTGCCGCTGGAGGAGCTGATCGGCGCGAGCATCCGCCCGTGGGTGGCGGCGGCCGACCGGACCGCCTTGGACGCCTGGTTGATGGAGGGGGCGCGCCGGCACGTCACCGGGGAACTCAACTTCCATCATCCCAACGGGGAACTCATGCCGATTCATTTGGCGTTGAGCCCGCTGGAGTTACCGGGGTCGCCGTCGCTCTGCCTGGTGGCCACGGATTTGACCGCGAGCAAAGAAGTGGAGGCGGCCCTGCGGCGCACCAACCGTGCGTTGCGCATGGTCAGCGCCTGTGACCACATCCTGGTGAAGGCGGTCGACGAAGCGGAGTTATTGACTGAAATCTGCCAGGCCATCGTGGGGGAGGGTGGTTACCGGCTGGCGTGGGTGGGTGAGGCGATCCCTGATGCGGCGAAATCGATCGCCCAGCGGGCGTGGGCCGGCCCGGGCCAGGGTTACCTCCGTGAGATCCAGGTCAGTTGGGCCGACACCGAATGGGGCCTGGGGATCGCGGGTACGGCGATTCGCACCGGGCAGCCCCTGGTTATTGCCAATATCACGACTGATCCGCGCTTTGTGCGTTGGCGCGACCAGGCAACCGCCGCCGGGTTGGCCACCGGTGCCGGATTCCCCCTGCCGACACCGGCGGGTGTCTGGGGGGTGTTGTGTATTTATTCTGAGCAAAGCGGCGCGTTTAACGCGGAGGAAATGAACTTACTGACCGGGTTGGCCAACGATCTTGCCTACGGGGTAACCGCATTCCGGCTGCGCGCCGAGCATGCCGCCGCAGAGGCGAAAATCCACCAACTCAACGCCGAGCTCGAGCAGCGGGTACGGGCGCGCACCGTGGATCTCGAAGCCGCTAACACCGAGCTGGAGGCGTTTGTCTACACGGTGGCCCATGACTTGAGGGCGCCCCTGCGCTCGATCGACGGGTTTAGCCGGATTCTGCTGGAAGACTGTGGCGAGCGGCTGAATCTGGCGGAGCGCAGCCACTTGGAGCGCGTGCGGGTGGCCACCTTGCACATGGAACAGTTGATCGAGGGCATGTTACGCTTATCCGGCCTGACCCGCAGCGAACTGCGCAGCACCACGGTGAACCTAAGTGCGCAGGCCCAGCGGGTGATGGCGGACTTGCAGCGCGAGGACCCGGAGCGAAAGGTCGCCGTGGTGGTTGCCCCGGATCTGCTCGGCCAGGGCGACCCCAGCCTGTTGCAGGCGGTGCTGGAAAACCTGCTGGGCAACGCCTGGAAGTTTACCGCCAAAACCGCCCAAGCGCGCATCGAGTTTGGCTGCGTGGAGAAGGACGGCGTGCCGACCTATTTTGTCCACGACAACGGAGCCGGTTTTAACATGGCCTACCGCGGCAAGCTTTTCGGGGTGTTTCAGCGCCTGCACCGCAATGACGAGTTCCCGGGCACCGGGGTGGGGTTGGCCAGTGTTCAGCGCATCATCCACCGCCACCACGGCCGTGTCTGGGCCGAAAGCGACCCGGTGCGCGGCACCACCTTTTACTTCACCCTTCAACCCGCTTTAACCCGCCCCAAAACGCCATGAATGAGCCGATCGAAATCCTCCTGGTGGAAGACAACCCCAACGACGTGGAGCTGACCCTACGCGCCTTCGCCCGGCAGAAACTCTGCACCCGCTTCCAAGTCGCCCGCGATGGAGCGGAAGCGCTGGACTACCTGTTTGGCCACGGCGCCTATGTGGGGCGCGACCTAGGGCAGCAGCCCAAGTTGGTTCTGCTCGACCTAAAGCTGCCCAAAGTCGACGGGCTGGAGGTGTTGCGGGCGATCAAAAGCGACCCGCAAACCCAGCTGATTCCGGTGGTGATTCTGACGTCGTCGAGCATCGAGCGGGATATTTTGGCCGGCTACGAACGGGGGGCGAACAGCTACATCGTCAAGCCTGTGAACTACGACCAGTTCATGGCGATGGTGAACGCCCTGGGGACTTACTGGTTGAAGTTTAACCAAACCGTGGTCGTCGCCCCGTTGCCGGCGGGTTGATCCGCCGGAGCGAGGAGCGGGACGACGGGGGCGTTTCGAGCAGGGGGAAGGGTGCGGAAACGAAAGCGCTCCGCGCTCCCGCTGCGTTCCGGAGTTGGGCTGCGGGGCGTGTAGCGGGACGACGGAGTCGTTTCGATTCGGGGGGGCTTCCACAGCGTTTTTTCGCGTGAAAAGGCCGCCCTAGGGATCAGCGCGAGGCGGGCAGCTCGAGGGCGTCGAGGCGGGCCTCCAACTCGCGGATACGCGCGACGAGCTTGGGCAGGCGGCTGACGTTCGCGATACGCCGGCGTTCCTCATTGGCGGGCACGGCTGGGAAGCCCAGGACGGTCTGGCCGGCGGGAACGTCCTTGGTCACCCCGGCGCGTCCTCCGAGCTTGCTCTGGGATCCGACGTTCACATGGCCGGCGATGCCGACCTGGGCGGCAATGACGACATAATCCCCGATCACCGCGCTGCCGGCGATGGCGACACAGGCGACGACGATGCAGTGCCGCCCCATGACGACGTTGTGGCCGATCTGCACAAGATTATCGATCTTGGTGCCCTCGCCGATCCAGGTGCGGCCAAAACGGGCGCGATCGATCATGGTGCCGGCGCCGACTTCCACGTCGTTATCGATCTGGACGATGCCCGATTGGCGCACTTTGCGGTGGCGGCCCTTGTCGAACTCATACCCGAAGCCGTCCGCGCCGATGACCACGCCGGAGTGCAAGATGACACGCTCGCCCAGCACACAGCCGATATGGATGGTTGCGTTGGCAAATAGTTTGGAGTCGCGGCCGATGCGTACGCCGCGACCCACGTAGCAACCGGCCGCGATCTCGACGCCATCGGCGAGCTCCGCTTCTTCCTCGATCACCGCATGGGCGCCGATGCAGACCTTGGCGGGGTTGAGTTTGGCCGAGGCTGCGACGCTGGCCGACGGGTGGACGCCGGCTTTGAAGGGCACCGGCTGGACGCCATAGCTTTCGACGATCAGCTCGAAGGCGCGCGACGGATCGGCGACGCCGATGCAGGCCACGCCCGCGGGTGCATGAGGGCAGTCGGTGGGAACCAGCACCGCGGACGCCTGGGTGGAAAGCAACTGGGCCTCGTAGCGAGGATCCTTGAAGAAGCTCAAGTCGCCGCGCTGCGCCTCTTTGAGCGAGGCAAAGTTGGTGACCCCTACCTCGGGTTGCCCAGACAACAATTTACCGTCCACCAACGCGACCAGATCGAGAACGGAAATGTTTAACATGGGTGGGTCTCTCAGTTGCCGCGAGGGATGACAAACTAAACAAAAGGGCGGGGAGCGGGCGCGAAACGCCTCCGCCGGCCAAATCAGGAAATCGGGGTGCGGAAAGTAGTGCTGACTTCCAGTCTGCCTCGGGAGATAGCCCAAGCAGACTGGAAGTCGTCGCTACTATTGGCTTCGTTACTTTCCTGTTTTGCCCGCGAGCCTCCGCGGTGTGTTGCTGGAATAATCCGCCCCGGATTCCAAATCGTGAATTTAGGCTAGCACTCCCGGTCCGTTGGGTTCCCCTCTCGCCATGCTCAATTGGCTCTCACTCATCGGCGGTCTCGGACTGCTCTACATCGGCGCGCAGACTCTCATCAAGGGCGGCACCGGCCTGGCCCTTCGCCTCGGCCTGACCCCGCTGGTCATCGGCCTGACGGTGATCGCATACGGCACGAGCAGTCCGGAGCTTGTGGTGAGTTTACAGGCGTCTCTATCGGGCAATGGCGCCATTTCCATCGGCAACGTGGTCGGTTCCAATATCTGCAACATCGCCCTGATCCTCGGGCTTTGTGCGCTGGTCTCGCCGGTGACTGCCTCCTCGCAGATCATCCGGCGCGAGATTCCGATCATGATCGGGGTGACAGTGCTGTTGTGCGTCTTCCTGCTCGACCAAACCCTGGCGCGGTGGGAGGGAGCGATTTTGTTCACCGGGGCTATCCTTTATACGGTGACCACCGTGCGGGCGGCGCGGAAGGAAACGGGTGAGCAACTCTTGGCCGCTGAATTCAAGGACGAGATCGCGCACGGCGGAGAGCTCGCGGTTGCCAAAATCGGCCTGGGTAGCGCGATCGGCTTCACCCTGCTCGGCCTCGGGGTGCTGGTGGCCGGCAGCCACTTTTTTGTCGGCGGGGCTGTGGCCCTGGCCGAAGGCTGGGGAATCAGTCAGACCGTGATCGGTCTGACGATTGTGGCGGTGGGCACGAGTATGCCGGAGTTGGCGACCTCGATGCTCGCGGCGATCCGCAAGCACAGCGATGTGGCGATCGGCAACATCGTGGGCTCCAATATTTTTAACATCATCGGTATTTTGGGCCTGTGCGCGCTGATCAGCCCGATCAGCGCCCCGGGCATCAGCTTGATCGATCTCGGTTTGATGCTGGCGATCGCGGTGGCCTTGCTGCCCCTGTGTAAGTCTGAGGGCAAAATCTGTCGGCTCGAGGGTGCGGGGTTGCTGGTGGTTTATATCGGCTACACCTGGTGGTTGATCGCGCAAAACGCGACCTGA
>CAMBUJ010000213.1 GCA_945871005.1 Opitutus sp. GAS368 | reverse complement strand
AGCGCAGTTTCATCGCCAATAAGGCCCGGAACACCCGGCCGCCGTCCATCGGGAAGGCCGGCAGTAGGTTAAAAACACCCATGATCAGGTTGACCATGATGAGGTGCCGCCCGAGCTCCTGAAAACTGAAGGAAAAGTCCAGCGGCTGCCAGTTTGCGGGGAAGCGCACCACAATCAGCAGCAGCCCGATGATCAGGTACTTCACCGCCGGCCCGGCGAGAGCGATGATGATTTCTTCGCGCGGGCGACGGGGGATGGTTTCCATTTCCGCCATGCCGCCAATCGGCAGCAAGAGGATGCGCGGCACCCTCACTCCGAAATGGCGGGCAGCGGCGGCGTGCCCCAGCTCGTGCAGGGTCACGCAGGAAAACAGGGTGAGCATGTAGGCTACACTCCAGGCCGCCCCCAGCCAGCCGGCGCCGCTCCAGCCCTCCCACGCCACGTAGGCCAGCATGAGGAGAAAACTCGCGTGCACCGCGAGTTGGATGCCGCGAATGCGGAATAAATTCAGGGACCAGCCAAGCATGGGAGCGGTAAGCAACACTGCTTTGCGCGGTTTCGCCAGTGTTCTTGTCACCGGCCCGCAGAGTCGTTCACCTAGGCGCATGTATGACTTCGCCACCAAGCCACCGACCATCCTTGTCATCGATGACGACGCTGAAGTGCGTTACTCGCTGGGCCGCGTGCTCTCGTCGAAAAAGTACCAGGTGATCGAGGCCGCCAGCGGCGAACTCGGCGTGGCTGCGGTCAAAAAGGGCCCGGTGCCCGACCTGATCTTTTTGGACATCCGCATGAGCGGGATCAGCGGTATCGAGGCGCTACAGCACATCCGTGCAGTTAACCCCAAGCAGTTGGTGGTCCTGATGACCGCCTTCGGCACGGCCCAGACCGCGATCGAGGCGATGAAATACGGGGCGTTTGACTACCTGATGAAGCCCTTCGATCCGGCGAAGGTGCTCACGATCGCCGAGACCGCGCTCAAGGCCCACGCCGACATGCGCGCGGTGGTGAATTACAAGCCGACCATCAACAGCGACGACTACAAGGAGGGCATCGTAGGTTCGTCGCCGGTGATGCAGGACGTCTTTAAAATCATCGGCCAGGTCACCGCCAGCGACGTGACGGTGATGATCACCGGCGAGAGCGGCACGGGCAAGGAACTGGTGGCGCGCTCGATTTGGAAACACTCGCACCGCGCCGGCAAACCGTTCATCGCGGTCAACTGCGCGGCCATCCCCGACAACTTAATCGAGAGCGAACTGTTCGGCCACGAAAAGGGCTCGTTCACCGGCGCGACCGGCCAGCGCCTGGGCAAGTTCGAACTGTGCGACGGCGGCACCATTTTCCTCGATGAGATCGGCGACATGGCGTTGGCGACCCAGACTAAGATTTTACGCGTGCTCCAGCAGGGCGAAATCCAGCGGGTGGGTGGCACTGAGACCATCAAAGTCGATGTGCGCATCCTCGCAGCGACCAACAAAGATTTAGAGGAAATGGTGAAGGCGAAAACTTTCCGCGAAGACCTTTATTACCGGCTCAACGTGGTGCGCATCCGCATGCCCTCGCTGCGCGAACGCGTCGACGACGTGCCGCAGATCGTCGATTTTTGCCTGCAGAATTTGGTGAAGCAGAAAAAGGCCCGCACCAGCAAAGTGGCGCCTGAGGCGCTGGCGGTGCTGACGCGTTACCGCTGGCCGGGCAACGTGCGCGAGTTGGAAAACGTGGTCTATCGCAGCGCGGTGATCGCCCAGGGCGACACGATTTTGCTCAAGGATTTACCGGTCGAGGTGCGCGAGTCGGCTGGGGCTGCGGCGACGGTGGTGGCCGCGGCCAGCGGCGGATCGAGTGCACCCTTTGAAGTCATTCGCAGCGTCAGCACGGACACGGCCGTTCCAAGCGCGCCACAAGTCGTGGCGGCCAACATGGGTGTCGGCGAACCGGCGCTGAGTGTCGCGAGCGCGTTGGATTTTCTCCATGTGGAGTTGAGCCAGCACGCCGAGCCGATCCTGGAGCGTTTGGAGCGCGAGATGATCGTACGAGTGTTGGGCGCGACTGAAGGCAACCTGCTCAAGGCTGCGGAAAAGCTCGGCATGACCCGCGCCACCCTACGCAAGCGGGTGGATGAATTGGGTCTGAAGTTCTGAGTGGGCCGGGAGGCCCCCCGGGCTCACGCCCGGGGCCACGGGGGGCGCGTGTCTCGGGTTATCGGTGTGACCTTGAGCGTGAGCTCAAGGTGGTAGGGCGCGGGACTCCGCCCCGCCAAGCAGCCAGGCTAACTCAGTCGCTCGCGAATTTCTTTTTGCCGCCCCACTTCCGATCGTCGGCGATTTCCAGGTGCTTGGTTTCCAACTGCACACCCACCACCGCCGGGTGCTGCCGCAACTCCTGGAACTTGGCCGGGGTCAGCTTCCACCCGAGCGCCCCGCTCACATCTGAAAACGCCGTGATCCTGTCTTCGAAAACAAACCCGAGACTCGTCTTGGTCTCGCCCGCCGCCTTGTCGAGCGCCGTGCGTAGGGTGCGTAGGAACTCCTGCAACTGCGCATGCTGGGGGTTCAGCAGCCAGGTGACCCGCTTGATGTTGGACATCACGTAGGCTTCCAGCGGGCGGCATTCCTTCACGTTAATCCGCGGGCCTTCTTGGCCGACGATGATGTTGCCCAAAATCGCCACCTGCGCGTTTTCGGCCAGATTGATCGCGAACTTGGCCGTGGCATCGGCAAACATGTTGAGCGGGATCGCGGCACTGCGCGTTGACAGGGTAAACATGTACCAGGGCCGGTTGTCTTTTTTCGCCAGGCGTTTGACCAGGTTGCTGGAGAGCCCGCAGAGCCGGAACTCGACGCGGTCGCCCTGATTGAGCAACTCGCCCGGCGTATAGGTGTCGAGCGCGTCCGCCAGGCCGATGTAGGCGTTCATCGGGTGGCCGGTCACGTAGAAGCCGAGCAGTTCTTTCTCGAACTGGAGGCGCTCGGTGGCGGTGAAGTCGTTGATCGTGGGCTCCGCGGCGGCTGACGCCGATTTCAAATTTGAAATTTGAGATTTGAGATCAGCCGAAGGCGGCGCCACGTCGGCAAGCATGTCGAAAAAGCCGCTCTGGCCGGCGGCGCGGTCGCGGGCGTTGGAGGCGGCCGTAGCCAGCGCGTTGTCGATGTTGTCAAAGAGCTTTTTGCGGGAGGCGCCGCTGAAATCGAAGGCGCCGGTTTTCACCAGGTGCTCGAGCACGCGCTTGTTGAGCGCTTTGGCGTCCACCCGAGTGATGAAGTCGTTGAAATCGGCGAAGGGCCCGTTCTTTTCGCGCTCTTCGATGACCTTGATCGCCGCCCCTTCCCCCACGCCTTTGATGCCAGCCATGCCGAAGCGGATCTTGTCGCCGACGGGTGCAAAGGTGTCGCGCGATTCGTTCACGTCGGGGCCGAGCACCACCAGTCCCATGGCCTCGGCTTCGGCCACGAAGTGGGAAACTTTTTCGGAGTTGCCCAGCTCCGCGGTGAGCACCGCAGCCATGAACTGCACTGGGTAGTTGGCCTTCAAGAAGGCGGTCTGGTAGGCGACGATCGCGTAGGCGGCGGAGTGCGATTTATTGAAACCGTATTGGGCGAACTTGTTGAGCAGGTCGAAAATTTCGTTGGCCTTGGCCTCCGAGATCTTGTGCAGGCGACCGGCGCCTTCGACGAACTTGACGCGCTCCTTGGCCATGCCCTCGACGTCCTTTTTACCCATCGCGCGACGAAGCATGTCGGCGCCGCCGAGAGTGTAGCCGCCGATCACCCGGGCGCACTCCATCACCTGCTCCTGGTAAACGATGATGCCGTAGGTTTCCTTGAGCACCGGCTCGAGCAGCGCGTGCGGGTAGATGATCGTGGAGGGATCCTTTTTGCCGCGAGCGTAGTCGGGGATGAACGCCATCGGGCCGGGCCGGTAGAGCGCCGAGATCGCGTTGATGTCGTCGATGTTGGAAATGCCGACTTGGCGGGAGGCGTTTTGCATGCCGCCGGACTCCAGCTGGAAAACGCCGACGGTCTTGCCCACGTTGAGCAGCTCGTAGGTTTTCGGGTCTTCGAGGGAAATGGTCTCGATGTCGAAGGTCGGGTTGACCGTGCGGCGCACGTTGGCGACGGCGTCAGCGATGACCGTGAGCGTCTTCAGACCGAGGAAGTCCATCTTCAGCAAGCCGAGCTTGCCGACCGCGTTCATGTCGAACTGCACGGTGACGTCGCCCTCCTGGAGCGTGAGCGGGACGAAGTCGTCGAGGGGCTGGTCGGTGATGATGATGCCGGCGGCGTGTTTGCCGGTGTTGCGCACCATGCCCTCCAGCACGCGGGCCGAGGTCATAATCTTTTTGGCCACCGGGTTGCGTTCGACCTCGTTGCGCAGATCGACCGACTTGGTGAGGGCGTCCTCCAGCGAGATTCCGATCTCGTCGGGGATCATGGTGGAGAGGCGGGCGGCCTCGGCGTAGGGCAGGTTGTTCACGCGCGCGACGTCGCGGATGACCATCTTGGCGCCGAGCGTGCCGTAGGTGATGATGTTGGCCACGCAGTCGCGGCCGTATTTGTCGCGCACGTAGTTGATGACCTCTTCGCGCCGGCGCATGCAGAAATCGATGTCAAAGTCCGGCGGGGAAACACGCTCGGGGTTGAGGAAACGCTCGAAGAGCAGACCGAAGCGGATCGGGTCGACGTTGGTGATTTCCAGCAGGTAGGCGACGAGGCAACCGGCGCCCGAACCGCGGCCCGGACCGACCGGAATGTTTTGGACCTTGGCCCAGGCGATAAAATCCCAGACGACGAGGAAGTAGTCCACGAAGCCGGTGACGTTGATGATGGATAACTCGTAACCGGTGCGCAGCACGAGCAGCTCTTCGGGAGAAAGCCCGGAGTAGTCGGGCGGCTGGGGCTTTTGGCCGGGGGGCAGGTCGACGAGTTTCGCCAGCCGCGGGGCGACGATCTCGTGCACGGCGACGGTGTCGTAGTCGAAGTTGTAGCGCTTTTTGAGACCCTCGACGCAGAGCTGGTGAACGTAGCTGGCGGCCGTGTAGTTGGACTTGATCTCAGGCGGCAGCGGGTAACGCGGATAACGCTCGGAGCCCTTGGGAAACGGGATCGCCAGGTCGCACATATCGGCGACCAGGCGGGTGTTGGTCAGCGAGTCGGGGCGCTCGCCGAAGAGCTTGAGCATCTCGTCGGAGGTTTTCAGATAAAACTGGTCGCCGCTGAACTTCATGCGGCTCTCCTCCTCGATCTTGGCGCCGGTTTGGATACACAACATGGCGTCGTGAGGCGCGGCGTGTTCGTGGCGGACGTAGTGAACGTCGTTGGTGCAAATCACCTTCAGGC
>CAMBUJ010000212.1 GCA_945871005.1 Opitutus sp. GAS368 | reverse complement strand
ATGGGGAGTTTGTGCAGCGAGGCGAAGTTCACGCTTTCGTGAAACACGCCCTCTTCGGTCGCGGCCTCGCCCAAAAACGCCACGGTGACGCGGTCGCGTTTGAGCTGGTGGTCGGCGAAGGCCAGGCCGGTCGCGATCGGAATGGTGCTCCCGACGATCGGCACGGCGCCGACAAAACCGGCGGCCAAATCAACCAGATGCATCGAACCGCCGCGGCCGTGGCAGCAGCCGGTTTCTTTGCCATAAATCTCCGCGATCATCGCGTTCAAGCTGCCGCCTTTGCCTAGGTAATGCGCGTGGGAGCGGTGGCCGCTCATCGCCAGATCGTCGGGACGCAGCGCGGCGCAAACGCCGGCCGAAGCGGCCTCTTGGCCGATCGAGAGGTGCACCGGGCAGCGCATCTTCTGCTCGGGATAGTGGGCGGCGATGGCTTCCTCAACCTTGCGGATACGCACCATGCTTTCGAGTAGGGCGGCTCCGAGATCGGCGGGGACGTGTGGAATCATGCAGCGGTCGAGGGGAGTGCGGGCGGCGTGGCGCGGATGCGGGTGCGAAGCAGTACCGACAGTGAGTAACTCAGGCCTTAATCGCCTGCTTCATCATGGTCTTGATGTTGTAGCAGCGTTCCTCGTCGCGCAGGCGGCCGTCGCGGTAGGCGGCGATCACCTCGGTGATGCCGTCCTCGACGGTGAACTTCGGAGCGAAACCGGTGGCGAGGAGTTTTTTGGACGACAACCGATAGGAGCGCGGGTCGTTGGACGGCGTGACGGTGATCTCGGCGGGCACGTGTTTTTGCACGCGTTCGGCGATGTCCAGGATGGAGATATTTTCGAAGCCGGCGTTGAAGATGCCAGGGTGGGCTTTGCCCACGGCGAGGAAGTGGTGATAGACACGAATCATGTCGCGCAGGTGAATGTTAGGCCGGGTCTGGTCGCCGCCGAATACGGTGATCTTGCTCTTGGTGAGCGCGGCCATCGTCAACAGGTTAACCGAGAGGTCGAGGCGCATGCGCGGCGAGTAACCGCAGACGGTGGCGGGGCGCACGATGTTAACGCAGATGCGGTCGGCGTAGCTGAGCAGCACGCGCTCGCTGATCATCTTCGTCTTGTTGTAGTCGGAGATCGGCACGAGCGAGAGCTCCTCGGTGACCTCGGGCTCATCTTTGACACCGTAAACGCTGCCCGAACTGGCGTGGATAAATTGGGGGACTTTGTGGGCGATGGCGCGCTCGACCAGCAGCATGGTGGCGAGGGCATTGACCTCCCAGTTGAGCTTGGAATCGAGGTCGGCGCAGGGGTCGTTGGCGACGTTGGCCAGGTGCAGGATTGCATCCATACCGGCCATGGGAACGCGGTCGGCGTTGCGTATGTCTTCTTTGATTACCGTGAGGCGCGGGTGGGCCGGCAGGTCGTTGCCGAACCATTGCAAGTCGACCACGGTGACGGTGTGGCCGGCTTCGAGAAGACTGAGCGTGAGAGGGGTGCCAACATAGCCGCAGCCGCCAGTAAGAAGGATGTTCATGCGTTCGGGGTTAACGAGGGGCGAGTAACAGGTTGAAAAATTGGTAAGTGGTTGATTAGAAAGCAAGCATCGACATGCCACCTTTTAACAAACGGGCCTTCCGGATCGGCTCGGCGTTGCCGACGATGCGCACCGACTGGGCGCCGGCGAGCTGGCCCATAAAGGTCGCCACGTTGAGCGGCACTTTGCTGGCGGCGGCCAGGCTGGCGACCGCGCAGAAGGCGTCCCCCGCACCGACCGTGTCCACCACTTGGCGCTCAAAGGGCGGGCAGGAAGAGATGTCTTTAACGCAGTTGCGGCCGAGCGTTTCGTGCGAACCGCGGGTGAGCCATGCGTAACTGCTGCCGAGTTGGCGGGCGAGCTTGGTGAGCTCCTGACCGTAATCGAGATCGCGCGCACCGACGGCGAGCTGCAACTCGGCTTGATCGAGGGTGAAGATGTTAGCGCGGCGGTAGCGGCGGTTGATGATGTTGTAACCGTGATTATTGCTGTTCGTCTGACAGTTCACCGCGAGGAAGCGGGCCTTGTCCTGCACATGCTCGCGGACCACGTCTTCCATCAGCCCGTGGCCGAAATCCATCACCAGCACCAGGTCGTAGTTTTCGATGTACTCGTCAATGCGGCGGATGACCGACTGCTGGAGCTCTGGACTGGGTTTGTCCTTGTCGATGTAGTTAACCGAAAAAAGCTTGGTCAGCTCCTTGCCCTCGACGCGCGGTTCGACGAAGCGCTGCTTCACGATGGTGGTGAACTCGGGGCTGCGAATGATGGCGTCGCCTTCGGGCTCGATGAACTCGGCCAGCGTGCTGTCGAGCCAGGGCTCGGTGCCGGCCAGGCTGATCAGCTTCACGTGGGGCGTGAACTCACGCATGTGCCGGTACACCGCGAGGGCGCCGCCGGCCTGCATGTCGTCGGCCATGTGACGGCCGGAGAGAATGCGGTTTTTCGAGGTCAGGCCCTGCACCTCGACGGTGGTGTAACGGTCGAAAATCAGATCTCCGATAATCAGCACCCGCATCTTGGAAAAACTGTCCACAATCTGGCGAAAGCGGTCCGCACTGCACTCGGCAGCGACCGTGCGGCAGAACGCTTTTACGTTGGGCGGATACGGTTCGAAGTGGGAGTTGAGCAGCCGGGTGGAGCTGAACACGATGGAGCCGACGTAGCGCACCTCGCCGCCCATGCGCGCCACTGCCGCGAGATCGTCGGCGATGTTACCGGTGACGTCGTTGGCGGCGTTGGCGTATTCGCGGCCCTTGCAATAATAGTGGGCGGCCACGCATTGGATCGCCTCGACGGCGGCGGGGTACGGGACAACCACCACGTAGTCCACCGGCGAGAGCGCGGCGATCCAGCGGGAGCGCAGCTGGTCGTTAAAATAGGGCCGGCCGGGCCCCTTGTTAACATGCTCCTCGCCGGTGATCGTCACCACCAGCACGTCGCCCAGTGCGCGGGCCTCCTCGAAGTGCACGATGTGCCCGGGATGAATCATGTCGAAGGTGCCATGGCAGTGGACGACGGTTTTGCCCGCGGCGCGAAGATCGGCGCAGAGGGTCGCGGCTTGCGCGAAGGGGATAATTTTTTCGTTGGCCATGGCGGGGAGCGGCTGGAAGCGCGTCGGGGGTTACAGGAGGCGAGCGGTCAAAAAAGCCTCAGGGCTTGTGGATGTAGTCGAGCGGCTGCGTGCGCAGCGTTTCAAAGTGGGCGGTCACCCAGGCGACCGTCTCACGCAAGCCGTCTTCGAGACCCACGGTCGGAGCCCAGCCGAGGGTTTGGCGGGCTTTGGTGCTGTCGAGGGTGTAGGCGGCGTCTTTGCCTGGACGGTCGTCGACGATATCGACCACGCGGTCGAAATCGGCGCCGAGAAGGTCGCAGAGGGTTTTAACCAAATCGCGGATACTGATGAAGCGATCGGTGGAAAGGTGGTAGCATTCGCCGGCGGTCGCGCTGCGGGCGATGGCGAGGGTGGCGCGGGCCACGTCGTCGATGTGGATAAAGGAGCGCACCGAGTGGCCGCCGCCATGGAGCGGGAGGCGCTGGCCGAGTTTGATCGAAAGCAGGGTGCGCGGGATGATGCGGTAGAGCTGCTGGCCGGGGCCGTAGACGTTGGCGGCACGAGTCCAGACCACGGGGAAACCGTAGTTGGCGAAAAAGGTGCGCAGGTGCAGGTCGCAGGCGGCACGCGAGGCGGCGTAAGGCGTGCTCGGGTTAAAAGGCGCGTTTTCGGTGATGACCCCAGAGGTCGTGCCGTAAACCTCGGGAGTGCCGACGTGCACGTATTTTTTCAGCCAGCTGCGGCGGCGCAGGGCCTCGTGCAGGCGGAGATTGGCCATGACGTTGGTCTGGTACCAGTGTTCGGGGTTGAGCCAGCTCTGGGCGACCATGCCTTGGGCGGCAAAATTAACCACCATCGACGGGGCGAAGGCGTCAAGTGCGGCCATCAGGCGCTCGGGATCCTGGTTAAGATCGGCCTGCACGAAGCGCCAGCGTGCCTGCGCATCAGTGGGTAACCAGCGGTAGGGCAAAAAACTCGCCGAAGGCTCGTGCGAGCGGCTCAGACCGAGCACCTCCAGGCCCTCGGCCAGGCAGTGGCGGGCGAAGCTGGCCCCCGAGAAAGAATTACTGCCGATAATCGCGATGCGTTCGGACATGGGAAAAACGGCTACAGTTAACGTGAGCTGCGGGCGGCGGCGGGACGGGAGCTGGCGGCATCGGCGGTCCAACCACGCGGATGCTGCGAGAGCTCCTGCATGAGCATGTGGCCGATCATCACCTGGAGGTCTTCGGACACCTGCATGTCATCGACCGGGAAATGGATCGGGTGGTCGGCGAGCGTGAGGCACTTGCCGCCAGAGTAGCCGAGGATCGCGTAGCTGGTCATGTGCAGCTCGCGGGCGCGCTCCAGGGCCTTGACGATATTCGGCGAATTGCCGCTGCCGGAAAACGCCAGAAGCAAGTCGCCGGGTTCGGCCAACACCGAGAGCTGCTGGGAAAAGATGTCCGCATAACCGATATCGTTGCCTAGGCAGGTCATCACCGCGGAATTGGCGGTCAGGGCAGTGACGCGCAGGCCGCACCCGTCGGCCTTGGCCACCCCGTAGAGGAAGTCGTTGGCCAGGTGGACGGCGTTGGCGGCGCTCCCGCCATTGCCGCAGAGGAAAAGCTGCCGGCGGTCCTGCCAGCAACGGCGCAGGGCGACGGCCAGTTCGGCCACGTCCGACCAATCGTGATTTTTCCAGGCGGTCTCCAGAGTGTCGTGATAATGGCGGACAAACTCAGGGACGGCCTTGGACTTGGGGGTGGCGCGAAGGCGAGCGTGTTTGGCGAGGGTAACCATAGAGAAACCCCATAAAGCAAAGCTTAAGCCAAAATCTCAATTAATTCACAACCCATTATCCTTCAACGGAATTTAGATCATAAAAAAACTTAAGTTGGGGTAAACACCCTAACTTTGACCCGTGGGTGGCAGAATTTGCCGGGGGCCAAAAAGTAGCGCGGTGCTTCAGCCCGCAGCGGTGGATCGCAATCCCCTCCTGGTTCAACCCTGCGGGCTAAAGCACCGCACTACCTACAATCCGACACGTTGAGTGTTACTGCCTGCTGAAAGCCTGCGCTACGCAATCACCGCCCACCCCGCCTCAACCCGCCGCCTGCACCCGCCCGCCGTCCACCCGGTGATTGCTCCCGGTGATAAACGCCCCGTGATCCGACGCCAAAAACGCCACCAATCCGGCCACTTCCTGCGGCAGCCCCAGGCGCTTGAGCGGTACATTTTGTACCGCCCGCCCATTTTCCTCGGCCTGACACCTCGCCAAGTCGAT
>CAMBUJ010000211.1 GCA_945871005.1 Opitutus sp. GAS368 | reverse complement strand
AGCGGCCCATAAACAAGTCGCCCACGTAGCTGCGGTAGGTGGATTCGCTGCGGGCGGACTCGGTCATTTCGAGGGCCTCGCGCTGGCCCTGCGTCATCTTTGAGGTGTCGATGTTGCTCGGGGTGTCGTCGGTGGGGTTCATGGTTTTTGGGAAGTAGTGAGTAGCGAGTAGCGGGTAGTGAGTAGCTCAGGGGCGGCGTCTTTCTCGTTCCTCTTTATCTTAATCGTTCGTCAGGGGTTTGGCCTGAGTCGGTAAAGGCGGAGAAGGATAAAGATTAAGAGGAATGAGAACGAGTCGGCGGGGGTTAGACAGGGTGGGCTGATGTCGGATAAAAACCGCGCTCCGACTTGGCGAGGGAGCGGAGGAGGTCGCAGGGGGCGAAGTGCGGGCCCACTTCGCGGGCGAGCTGGTCGAGCCGCGCCACAATGGCGACGGTGCCCAGCGTGTCTGCATGGCGCAGCGGGCCGCCGCGAAACGGCGCCCAGCCGGTGCCCAGAATCATGCCGAAATCGACGTCTTCGGGCGCGGCCACCACGCCTTCGGCCAAACAGCGGGCGGCTTCGTTGATCATGATCAACACCAGGCGGTCCACGCACTCCTCGTCGGAGGAATCGCGGATGGCCGGCGGGGGCGTAAACAGGGTGCTCAGACCCGGGTTGGCGACCGATTTGGCCCCTTTGGCGTGCACATAAAAACCGCAGCCGGACTTTTTGCCCAGCCACCCCTTGGCGATCAGTTGCGTCAGGGTGTCGTCGGCGGGCATCGGGTTGGGCAGGCGGCGGGCGAGGTCCTGGGCGACGTGCTGGGCGACATCGAGCCCGACCTCGTCGGCCAGGCGCAGCGGCCCCATCGGCATGCCGAAGTCGAGCATCAGCCGGTCGATCTGGGACGGCGCGTGGCCTTCGCGGAACAGCCGCACGGACTCGACCAGGTAGGGCATCAGAATGCGGTTAACCAAAAAGCCGGGCGAGTCGTTGACGATCACCGGCAGTTTACCGATCGCCTTGGTGAATTGCAGCGCGGTGGCCAGGGTGGTCGCCGAGGTGCGCGGGCCGCGGACCAACTCGACGAGTTGCATGCGGTTTACCGGGTTAAAGAAGTGGATACCAACCACCCGTTCGGGGTGCGAGAGCGGTGCGGCGATCGCGTCGATGGAGAGTGCCGAGGTGTTGGTGGCGAGCACGGTGTCGGGGCGTGCGTGTTTTTCCAGATCTCGGAAAATCGCCTGCTTGGCCTCCAGTTTTTCCACCGCGGCCTCGACCACCAGATCCACTCCGGTGAGCGGCACGGCGGCATAAACGGGGGTGACGCGGTTGAACCCAGCGGCGGCTTCGGCTGGCGTGAAGGCTCGTTTTTTCGCTGCCTCGGTAAACAGGGTTTCAATGGTGCGCAGGCCGCGGGCGAGGGCGTCGGGGGCGACGTCTTTGAGGATCACCGGCAGGCCGCGGGCACTGGCCCATTGGGCGATGCCGGCCCCCATCACGCCGGCGCCGACCACCGCCACCCGGCGCACCGGCAGGGGTTCGGCGGCCACGGGAGGCGAGAGCTTTTTGGCCCGTTCTTGCAGGAAGAAAATACTCAGCAGGCTGCGGCAGGCCGGGGTGCGGATGAGGTCAAGAAACGCGGTTTTTTCCAGGTCGAAGCCAGCGTCGGCGGGCAGGCCGAGGGCGGCGGTGCACACCTGGATCGCTTTGAGCGGAGCCGGGTAGTGGCCGCGGGTTTTAGCCATGACGTCGGCGCGGGCTTTGCGGGCCACGAGCTGGCGGGCGATGGGCAAATGGGCCGCGCGGAAGGCGGGGGCGGGGCGTTTGCCGCGTTCGAGTAGTTTTCGGGCGGCGGCGAGCAGGTATTCGGGGTGGGAGAGTTCGTCGATTAGACCGATTTTTTTGGCGGGAACGCCCGCGAGTTGGCGTCCGGTGAGGATCAGGCCGAGGGCGGCGGGCAGGCCGATCAAGGCGGGCAGGCGGACCGAACCGCCCCAGGCCGGGAGAATGCCGAGCTGGGTTTCGGGCAGGCCGATCTTGGTTTCTTTGCCGTCGGAGCCGACGCGCCAGTCGCAGGCCAGGGCCAGTTCACAGCCGCCGCCTAGGCAGATCCCGTGGATGGCCGCCACGGAGGGCGAGGGCAGGTGATGCAGGCGGTTAAAAACCCGGTGGCCGAGGTCGACGATGCCGCCGAGGATTTTGGGATCGGGGTCGCGCACGAATTCATGGAGATCGGCGCCGGCGACGAAGATTTTATCCTTGGCGCTGGCGAGGATGACCCCTCGCAGAACGGGGACTTTTTCCAAGGCGGCGAGGTGGCCGTCGAGTTCTTCGAGCGTGGCGCGGTCAAAGACGTTGGCCGAGGAACCGGCGCGGTCGAAGGTGAGCGTGCAGACGCTATCGGCATCGAGGTGGCGGGTGATATTCATGGCGGGGGTGGGGGTTGGGGGTAACCACTGCTGGTCTCGCGGCCTTAAAAGTAGCGCAGACTTCCAGTCTGCTCTGAAAAGCAGCTTCAAATCCTGCGCTACGTCGGTTTTGAAGCGGCCAGGGGTGTTTGAATGATCAAATAGGGTGCTCGGCTGTGGTTGGATTTTGTTGGGGGAAGGCAGGCTGGAAGCCTGCGCTACTTTGGGTTTAGGCGGCTTCCAGCCAGAGCGCGCCGCCTTGGCCGCCGCCGATGCACAGGGAAACGAGCGCACGGCGGGCTTTGCGGCGCTGGAGTTCCAAAAGCGCGGTGAGTACGAGGCGCGCGCCAGTCGAACCGACCGGGTGGCCGAGGGCGATGCCGCCGCCGTTGACGTTGAGCTTGCCGTCGGGGATCTCGCCGAGGGCTTTGTCACGGCCGAGGTGGGCGCGGGCGTAGTCGGCGGATTTGGCGGCGGCCTGGCAGGCGAGCACCTGGGCGGCGAAGGCCTCGTTGATTTCAATCAAGTCGGCGTCGGCGAGGGTCAGGCCGCAGCGCTTTTCGGCGCGGGCGATGGCGTAAACCGGCCCCAACCCCATGCGGGCGGGCTCGCAGCCGGCGTAGTCGTAGTCGATTAACCGGCCCAGCGGCGTGAGGCCGGTGCGCTTGAGACCGGCCTCGCTCATTACCAGCAGGGCGCAGGCGCCGTCGGTGACTTGGGAGGCGTTGCCGGCGGTGACCGTGCCGCCAAGGCGGTCGAAGAAGGGGCGCAGCTTTTGCAGGGCCTCGATGGTCTGGGTGGCGCGCACGCCGTTATCGAGCGCGATGGCGGCGGGGGTGGGGGCGCGGGAGTTGCGCGGGTAAACCGGGGTGATCTCGGCGGCGTGGCGTTCGCGGGCGGCCGCCGCGAGGTGGTGCGAGCGCAGGGCAAACTGGTCCTGTTCGTCGCGGCTGAGGCGCCAATCGCGCGCGAGCAGTTCGGCGGTTTGTCCCATGTTCAGGCCACAAACCGGATCGGTCAGGCCGAGCATCAAACTGATCTGGGGCGAGAAATCGGCGGGGCGGAAGCGCAGCAGCGCGGCGAGTTTTTGCGGCAAGGACTTGGCGCGGGCCAGGGCGGAGTACTTGCGGACCGCCCCTGGGTTATAAAGCAGCGGGTAATGGCTCATGCTCTCGGTGCCCCCGACTAGAAAAATGTCACCGCGGCCGGCGGCGACTTTTTCGGCCGCCTGGGTGACGGCTTCAAAACCGGAAGCGCAATTGCGGTGCACGGTCATGGCGGGCACCTGGGTGGGAATGCCGGCGCGCAGGGCGATGACGCGGGAGACGTTCACCGCATCGATCGGCTGGCCGACACAGCCAAAAATGACCTCGTCGATCAGGGCGGGGTCGAGGCCGGTTTTGGCCAACACTGCGGCGACCACGGTGCGGCCAAGTTCGACGGCGTCGCAGGACGCCAGGTCGGTGCTCATCTTACAGAACGGGGTACGGGCTCCGGCAACGATGTAGAGGGGATTTTTCATGGGCTGGATTCCGTTTTCGGTCGGTTGTCCACGACCTTTTGTTCTTTCAGGGCGACGCCGACCTTTTGCAGGGTGCGCATCGCCTCGGCGGTGTGGGTGATGATTTTGTTCGGGCTGATTTCAAAATGCGCGTGCAAGAGCTCGCGCACGATGTGGTGGAGGTGCTCTTCGTCACTGGCGGCGGTGGCGGTGACGTGGACGTTGATTTCGTCGAGATCGAGGAAGTCGTCATGGGCCTTGCGCAGCTCGATCTGCCAGGCGCCGAGACCGGGGAGGTCGTCGAGGGCGCGCTCGAGCTCGTTGAAGTCCACAATGGTACCCTTGATTTTCTGAAAGCGCAGGGCGTGGACATCGGAAACCCGTGAAATGTTGCCCACCAGCCGAGGCATGCGGCGTCCGCAACACGGGCACGGTTCCCAACTGATGCCGTGCTCGCAACGGTCGCCGGTGCGGTAACGCAAGACGACGGTTCCGCGCTGGTCGAGCGGGGTCCAGACGATCTCGCCGCCCTGGCCGTCGGGCATGACTTTTCCCGTCTCCGGGTCGATGATTTCGACGATGCCCTGGTCGGCATAGAGGTGGTAGCCGGGGGGCGGAGTACCGGGGATGATCGGGCATTCGGTCCAGGCGAATTTGGCCTCGGTGAAGCCGTAGGTGGCCATGACCTTGACCCCGGGCGAGCCGACCTGGGCGCAGAGGTCGCCGAGCTTGCGGCGGGTGCCGGCCGGAACCTTATCGCCACCGAGCACGAGCAGGCGGATGCCCGGCAGCTGGATGTGCTGCTCCACGGCTTGCTGGAGGACATGGTAAAGGAAGGTCGGCATGCCGACGAGCACCTGGGGCTTGAGCTTGAGGACAGCGCGGATGTTGCCCTCGGTGCCCATCACGCGGCCGCCGCCGGTGGACAGGGAAAACACGTTCCGGTCCACGCCCGCGTAATACATGTACCAAAACGCCAGGTGGGGGGCGAAGGGGAACATGTTAATCATACGCTCGTCGGGCTGAACTCCGCCGAGCTGGACGATCCGGCCGCTGCCCAGGCCCATTTTGGCGATGTCGTGCTGGGTGTATAAAAACGGCACCGGCTCGGTGGAACGACCGGTGGTGCTGGTCATAAAAATCGGGCGCCATTCCCGGTCGAGCTCGCCGCGGACTTGTTCGCGGCCCTTGAGCAAGGCCCGCAGGATGGTGGCGGGACGGCGGGCGAGCACCTTGGGGTCGGGCTTGAGCACGAAGTCGAGCGTGCGCCGAGGGTTTTCGGCGGTGGGCAGCAGGTCCTCCTTGGAGGTGAAGGGGATTTTCTGCAGGTCGGCGACGCTGCGGATATCGTCGGCGGTCAGGCCGTGTTCTTTAAACAGGCGCTGGTATTGAACCGAGAACGGCAGCACGGAGTCGCGCAGGTAGCGGTGGAGCTGGCGGCCTTGGGCGGCGATGG
>CAMBUJ010000210.1 GCA_945871005.1 Opitutus sp. GAS368 | reverse complement strand
CCTCAAGCACGTCGACCCCGAGCATGACGGGGAACTCGACTACGGGTTTGGCGGGCGCGGGAGTGGGGGCCGGCGCGGGCGCGGGTGTCGGGGTGGGTTTAGCCGGGGCGCGGGCCGGGGCGGGTTTGGCCGGGGCCACCTTGGCGGGCGGGCGCGGGGGCTTCGGTTTGGCGGGCTTCTTCGTGGACGAACAGCCGGCCAACCCGAGTAGGGCAACGGCGAGTAACGCGGCGAGGGAGAGGGGAAGGAGGCGAGGGAGGCCGGACATGCGCGGGATCAGGTTGGGTGGAGGGGCGGTTGGGGAGCGGCGGAAACGGGGCTAAACGCCAGTTAGGCCGGGCCGACGTAGGCGAAGCGGGGTTGGATTTGACCGTCGATTTCGACTGTCTCCATGAACATCGAGCGGGGGCGCACCCAAAGGCTGAAGTCGCCGTAGAGCATGCGATACACCACCACTTCCTCTTGGGTCTCGGAGTTGCGCGCGACGCCGAGCACGAGGTAGGGGTTGCCCTTGTAGTGGCGGTAACGACCGGGGCGGGGGCCGGCGGGGTGATCGGGCAGCGGCGGAAGCGTGAGGGCGGACATGTTTGTGAGTTTCAACCGAGTTGCCCGAGAAAACAAAGCACGGAACAGCCGTGGCCTTAATTTAGTCGCGGGCGGGGGGGCGGGGCTAAGGGCGCGAGGGGCGCGGAGTAACCTTGAGCAGCTCACGCTCAAGGCCACAGGGGGCGCCGTGGCTCCGGGCGTGAGCGCGGGGTGTTTTTCCCCGGTGAAACCAGGTTTTTAGGTAAAACGCTTCGATGGCTCGGGTTCTTTCGTGTCGTTTCGTGTGTTTCGTGGGCAAAACGCCAGAGGGTTTAATGGAGCTCCTGAAATCTCCCCAACCCTTGGCCAGGGATGGCCAACGCTACACTTAGAAAGTCGGATTTCTTCGACTGTAGAGTTGGCCGTCCTCGGCCAATCTCGCCGCAGGATCGAACTTTGTCTTGCCGCCCAATAAAAAGCCTCCGTATTGTCCGCCTCCCTCCTCCTAACTGGTTTCCAGTCCGGGGGCTTGGTTCTTTCCTATATCTTGTCTTTAAAGGGGTTAATGGTGGCGTTGCCAACCAGCGCGTAATCAGGGGCCCCCAGCGAAGTCAAAGCAGTGGGATGGGCTCAGGTATTGAGGTAAAGCAGTCAGGCCGATGTAGCTCAGTGGTAGAGCAGCGGTATCGTAAACCGCAGGTCGTCGGTTCAATCCCGACCATCGGCTCCAGTTTTCAATTACGCCCCGTGCGCGGGGACAGCGCGGTAGGTGGGTTTTGCCAACCGCAGTAGGCCTCGCCCGAGGCGTTTTCACGCAAGCGGCGCCGCTTCGGCCACGCTCACTGTTGACAGCGACTCGGCTTTAACAACCCGGCAGGGCAACAGGGCGGCGTCTTGCATGCCGTGGATGATCTTTTTGTCTGGCGGACAGAAGGTGGCGAGCGCCCCGGAGAGCACCGCTTTTCCGCCCTTCACGAAATAATAGGGGCACAGTCGCAGCCGTCCTTCGACCACGCGCAACTGCTGTTCGCGGTCGTACACCCGGTGTTTTACCCGGCAGGGCTTTTTGTAGAGTTGCAGGATGTGCGGGTTGCGGGGCGAATCGGCCAGAGCCACATCGATGCCGGCCTGCCATTCTTCACGCGAGCAGTCGCTGCCCAGCACCACGCTGCGCGCTCCCCAGGCCGTCTTGTGGTAGCCGGAGATTTTGAGGATCAGCTCGCGTTCCTTTTGCGATGCCGCCGCCAGTTGGCGCCAATCGGTCAGGGCCCGCCCGCCGACTTTGGGCCCATCGAGCACCGCGCCCGGGGGCAGCGGGGCCGAGTCGATAATCCACGACGGCGGGATGAGCCGGCTCAGGATTTTTAGCGAACCGGCGCTCAGCGCCTCGGCCCAGTAATCCTGCAGGCGATGATGATGGAACAGCGCCAGCCCGAGTTTCTCCTCCTGGAAGGGGCGCATCGGCGGCACCACCGCGACCTCGCCGGCGGCCCATGCGGAAAAAATCGCGGGCGCACTGGGGATGTTGGCCAGGTCAAAGAGCTCAAAAAAGCGGTAGATGATGTCGATTTTCTCTACGTTGCCCTCCAGGTCGAAACAGAGGGTGGTCCCGTTAAGAAAAACTTCCTCCGGGGTGAGGAAAAACACCCGCTTGCCCTGCAGTTCGAGCTGGTCGGCGAGCCAGCTCATTTCCGGTCGGTAAGTGGACGCCTCCTCGGAGACGATCAGGGCGATCAGGGGGTTGCTCAGGTCGGGGCGGGCGGCGGCCACCGCGGCGTAGAAGCCGCTGATCATGGCGTCGCCGGCGCCGAGCACGTCGTGGGTTGGGGGCAGGTTGGCTCCGGGGATTTCTCCGGCGTACAGGCGGTTAAGAAACGCCGTGAGGCCAATCCCACCGGGCACCGAATCCAGCTCGGTGAGCACAAAACCCTCGTCGGTGAGGAGCAGGTCGGGGCGGAGCACGCAGGGCAGGGCGCCGCGGTTGCGCGGATCGCGGGCGTGGGCGATGAGTTCGGCGGGTTTGCCGCGGTCGAGGTAGTCGGCCACCCAGGGGGCGAGCAGCGGGCGGTTGCGCAGGAGGTTTTTGCCGGCGGCCGAGCGCAGGTAAAGGGCTTCGAGCGCCTGGTGATATTCGAGACAGGCGGTGCCGATCTGGGCGAGTTCGGCGGCTTGAGCGGGCGAGAGCGCCCAGGCATCGGGGGAGAGTTGCCACGATTTGTTTTCAAACAAAGGGGTGGCGGCCAGGACGGACTGAAGGTCGGCGGAAGCGAGATCAGGCATGACGGGGCGAACCATCGAATGGGCGCGGACGAATGTCGAACGGCCAATCGGGATTTTGTGGGGGGGGCGCCGTCCGGGTTGAGCTTTGGGTTTTGACGGTGGGTCGTTCGGTGTGGCTCTGAGCGTGAGCTGCTCAGGGAGGCTCGTCGGGTTTGGTTCCGTTCCGCTTCCGCTCTAGCCGTCCTGACTGCGCTTTCCCAAGCGCCTCCCCGCGGTCACGTTGTGACACAGTCTCAGTGTCTCTCGCGTTGCCTTGCGCGGGTGAAGTCGCTGTTAGAAGACGCGTATGCATTCCTCGTGGACCGAAACCTTGGCGGAGTTTCTTAAGCATGAACCGGGCGTCGAAGCCGTGCGGCTCGACCCGACCTCTCGCAAGGTGTCCTTGGCCACTCTGGGCAACGTGGACCTCAAGAATTTGGAGAAACGGCTCGCGGAAACCCTCGCCGCCATCGACACGCATCTCGACCAGCAGGCCAAGGCGCCCGCGGGTTTCACGGTGAAGCGCGACGGGGCCCTGACCGAGTTCGCGGGCGTGAGTTGCGCAACCGCCCCGAAGTTCTGGAAGTGGCGTGAGTTTAACTGGCCCGAGTATGCCCCTCCAGTGGACGCGCACGCCGAGGAGTCCGAGTGGAAGGAACTGACCGTTTTCGCCTCGATTTGCGGCGTGGCCGGTATCGCCGGGTTTGCCACCAAGGCGCTCGAAATCGGGCCGACCTGGCTGCCGACCGCTCTTTATGCGGTCGCCCTGATCGCGGGCGGCTGGGACGCGGTGATCGACTCGTGGGCCAACATCAAAAAGGCCAAGGTGGACATCCACTTTCTCATGCTGGCGGTGGCGCTCGGTGCGGTCTGCATCGGTGCCTGGGGCGAGGCGGTGCTGCTGCTGTTTTTGTTTTCCGCCTCGGGGGCGATGGAGGCCTTCGCGCTCGACCGCACCCACCGCGAAGTCAGTGCGTTGCTCAAGTCGGCCCCCAAGCGGGCCACGCTGCTCCTGCCCGGCGGCGCCGAGCGCGAGGTGCCGATCGAGGAAGTCGGCATTGGCGATCGCTTGCTGGTGCGTCCGGGCGAGGCGTTCCCGGCCGACGGTAATGTCTTAAAAGGCAAGAGCGCCAGCGATGAGTCAGCGCTCACCGGCGAGGCCGTGCCAGTTGAAAAAGGCGTGGGCGATCCGGTGTTCAGCGGCACTCTTAATATGTGGGGGGCGGTTGAATACACGGTGGTCCGTCTGCCCGCCGAAAGTACGCTGCAGAAGATCATCCGCCTGATTCAGACCGCGCAGAAGCTGCGCGCGCCCAGCGAGCGGTTCACCGACAAGTTTGGCGGCGGCTACACCATCGGCGTGCTGGGGGTGTGCGCGGCGATGTTTTTGGTCTGGTGGCTGGGCTTCGACCTGCCGCCCTTTACCAACGTGGAGGGGACGCGCTCGGCCTTTTACCGCTCGATGACCCTGCTGGTGGTGATGAGCCCGTGCGCCCTGGTGTTGTCGATTCCCTCGGCGATCCTCGCGGCGATTGCCTGGGGCGCGCGGCACGGCGTGCTGTTTCGCGGCGGCGCGGCGATTGAAAAACTGGCGACGATCAACGTGGTGGCGATGGACAAAACCGGCACCCTGACCACCGGTGAACTGGCCGTGGTCGGCTACGAGAGTTTTCCTGCGGGCCGTGAAACCGAAATCATGGAGCTGGCCTATGCGCTGGAGGCTAACTCCCAGCACCCGCTGGCCCGCGCGATTGTGCGCGATGCCAAGGTGCGAGGCGTGCGTGAGCTGGGGTTGGAGGAGTTCAAGTCGATCACCGGCCAAGGTGTGCGCGGCAGCCTCAATGGCGCCCAGGTGTTGCTCGGGCGGCGCGAGTTGTTGGAACAAGGCCCGCTGGCCGCATGGTTGAAAAACCTGCCCGCCGCCCCCGCCGACCTGGCTGAGGTGTGGGTGGTGGGCAAGGACGTGATCGGCCGCGTGCTCTTGCGCGATCAGATCCGCGCCGAGTCGAAGGCGGTGTTGGCCCAGCTCAAAGCGGCCGGCATTCACACCGTGATGCTGACCGGCGACCGGCGGCAGGCGGCCGAATCGGTGGCCCGCGAAATCGGCCTCGACGAGGTGCGCGCCGGACTCACCCCCGAGCAAAAGGTGGAGGCTATCCAGTCGTTGCGCACGGGCGGTCGCAAGGTGGCGATGGTGGGCGACGGCGTAAACGACGCGCCTTCTTTAGCCGCCGCCGATGTGAGTGTGGCGATGGGCGCGCGCGGCAGCGATGCGGCGCTGGAGCAGGCGGAGGTCATCTTGATGCACGACCGCATCGAGAACTTTTTGGCCGCGCTAAAGCTCAGCAAGCGGGCCACGCGGATCATTAAGCAGAACCTGGCGATTTCGCTGGGTGTGGTGGTGATCATGGCGATCGCCTCGACCCTCGGGCTGGTGCCGCTGGCGGTGGGTGTCGCCGCTCACGAAGGCAGCACAGTGGTGGTTTGCTTGAATTCGCTCCGGCTGCTTTTTGGGAAAAACCGCTAGAGCGAAGGAACGCCGAGCTCCAGCTCGGCCTGAAAGGGTGACGCCCAACGGATCAGAGCCGAGCAGGAGCTCGGCGCTCGTGTGCCCGGCATGGGCGTGAACTAAACATATGAAACAAAATGTTCGGGAAAAGTGACAACAACCGTAGCCAAGACCAAGGCGGGTGCCGCGAGGCACTCAGCACGAAAGAAGGTGGAGGCAAAAGTCCGACCGT
>CAMBUJ010000209.1 GCA_945871005.1 Opitutus sp. GAS368 | reverse complement strand
GCCCGATGGAATCGATAAGCCGGATCAGCCTTGGGATTATGCTTACACGGGAAGTAAGGCAAATGAGTGCGCGGTGATAGAGGACGAGTTTGTTAAGTACCAATATGCCATAGAGCGTGCAGGCCGTGTTCTTTCTCTGCGGGCTGTCCCAACGGGATTGACCTATAATGACGTAATTCAGCGCTATGAAATCATGGCCTTTGCCGCTGAAGCGCGTTGTCGAGCGGTAGGGTCAACCATAATGGATCTTCCAGGTTTTTCGAGCGTGGATTTAACGCAGATTTGGCCTAAAGATGATCAAAGCGTGAAGCTGCACAAAAGCACGGATCAGCCTAACGGGTTAGATTATAGCGCGCACAAGTGGCATAGCGCTCAGTTTCGATCAACGAATATGCGTCAGGCCGGATATTGGAATAAACTACTCAGTGATACGGTCTTTGATTTATTGCCCAAAACAAACCCATGAAAAAAAGAAACATAGTCGTTTTCGGAGTCGTTCTGCTCCTGACATTTCTGGTGACCTTCTGGTGGCAATACCAGCAGCGGGTAATAGCGGTGCTGCCGTTGCCTGAAGCAAAGTCCGCTACACTAATTAATACTCCCACAGCAGCTCCGACTAGTGATTCTCCGGCGGCTACGACTTCGGTGGCTGCGGAACGACCTAATAAGCGAGTGGCGATGGCTAGTTTGCTGGGTAAATTGAACCACAAGCCCATTGAGTTGTACGGAAAGGTGGTCGATCAGCATGGGGAGCCATTAGCAGATGTTGAGGTATATGCTTCGGTTATCTACAACACCGGCCTGTCGTCCGGCGTGGATCAGGGGGAGACAAAAACAGATGCGTCAGGTCTTTTTTCGATCAAGGGAATGAAGGGCCGCACGCTTGGTATCGGTCTGGCGAAAGGAGGATACAAATATGGCGGCGACCATGGACCGTTTCAGTTTAGCGATTTGGAGGAGCCGGCTAAGCAATACCACCCAGATGCCAATAAACCAGTGGTTTTTGTTATGCACAAATTGCAGGGGGCGGAACCGATGCTGCACTTTGGATCATTGGACTTCAGAATTCAGTCGGATGGAACCCCGGTTCGAATTAATTTAATGACGGGGAAGCGAGTTTCGAGCGGGGGCGATTTGGTCATTACCCTTAAGCATCCCAAGGCGGAGAAAGGCCAGCAGCGACTGGAGCATTATCCGTGGACGGCCCAATTTATTGCCGCTGGAGGCGGTTTTATAGAAAGCACCAGTAAATTGATGTATTTAGCTCCGGAAGATAGCTATGTTGAAAATCTCGTCCTGGGGGTAACCGGCCAAGAGCCTAAAGATTATAATCCAGGTAAATTTCGTGTAGGTCAGATGCAGGCATATAAGCAATATTACCTCAAGTTAGGCAACGGCTGTTATGCTCGGGTGATCGTCGAGGTACTAGCCGACACGAGCCCTCTTTGTGATAGCTTTGTGAGTTTGCACTGGTGGTTAAATCCCAAGCCCGGCAGCCGGAATTTGGAATATGATCCCGCAAAGACCCCGACGCCGTAACGCGGGCTAAGCCCAACGGGGTTAATGCCGAAGATGACATGGTGTGGTCAGGTTGTGCGCTCTTCGCCCTCCCGACCACCCCATGTCATCTTTGATTGTTCGTCGGGCCTACACCGGATCGCCCACCCGCTAGAGTTTTAACTCGGCTTGCGGCGGGGCGATCGGGGCGATCCGGGCCTGGTGACTAAAATAGTGGTCGCTCAACACCGGGTGCAGTCCGTAAAGCCGCTCCAGCAGCGTCGCGAGCAGGTCGCTCAGCTTGGCCCCCGCCGGTGTTCCCGCCGCCGCGTCCTCGTTGAAATGCCGTCCCAGGCGCATCGAGGCGATAAACTGCAGGGTCTCGGCCACCGCCGCCACCATCGGGTCGTCGCCGGACTCGCGCAGGTCCAATCGGATCGCGCGCAGGCTGGTTTTGATCTGGTGGAGGTTGTGAAAAATGCTGCGAGGCGCGTCGGTTTGTTGCAAAAACAGTTCGGCCACCCGGCGCGGCTGGCTGCGGGTTTGGTAGAGCCGGCGGTAGGCGTCCTGCGACCCAAGCATGCGCAGCAGCGCGGACAGCTCGGGGTTGTCGCGGTAGGGCGTGCGCACGGCGGCCGCACCTGCCGCACCAGCGGGAGCGGCCGCGTCTTTGGTGCCCGTGTCGAGCGCGCCGAGCACGTGGCGCAGGGCGCTGCAGGTCATCGTGGCGCGCTCCAGGTGCATGCCCACTCGCAGGAAATGCCAGCCGGCGTCCTGGATCATGGTGCGCTCGGCCAGGCCGATGATCGCGTTGACCTCGGTGAGCACGGCCTGCACGGCCTGGGTGGGCAACGAGGGGTCGCGCCCGGCGTGCGCACTCGGGCGGCGGCCGGCGGCGGGGTGGAGTTTGCGCAAATCTCCGAGCCTCAGGTGCAACCGCCCCAGTGTGCTCCAAACCTCGGGGCTAACGTAGTCGCGCAGTTGGCGGGCGTTTTCCACCGCCCAGCCCACCGAGGAGTAAATGGAACTGGAGTTGGCCGTGTCCAGGGACATGCGCCACATCAGGTCGGTGGAGAGCGAGGCCTGGGGGTTGGCCCGGGCGCTGATCTTGTGGTCGGTGTGGCCGGTGGCCTCAAGCAGGCCGCGCCAAATCGGCAGCCAGCGGCGGCGGTCGCGGGCGGAAATTTCCTCCAGCGCCACGTCCTCCAAGATGGACAACATGCGCGCGGTGGCCTCGGCGCGCTCGAGGTAGCGGCCCAGCCAGAAAAGGTTTTCGGCGGCGCGTGAGCCGAGGGTGTGGGTCTGCACGCCGCCCGCCGCAGCTTCGTGATCGGCGATGTCCCCGGAGTTGGCCTGGGTGTCGATCAATACGACGGTGTCGGCGGTGGTGCCGATGCGGGCCGGGCTGGGGTCGGCGGCGCCGATCTGGACCAATCCGCCGGGGAAAACCGAGAAGCGTTTGCCCTGGCAGAGCACGAAGGCGCTCAGGCGGGCGGGGGGAGCGCTGCCCGGGCCGGGGCTGACCGGCAGGAGCTGCAGGCGCGGGCGGGCCACGAAGGAGTGGAGGTTGGCGCGCACCAGCGGGGACAGGCCGGCGGGGCCGAGCAGGGCGGTGGGCGGCGTGGCGGGCAGGGGGCTGGCCGAAAGCCAGTCGCCGTGGCGCGCGTCGTGGGTGGGCAGGATGCGCAGCTCGTCGCGGTGCTCGAGGATGTAGTCGAGGTGGTCGGTGTCGCCGCAGGTGAAGGTGGGCACCGAGCCGAGCAGGGGTTTTTCGCCCAGGTAGAAGCGCAGCAGGCGGGCGGCGTAGGCGTTGAGCGCGCGGCTTTCGGCCACCCCGGTGCCGATGGAGTTGGCGATCACCACCCGGCCGGAACGGATGCACTGGAGCAGGCCGGGGATGCCGGCGTTTTCCCGGTCGGTGGAAAACACCACGGGGTCGATGTGGGCGTCGTGGAGCCGGCGGTAAATCACGTCGACGCGCTCGAGCCCGGCGATGGTTTTAAAATAGACCCGGTTATCGAGGACGAGCAGGTCGTCGCCGCGGGCCAGCGGCAGGCCCATTTTGCGGGCGAGGAAACTGTGCTCGGAGTAGAACGGGTCGTGGGGGCCGGCGGTGAGCACCACGATGGATGGGGCGCTGACGGTTTCGGGGGCGAGGGCGCGCAGGTGGTCGAGCAGTTGGAGCGGGAAGTTAATCACGCTGTGGTAGTCGGGTAACGCGCGGTAAAGCTCGGTGGCCTCCTGGGTCATGAAGCGGCGGTTCTGGACCGCATAGCTCAGGCCGATGGGGGTGTTGGTGTGGACGTCGTCGAACAGCCAGCCCTCGGCGGTTTTAACCAAGTCGAAGCGCAGCAGGGTGGCGGGGCTGTGGCGGGTGGGCTCGAGGCCGAGGCAGGGGCGCCGGTAGTAGGGGTTGGCCAGAATCAGGTCAGGCGGGATAATCCCCTGGTGGAGCGCTTGCTGACCGCCATAGGTGTCGACCAAAAAGGCGTTGATGTAGTGGGCGCGCTGGCGCAGGGCCGCTTCGAGTAGCGACCATTCCGGGGCGGCGATGACCAGCGGGGTCGGCTCGAGTTCCCAGAAGGGCAAGCCGGGGCTGCCGGGGGTTTGGCCCAAGTCGGTCAGTCCGGCGTCGCGGATGGAGGCACGCAGGCGGGTGCGCAACGGGCGGAGTTGCGCGGGGTGAAGCGTGGGAAATTGAGGCGACCGGGCGGAAGACATGAAGAGACTGCGAGGAATCAAACAGAGGAGCGGGCGAGAGGCGCAAGCACGCCGTTTGCCAGATGGGTGGGGCGGCAGTTTTTGCGCTCGGCTCTGGTGGGGTTTTTTTGAGGCGATGAGGCGGCTGGAGGCGGTTAGGTTTGCCGATCTCGGATCGAAAGCGCTCCGCGCTCCCGCTACGTTCCGGAGGCGGGCACGCGGGTGCAGGCCCGGAGCCGAACTGGAGCTTGGCGCTCCCTTGCGCGGTGACGGCGGAAAACAGCGAATGGGCGCTTAAACCGCTGTTTATAATGTTGATATGGGGTGATGGGCTTAGGGTGATTGCGCCTGGGGTTTCACCCTAGGTTAAGGGTCGGGAATGAACCCTAGGGGTTTAGTGTCGGCGGGGGCTCAGAATTCGGGAATTGTGTCGATATACCCCCTGTGAGCCTGCGGTTTTTCATTTTTTTTCTGTGCTCGTTCGCCGTGACGAACGCCCTGCGGGCGCAAGTCGTGGCCGAGCCGGTGGCCAGTTCCGCCCAAGTGAAGGAAACCCGGGTCACCTCGCGGGTTTCGCCCGGCTCGACGATTTCCTCACGCCAAGCGGCTCTGGCGGCCGCCCAGCTCAAGCGCGCCGTCCCCGGCACCCTGGTCTACTCGGTCAAGCCGACCGGGAGCATGCGCCCACTCTTTGACGGCAATTGCCTGCTGCTGACCGAGCCGGCGCCCTTCGGCGAGTTGGAGGTCGGCGACATTGTGGTGTTCAAGCACTCGCGCACGGGTGACCACATTGTGCACCGGATTTTGGAGCGGCGCAGCGGCGGGTTCTGGACCAAGGGCGATCACAACGGGCGCATGGATGACGAGATGGTGACCACCCAGAACTACATCGCGCGCATTTACGGGATCATTTACACGGAGCGGAATAACCAGAATCGCTCGCCCGACGCGATCAAGAGCAGCATCAAGCTGTCAGCGCTGCCGAACTAGAGGGCGGCGAAAAACACGCCAGCGAGGTGGGCGATAAAACGCCCGCAGGGATTTACGCCGCGATTTAATCTGCGCCGCGGTCCTAACTAAGTCAGTTTTGCCGCGAAAGAACGCAGAGAGCGCAAAGAAAAAAACCGTGTTTCTCGGCGTTCTTACGCGGCAAAGGGCTCGGCCCTTGAGGGCGTCGGCCGGGGGATGGCCAACGCTGGTACAGACGAAGCAGAGGGCGAAGAGGCTTTCCCTTTCGCCCGGCGGTGGGCAGAAAGGCGGCGCTCGGTGGCGGTCGCCACCGGCGGACCCCGGATAAACCCGGGTGATAACGATTCAGATAACGAGTAA
>CAMBUJ010000208.1 GCA_945871005.1 Opitutus sp. GAS368 | reverse complement strand
GGGGCGTCCTTGTAGGCGGAGCGACGGGTGCGGTTGTCGCAATAGGCAACGAGGTCTTGCAGGGTAGGCATGCCGGGTTGATGGAGCTGCGGATTCAGGGTGGCAATTTTCAAAACGCGGACTACCGATGGGGCCTATGAGCGAAACGTGCTCCGCGGTCGACCTGATCGTCCAAGCCACCCAGCAATTCACCGAGCGCCCCTCGTGGGATGATTACTTCATGGCCACCGCCGTGCTCATCTCCACGCGCTCCCCCTGCGAACGCCTCCACGTGGGCTGCGTGATCGTGAGCGGGGGCGAACGGCAAAACCGCCTGATCGCCGCCGGCTACAACGGGTTTCTACCTGGCACTCCGCACCTCTCCCGCCTGCGCGAGGGGCGCGAGCAAGCCACCGTCCACGCCGAGCAAAACGCCATCGCCGACGCCGCCCGCCGCGGCAGTTCGGTCGAGGGCGGCATCGCCTACGTGACCCATTTCCCCTGCATTAACTGCGCAAAAATCCTCGCCGCCTCCGGCATCGCTGAGATCCGCTACCGCGAGGACTACAACAACGACCCGTTGGTGCGCCCCCTGCTGGAGGATGCCAACGTGACCGTATTGAAACTTTGAACCTGCTGCTGAGTTTTAAAATCGCCGATGACTGCCCGTAATCCCGATTCTTCGTCCGAGCTGGGTGGATCGTTGCTGCTGGCGCATCCCTCGCTGCGCGACGAGAACTTCAAACACACCGTCATCCTGATCGCCTCCCACGACAGCGAAGGGGCGATGGGCGTGGTCTTGAACCGTCCTCTCGACCGCTGCCTCGGCGAACTCAACACCGAGTTTGGCCTCAGCGGTCTGGCCCAAGTCCCGCTTTTCGCCGGCGGCCCCGTGCAGACCACCCAGGTGATTCTCTGCGTGTGGCGTCCCAATCCCGAGAGCGACGGCTTCCAGCTCATGTTCGGCATCGATCCGCAACGGGCGGAGGAACTGGTCAACGAAGAAGGCGTGCACATGCGGGCCTTTCTCGGCTACGCCGGCTGGACGGCGGGCCAAGTCGAAGAGGAGCTGGAGCGCGACACCTGGGTGGTCAGCCCTCTGGTGGCAGACCTGCTGGAGGACTCGCCCGATGAACAACTCTGGCGCGACTTGCTCGCCCAGATTGACGACGAGTGGAAGCTGCTCGCCGACGAGCCCGACGACCCCAGCGTGAACTGAGTGCAGGGCGGAAAACTTCCCGAAAATTCAATTGACAGCGACGCCGCCCAGCGGTGTTTTCGAACCTTTATGAAAGTTGTTTCCTCCATCAAATCCGCGAAGAAGCGTCACCCTGCTTGCCAAGTCGTCCGCCGCAAAGGGCGCATCTACGTCATCAACAAGGTCGAGCCACGTTACAAGGCCCGCCAAGGTTAATCCACCACCCTACTTACCAACGTGAAACCCGAAGGCCATCCCGTCCTCAATAACGTTTGCTTCCTCGATGTTTCGAGCGGCAAGCGCTTCCAAACCAAGTCCACGATGAAGTCCGCCCGTAAGGAAGTCATCGACGGCGTTGAGTTCTTCATCGTCCTGCGCGACGTGACCTCTGATTCGCACCCCGCCTACACCGGCGAGAAGCGCATCGTCGACACCGCCGGCCGCGTGGAGAAGTTCACCAACAAGTTCAAGCGCGGCGCTGCTAAGGCCAAGTAAGGCCCACCCGCTTCCAACAAAAAACCCGCCGTTAAAGGCGGGTTTTTTTGTGCCCGGTGCCCAGCGCCAAAAGTCGCTCAGACTGGCAGTCTGCGCGACTTGCCTGGGGCTCAGCCAGTCCATGACCAACCGAGCCCCAATTCAACCGCCGCCCCACCCCGCTGGGTTACTTCAGCGGGGGCTAAACTTAAGCCGCTTTCCGCCCCGTTTCCGTGGGGGCAAACAGACGGAAGGAGTCGGCCTTGAGCGAGGGGATCACCATGATCTCGGACGTGGCGTCCGCCGCGAACTCGGAACCGTCGGCAGTGGATCCATGCAGCTCCGCGTCCACCCGCCGGGCCATGGCCGCCAGCGCATCGACAATCGCCTGCTGATCCTTTTCCGACAGCCAGGCCGAAATCGCCTGCTGGGCTTTGGCGGGAATGCCGGACAAATCGAGGGTCACTTTGGTTTCCGGGGTGAAGCGGACGGGGCGCTGATCCTCACGAAGGAAGTCAGGGGCGGGGATGGGGTCGGTGTTCATTTTGGGGGTGGGTAGGGGGTGGCATACGGGGGTAGTTTACAGGGGCTCGGGACTCGCGGCCCAACGCCTGTTTTTGTCTTCCCTATAAATCGGACAGAATCGCTTATGCTGAAATCGAATTCAGATACTATGTAAAAAAATCATCAATAATCAGCCTTTGGCCTTGAGTGACAGCTCGTTGGGTTTGTCAAAAAAAAGCGCGATTATCCTAAGTGGTTGATGACCCAAATGGCGCCCATCGATTTTAGGGTTAGCGGCACCGGTTTTGCCCCCACAAACCGCGCCCGCGCCACCCCGATTGGCCGACGCCACCGGCTCGCCCCACTTCCCTCCTCCACCCCGATGATTGCATCCGGCTCCCGCCCCGCTTGACTGCGCCCAAACCGATGCGGAGCTTAACTCAATTCTGCCGGCGATGAACCGACTCGCCCTGCGCATGCTCTTTGGCGACCACGCCAAATACCTGATGCTCATCAGCGGCATCACCTTTGCGGTGATCCTGATGGCCCAGGGCACCTCGCTGTTTTGCGGGCTCATGTCGTGGACCTTCGCCCCGCTACGCAACATCCGCGTCCCAGTCTGGGTCGCCGATCCCAAGGTCGAGCAGGTCAACGACAACAAGCCGTTGCGCGACACCGACGTGAACCGGGTGCGCTCGGTCGAGGGCGTGGCTTGGGCCGTCCCGCTTTACCAGGGCACCACCCAGGCCAAACTTGCCGATGGCTCGGCCAAACTCATCACCCTCACCGGCCTCGACGCCACCACCCTGATCGGCGCGCCCACCGAGTTTTTGGCCGGTGGGATCGACGGCCTGCGCTTGCCCAACGCGGTGATCATCGACGAATACGGCGCGGAGCGGCTCAGCGACGGTCTCGGCCGCCGCCTCGGGGTGGGCGATACCTTTGAAATCAACGACCGGGAGGCGCGCATCGTCGGTGTGTGCAAGGCCGCCCGTTCCTTCACCGGCGGTCCGTTTGTGTTCACCACCTACGAGCGCGCGGTCGAGTATGTGCCCAGCCAGCGCAAACTGCTCACCTTCGTGCTCGCAGCCCCCGCCGCCGGGATTGAACCCCAAGAACTCGCGCACCGCATCGCCGCCGCCACCAGCCTGGCCGCCTACACCAACGACGAGTTCATGTGGTCGACCGTCTGGTGGTACGTGAAAAACACCGGCATCCCCATCAACGTGGGCCTGATCGTGGGCATCGGTTTCATCATCGGCACGGTCATCTCCGGGCAGACCTTTTATTCCTTCGTATTGGAAAACCTACGCAATCTCGGTGCGCTCAAGGCCATGGGCGCGAGCACCGCCATCCTCTGCCGGATGTTGGTGCTGCAAGCCTTCTCGGTCGGACTGGTCGGCTACGGCTTGGGCATGGGCGTGGTGTCCCTGATCGGCCGCGCCGCGATCAAAACCGGCCGAGTGCCGTTTTTGATGATCTGGCCCATCCCCGTCGGCGTACTCGCCGCGGTGCTCTTCATCTGCGCGTTGGCCTCCGTGCTCGGCATCATCAAGGTCGCCCGCCTCGACCCCGCGATCGTCTTCCGCAGCTAACCGCCATGGCCGCCCCGCTTGCTCCCCTCGCCCCCCTGCCCGCCCCCCTAGCGCTGCAGCTCACCGGCCTCGACAAGGCCTTCGGTCCGCCCGACTCCCGCACGGTTGCCTTGAACCAGGCCGATTTCGACGCGCGCCTCGGCGAACTCATGATGTTGGTCGGCCCTTCCGGTTGCGGGAAAACCACCCTGCTCTCCATCTTGACCGGGACTCTCCACGCCGACGCCGGCGAGAGCAACGTGCTCGGCCACCGCCTCGGCACGCTCAGCCAGGCCGAGCTGACGCGTTTCCGCCGCGAGCACATCGGCTTTATTTTCCAGGATTTTAATCTCATCGCCACCCTCAGCGTCTGGGAAAACGTCGCAGTGCCCCTGCTGATCCAAGGCTGTGGCCGGCGCGAAGCCGAGGGCCGCGCCCGGGCGATTTTGGCGCAGGTCGGACTCAAAGGCCGCGAAGACGAGCCGCCCAAGCGCCTCTCCGGCGGGCAACAGCAGCGCATCGCCATCGCCCGCGCCTTGGTCCACGCGCCCACCCTGATTGTCTGCGACGAGCCGACCAGCGCGCTCGACAGCCGCACCGGCCAGCAGGTGATGGAGCTGCTCACCAGCTTCGCCCGCGACCCGCGGCGCTGCGTCATCGTGGTCAGCCACGACCCGCGCATCTACCGTTACGCCGACCGCATGGCCGAGATGGAAGACGGCCGCATCACCCGGGTGCTCGCGACGCCCGCGGCCATCGCCGCCGCCCACCCCTCGATTTAACACCATGATTCTCCTGCGCAAAATATCCTTCTGGCTGGCCCTGGCCGGGCTGGTCTCCACCGCGACCTTCGTGCTGTCGTTTCGCACCCAGCTCAACCAGCCCAATCCGCCCCCGCCTGTGGCCCCGCCGACCAAGCCTTTTGCCCACGGCGGGATTGGCGCCTCTGGCATCGTCGAGGCGTTGCGCGAAAACACCGCGATCGGCGTGCCCGTATCCGGCCTGGTAACCCGGGTGTTTGTTGCCAACTGGGACCGGGTCGAGGCAGGCGCCCCCCTGCTGCAACTCGACGACCGCGAGCTACAGGCCCAACTGCCCGTGCGCACAGCCGAGGTCACCGTGGCCGAAGCCCAGCTGGCCAGCCAGCGCACCCAACTGGCCCGGGTGGAAAAACTCACCGCCGCCGGGGCCGCCCCTAGCGAAAACCTGGAAACCCTCCAGGACTCCCTCGTGGTTACCCAAGCCCAGTTGGCCGCCGCTCAGGCTGGCGTCGCCCAGACCCGGCTCTTGCTCGAACGGCTGACCGTGCGAGCGCCCACCGCCGGCACTGTTTTACAAGTGAACACCCGCGCCGGCGAATTCATCGCCGCCGGCGCCGCCAACCCGCCGCTGGTGCTGGGTGATTTGTCCCAGGTGCAGGTGCGCGCCGACGTTGACGAACAGATCGCGCCCCGAGTGAAAGCGGGCCGCCCCGCCGTCGGTTACCTCAAAGGGGACTCGGCCCACCCGATCCCGATGACGTTCGTGCGGATCGAGCCGTTCGTAGTACCGAAAAAATCCCTGACCGGCGCGAGCACCGAGCGGGTGGACACCCGGGTACTCCAGATCATTTACCAGTTCCCCCCTGCCGCAGATCGTGCGGTCTACGTCGGCCAGCAGCTCGACGTGTTTATCGACGAGTGAGCCGGAGCCTTGTGCTCCGGCGGGGCGAATGCGGCGTCTCCTTTTAGGGGGCGAAAATGACCGCCGCCCGCTGGGCGCTCCACACCAGTCCCGTCGCCGCCACGGCCAGACTGGCGGGGACGACGACCCAGCGACCATACCAGGGGCGTTGCCAAGCCCACGCC
>CAMBUJ010000207.1 GCA_945871005.1 Opitutus sp. GAS368 | reverse complement strand
GCGGGCGCGGTGGGGCGGGCCGGAATCGAGTGAAGGATGGCGGGCTCGGGAGGCTCGATTTCAGATTTCAGATTTGAGATCTCAGATGACCGGCGTCTCAGCGCCGGTAGGAGGGATTCGACTTCGGCGTCCTGGGCGAGGGCGAGGATGCGGGCGTGCTCGGCGGTGAGCGCGACGAAGCGGACCTGGTCGCCGGGCTTGAGCTGGCCCATTTTCCAGAGTTCCGCCTGCACGATCGTGAACGGGCACACGAAGCCGCCACAGCTGGGGCCGTCGGGGCCGAGGATGATCGGCATGTCGCCGGTGAAATCCACCGCGCCAATCGCGTAGGCGTTATCGTGGATGTTCGAGGGGTGCAGGCCGGCCTCGCCCCCGTCGCGCCGTGCCCACTCCGGCTTTGGGCCGATCAGGCGCACGCCGGTGCGGGCGGAGTTGTAGTGAACTTCGTAGGCGGTCGTGAGCAGGACTTTTATGTCGGCTTCGGTGAAGAAGTCGGGCGCGCCGTGCGGGCCGTAAAGCACGCCGATCTGCCATTCGCGGGTGAGCGGGGGTTGGATGGCGGCGGGGGCGCGCAGGAGCGGGGCGGCGTCGGTCACGCCGGCCGGGGTGGAGCGGTGGACGCGCAGGACGTCGCCGGTGCGCAGGGCGCGGCCGGAGTGGCCGCCGAACAGACCGAGGGTGAAGGTGGACTTGCTGCCGAGGTAGTCAGGCACATCGAGACCGTGGCGGATCGCGAGGTAGGTGCGCAGGCCGGGGCCGTTAATCGAACCGATGCGCAGCGTCTGGCCGGCGCGGATACGGAAGGCGCGCTGGGTGGCGACCGGTTTGCCATCGAGCGTAGCGGGCATGTTCGCGCCGGTAAGGGCGACGACGGCTGCGGTGTTAAAGCGCAACGAAGGGCCGTTGACGGTTAACTCCAGGGCGGCAGCGGTGTCGGGGTTGCCGACCAGGCGGTTGGCCAGCCGGAAGGACAAGTTGTCCATCGGGCCGGAGGGCGGCACGCCGACGTCCCAGTAACCGATGCGCCCCGGGTAGTCTTGAACGGTGGTTTGGGTGCCGCCTTCGAGCACTTCGATGGTGGCGGGCACGAACGGTAACGTGGAGAGGTACTTGGTGGTGACCGCCCCGGAGCGAAAACCTTCGCTGGCGATGATTTGGCGCAGGTACGGCAGGTTGTTTTCCAGCCCATAAACACGGGTGTCGGCGAGCGCGGCGTCGAGGCGGGCCAGGGCATCGGCCCGGTCGCTCCCCTTGACGATGATCTTGGCGATCATCGGGTCGTAGTAGGCGGAGACCTCGCTGCCGGTTTCGACCCAGGTTTCTATGCGCGCGGTTTTGGGGAAGAAGACGTCGGTGAGGGTGCCAGCGGAGGGCTGGAAGTTTTTCCCGGCGTCCTCGGCGTAAAGGCGCACCTGGATGGAGGCACCGTTGGCGGACGGCGTGTAGGTGCGCAGGTCGAGTTCGCCGGCGGCGGCGCGGATCATCCATTCGACCAGGTCAACGCCGGTGACTTCCTCGGTGACGCCGTGCTCGACCTGGAGACGGGTGTTAACTTCCAGGAAGTAGAACTGGCCGGTGGCGTTGTCGTAAACGAACTCGACGGTGCCGGCGTTGGTGTAGCCGGCGGCGGTGCCGAGGCGGGCGGCGCAGGCGAGCAGTTCGCTGCGCTGGGCGGGCGTGAGACCAGGCGCGGGGGTTTCCTCGACCACCTTTTGGTTGCGGCGCTGCACCGAGCAGTCGCGTTCGCCGAGGGCGACCACGTGGCCGTGGGAATCGCCCAGAATTTGGACTTCGATGTGGCGTGCGTGCTCGACGAATTTTTCGAGAAAAACGCCGCCGTCTTTGAAATTGTTTTGGGCGAGACGCACGACGGAGTCGAAGGCGGTGGCGAGTTCGGCGGGTTTGCGGATGAGCGACATGCCGATGCCGCCGCCGCCGCCAGTGCTCTTTAACATCACCGGATAACCGATACGGGCGGCCTCGCGCTGGGCGGTGGCGAGGTCGGGGAGGAGTTCGGTGCCGGGTAGCAGCGGCACGCCGTGGGCGCGAGCGAGGGCGCGGGCGGAGTGCTTGGGGCCGAGCTGGCGCATCTGCGCGGCGCGGGGGCCGATGAAGGCGATGCCGGCGGCTTCGCAGGCTTCGACGAAGGCGGCGTTTTCGGAGAGGAAGCCGTAGCCGGGGTGGATGGCCTGTGCGCCGGTGGTCTTGGCGGCGGCGAGGATTTTGTCGGCGTCGAGGTAGCTTTGGGCGGCCGGCGAGGCACCGAGGTGGATCGCTTCGTCGGCCTGGGCGACGTGGAGCGAATGGCGGTCGGCGTCGGAATAGACGGCGACGCTGGCGATCCCCATTTTTTTCAGGGTACGGATGACGCGGCAGGCAATGGCACCACGGTTGGCGATGAGGATTTTGGTGAACACGGGGACGGGAAGGGGTCTCGCGAAGGAGTTGAAGGGAGCGAAGGTTCGGAATCGAAGGTAGCGTGAAAGGAAGTGCTCAGGGTTGTGCGAAGTGGGGTTTGCCTTCGACACCGTTAACGATGCGGGTGATGCCGTCTTTGAGGTGAAGACCGTTGAAGTTGATCAGATACCCGAGGGTGATTCCAGACAGGCGAAGGTAGTTCCATGTGGTTTTTTTGAAGAGGTCGGTGATTTGGGTCACAGACTTTAGCTCGATCAGAACTAGGTTTTGTATGATGAGGTCAGCGCGAAAGCCGACATCCTCGAGTAGTTCCCCGTCGTAGTATACGGGAATGGGTTTTTGTCGTTCGACCCGTAGGCCAAGCTTTCGAAGTTCTTTGGCTAAAGCTGATTCGTAAACCGATTCGAGCAGCCCAGGGCCTAGCTTGGTGTGAACCTTAAAAGAGGCGTCTAGGACGACTTTGCCGATTTGTTCTGTGTTCATGGGAAAACGGTGTCTCGCGAAGAGTGAGAAGAGGGCGAAGGTGCGGAGGATTGTGACTTCGCTTCCTTGGTACCCTTCGCGAGACAATGGTTTGTTCGTTACAGGTGGGAACTCGGCAGTTGTCTGTGGGATTTCAGGGACGCTTTGGGGCGATTTCGTTTTTAGGGGAGGAGTTGTCTCGCGAAGGATTCGAAGGGAGCGAAGGTGCGGAGGATTGTGACTTCGCTTACTTTGTACCCTTCGCGAGACAATGGTTTGTTAGTCCCAGATGAGCACTTCCACCGGGGTGGGGTTGTAGGCGTTGCAGGGGTTGTTGAGCTGGGGGCAGTTGCTGATCAGGCAAACCACATCCATCCGAGCGACCATTTCGACGTATTTGCCGGGAGCGGAAACGCCGTCCTCAAACTGTAAGCCGCCGGTGGGTGTGACGGGCACGTTCATGAAGAAGTTAATGTTCGCCGGGATGTCGCGTTTGTTGAGCTCGAAGCTGGTTGCACCGGGCCAGGTCATCAGGCCGAGGAGAAAGCTTTGGCGGCAGGAGTGCATGTGGCGGGTGCCGTGTCCGTAACGGACGGTGTTGCTTTCGCAGGCACACGCGCCGCCCAAAGTGTCGTGGCGGCCGCAGGTGTCGGCGGTGATTTCGACGAGGACGTTGAGCTCGTTGGAATAAAGGCGGGTGCCGGTCGTGAGGTAGATGCCGCCGTTTTCGCGGATCGTGTCCTGGGCGCTGTAGCGTTCGCGGAAATCGGCGGCGTTGTAAAACAGGGTGTCGGCGGCCTGGTTGCCTTCGAGATCGAGGATGCGGAGGGTTTGGCCGGCTTTGATTTCGTGCATCCAAAAATCGCCGGCGGGAATCGTGCGGCGATAGATCGCGGCTTCGGCGGTTTTGGGGGATTCGGTGTAGATGAGGACGGACATGGAGGAGGCGGAAAGTCGGAGAGGTTACACAGAGGGCACGAGAGGTGGCACAGAGGGCGCGGAGACGGAGGAGGAGTTTTTTACCGCTAATGTACGCTAAGGGGCGCTAATTCGGAGGCGGAGGTTTTAAGCACTGATGGGCACTGATCTCGGAATCGGAGGAGTTAGACCGAGGGCACGAGAGGTGGCACGGAGTTCGCGGAGACGGAATTAAAGCGAGGCGAGTTCGGCGTTGTAGAAGGCGCGCTCGTTTTCGGGGCGGTAGGTGCGGCAATAGTCGTCGGCCAGGGGCGGGTCGCTGCGGTAGCGCTGGAGTTTTACCGGCTTGGGGCCGTAGGCGGGCGCCGTGTCCATCGGGTGGTGACCGGTCGTGAGGATGATGAGCAGGTCCATCTCGGCGCGCAGGTCGATGAGGTCGCCGGCTTGGGCGTGGTTGGGCACGAAGGCGAGGTGGCCGGCGTCGTCGGTGGTGAGCTTGCTGAAGAAATTGACGTTGGGCACCAGGTCGCGGGCGTTGAGGCCGTGTTTGCCCAGCTCGATTAGGAAGTGGTCGCGGGAGTTGCGGTGCCAGGCGTTGCGGGCGGTCTGGTAGGTTTTGACGCCCCATTTTTTCTCAACGTGAGCGGCGGTGTCGTGGCCGCCGAGCGGGTCGTGCCAACCGAGGGTGTCACCGGTGATCGAGGCCATCGCCCGGCCCATGTCGGAGACGAGGATGAAGCCGGTGGTCAGCTTGGCGGTGTGCTGGCCCTTGAGGGTGTCGGCCATGTTGTAGCGGTCGAGCAGCTCGTGGCGGTTGAAGCAGAGGAAGGAGACGTTGGCGCCGGCTTCAAGGGCGGTCAGGCGCAGCGTGTGGTGGCGGCGCAGGGTGAAGGAGACGGCGGTGCCACCGGGCAGGGTTTCCTCGGTGAGGAGACGGTCGGCGGGAATGGCGCCGGGCTGCGGCACGGGGCCGGTGGGGCGGGCGGTGGTGAAGGAGGTGCCGGTGGCGGCGGGCGGGACGAGGAGCGGCATGGCAGTGTTACGAATTTATGAAAACGTGTTACTGCAAGAACGGTGCCAGCGGGGGAGGGAGGGCGAATTTTTAACGGGAAAGAGCAGTTTGCGGCTTTCGCGTAGTGCGGTGCTTTAGCCCCATAGGTGCCGCGCCTTAGCAAACCTGCGGGCTGAAGCACCGCACTACTTACAATCCTTCGTAAATTCCCTAAAGCAGCGGCGGGAGCGTGGTGGTGGTCAGGTTGAGTTTGCCGGTGCGCACGCCGCGGCAGGTGCTCAGCTCGTCGGCAAGGATCTGGAGGTCTGAGGCTTTCCCCTGCACGAGGAGAACTTCCATGTAGTTATGGTGCTCCAGGTGCACGTGCATGCTGGTGACGATCATCAAGAAATACTTGTGCTGGATCGCCGCTAGGCGCGCCTGCAGGCCTTTGGTGGTGTGGTCGTAAACCAGGCTGATCGTGCCGGCCACCGACTCGGTGCCGAGCTGCGCGGCGTAATCCACCAGCCCGTCACGGGCCAGCGCCGCCACCGCCTGCGAACGGCTGGCGTAACCGCGGCGGTCTACCATGACGTCGAGTTCGTCGAGCAGGCTTTCGGGCAGCGATACGCTGAAGCGGGCAAGGCGGTCTTTTTTGGCGGCGGCGGCAGTCATGGGGTGGAGATTTTCTCGCGAAGGTGGCGAAGGGAGCGAAGGTGCGGAGCCGGATAAGGCGTCTTACTTCGCTCCCTTCATATCCTTCGCGAGACAACTTTGGTTTAGAACATGCGGGCGTAGCGCTCGATTTCCCAGGCGCTGACCTGCTGGT
>CAMBUJ010000206.1 GCA_945871005.1 Opitutus sp. GAS368 | reverse complement strand
ACCACCACCGCCACCACCACCAGCATTCCGACGATCCGGAGGATGCACACTCCCCGCACGTGCACGGTTTTCTCTGGTCGCACATCGGCTGGATCACCTCGCGGCGCAACTTTCCCACCGACTACTCCAAGATCAAGGACTTGGCCAAGTTCCCTGAGTTGGTCTGGCTGAACCGCTTCGACCTGGTCGTGCCCATCCTTTACGCGCTGTCGATGTTCGGCTTGGGCGCCCTGCTCGAACGCTTCGCGCCCGGTTTGGGCACCAACGGCTGGCAGATGCTCGTCTGGGGCTTTTTTGTGAGCACCACCGCGTTGTTTCACGGCACCGCCTGCATCAACTCGTTCACCCACCTCTGGGGTAAACGCCGCTTCCAGACCACCGACGACTCCCGTAACAGCTTCATCCTCGCGATCATCTGTCTGGGCGAAGGCTGGCACAACAACCACCACCGCTACCAAAGCTGCACCCGCAATGGGTTCTACTGGTGGGAAATCGACCCGACCTACTACGGCCTCAAGGTGCTTTCCTGGACCGGGCTGATTTGGGGTCTCAAGCCCGTGCCGCAGTCGATTTTGGACGAAGGTATGCGCGCCGAGCACGCCGCCTCGGTGGCGGCGGCCCAAGCCAGCACGCTGGCCCGCCCCGAGCACGCCTCGCCGCTGCGTCACGTTCTGCCCGCCGCTGCCGCGATCGCGGTGGCAACGGTCAACGCCGCCAACACCGGCCAACCGGCCAAACCGGAAAGCGCCGCCCACCACAAGGACGTCTCCGAGTTGGCCCACGAGCTCAACAGTCCCGCCGCCGACGCGACCAAGGCGTCCTAACCAGCCACCGACCGCTTTCGCCGGGTGCATGACCGTAACAGGTTGCGCACCCGGTTTCTTTTTTGTCTGTTCGCCCACTTCTCCATGTCACGCCTCGCCATCATCGGATCCGGCATCGCCGGCCTGGGATCAGCCCATTTCCTCCACCGCCATCACGACCTCACCGTGTTTGAGGCCAACGATTACGTGGGCGGACACACCAACACGGTCGAGGCGATCGAGCCCGGCACGGCCCGCCCGGTGCCCATCGACACCGGGTTTATGGTCTACAACGAGGTCACCTACCCGTTGCTCACCCGCCTATTCACCCAGCTCGCCGTGCCGGTCAAAAAGACCTCGATGTCGTTTGCGGTGCGCGACGACCTCACCGGCATCGAGTGGTGCGGCTCCTCGCTTAACCACCTCTTCGCCCAGCGCAAAAACCTGCTCAACCTGCGGTTCATAAAAATGCTGCTGGCGGTTAACCGCTTTAACAAAGAAGCCATCGCCGCCCTCGATGACCCCGAAACTGCCACCATCACCTTGGGCGAATACGTGCGCCGCCGCGGCTACGGCCAGGACTTTTTCGACCTCTATCTCGTCCCGATGAGCGGCGCGGTCTGGAGCACCCCGCCCGAGCTCATGCTCTCGTTTCCCGCCGCCAGTTTGCTGCGGTTTTTCCACAACCACGGCTTTCTCGGACTCAACACCCAGCACCAGTGGATGACGGTGCACGGCGGCTCCCGTGAATACCGCGACCGCCTGATCGCGCCCTTCCGCGGCTCGATCCAGCTCGGCCGCGCCGCCGTGCGCATCATCCGCAACGGCGCAAATCGCCCGATCACGGTGATGACCGCCGACGGAGCCACCCAGGGCTTCGACCGGGTGATCGTCGCGACCCACGCCGACCAGGCCCTGCGGCTGCTGGTCAACCCCAGCCCCGACGAGGCGCGACTACTCAGCGAGTTCAAATACCAGGCCAACGTGGCCACCCTGCACACCGACGCCTCGGTAATGCCGCGCACCCCGCTGGCCCGTGCCGCCTGGAACTACCAACTTGCCCGCGACTCCGCCGGTCGGCTCAGCCCGGCGACGCATTATTGGATGAACGAACTGCAGGGCGTTTCCGAGCGCGAGAATTACTTTGTGAGCATCAACCGCGCCGATGAGATCGACCCGGCCAAGGTGATCCGGCGCATGGATTACGCCCACCCGTTGTTCAGCTTGGGCGCGCTGCAGGCGCAGGCCGAGTTGCCCGCACTCAACGTCGCGGCCCAGGGGCGCAACGAAACGTATTTCGCCGGCAGTTACTTCGGCTACGGGTTTCATGAGGACGCCTTCCGTAGCGCGGTGCAGCTGAGCGAGCTGCTGCTCGGCCGCGATCCCTGGGCGGCTTAAGTCAGTGACGGTGAACCGAACCGGCGTAGGTTATCACCGAGAACACCGCGCGCCGACACGGAGCTAAAAGGCATGCGGACCGCGTCGACTTCAGACGACATCTGGATGCCTTTAGACTTTCCGGTCTCGGATCAAAATCGCTCCGCGATCTCGCTACGTTCCGGAGTCCGGTGCGTGTAGCGGGACGACGGAGTCGTTTCGTCTCCCCCGTACTCACGCCGCTTAACCTTGAGCTCACGCTCAAGGCCACTCCCCGAGCCCACTTCCCCGTGGCCTCGGGCGTGAGCCCGGGGTGGGGCACCCCTGGCCCTATTCGGCCGCGGCGCTTTCGTCGCCTTCGAGGGTGGCCCGCACCTCGCCGATGAACCGCTCCACCTCGGCCAAAATCGCGGTTAACTCCTCACCGATTTCACCGCGCCAACCGGCTTCGGCGAGGTTTTGCGCCTCGGCCTCCTCCAGCCCGGCGAGCGCATCCCGGAGGTGCCCGCGCGCCTTTTTAAGCCGTACCAAGGTCGCCCCCGCCAAATGAGACTCCGGCGGCCAAGCGGCCGCATCCTCGGTCGAGCCGAGCGCCCCCGCCAGCTTACCGCCCGCATTGAGGACCCCGTCCACCAACTCGCGCAAGGGGTGCTCACCGCCATCGGCCTCGCTTAACCAGCCGTGCTGCTCCGGCTCGTCCATCAGGCGGTGGGCCAGCGCGTAACATCTCTCAACCAGCGGATGCCAGTCGGTCGCCGTCCACGCCGGCTCACCGTCCTCGCTGCGCTTCGCCTCTTCGGCGGCGGCCTCGGAGATCACCTCCTGGGCGGCGATATTGAGCTTGTCGATCCACTGGTGCTGAATCGCCTTTTCGTCCGGGGTGAGCGGCTTGGGCTCCGGCTCGCCGCGCTCGTGCCGCAGGCGTTTACGCTCCTCCGCCATCACTCGCGCCAGCTCGTTCGGCGCCAGTCCCTCCCGCTCCATGCGTGCCATCACCCGGTCGAGCAGCCGGTCCATCCGGGCGGCGTTGGCATCGGCGCGGGCCTCGGATTGGCTGGTGGGCGCATCCTCGTCGCCGTGCTCATCGGCCGCGGCGGTCTCGGCCAAGGTCTGCAAAAAAACGGTGAGCGCCTGTCCATTGGCCTGGCGTTGACTCTGCTCTGCAGTCTCATCCATCGACCAGGTCGCCTCTGAATCGAGCTCCAGTTGGTAACCCGCCGATTCGATGACCACCCGACCGTTGGTCTGGCTGTGCCACTCCAAATACAGGCTGTTGCCCCAGTGCCAGGGGAAGGGCTTACGGGCTTCAAAATAAACCATCAACTCGTCCATCGAGCAGTCGGGCACCTTGACCTTGCGCGAGGCGGTGATGTCGCCCGTGACGCCCTGCTGGAGCGCGGCAAAACTCCCCAGATCCCCTGCCTTGGGGTTCGGGTTGGTGAAGCGCAGCAGGTGTCCGGCGATGTCGCGCCAGGCGTTGCCGATCAGATCGAGAACCACCGGCTCGTCGCGCCCCACAAACCAGAGCCGACCGGTCACGCGGCCGCGCGTGCGGTTGTCCAGCTCACCGCGGATTAGGGATTCTTCGATGCGCCATGCCATGTGGGTAGAATTGAGTGCTTCGACGGGTGCGCGCCAGCCTGCAATCAAGGCAATGGTGCCAAGCGGGTGCAGCGCGGTTTTGCGGAGCGCCGAGCGTGAGCTGCTCGGCGCCCCGCACGAGGCTGGGCAGCCCTACATTTCGCCTGTCCTTGCGGCCGCTCGCCCGCTGAACTCGGCCTCATGCCTGCTCGTCCTCGCATTCTCTTGCTCAACGCCTCCTTGGCCGGCGACACCGGCAACACCGCCGCCCTCCTCGACCACCTCGCCGCTCGGCTCGGCCCCCACGCCGAGCTCAGTCGTCTCACCCTCGCCAACACCCCCGGCTTCGCGGCCTGCCAACCGGCCCTCGCCGCGGCCGATGCCCTGGTGATCGCCACCGGCACTCACTGGGATTCCTGGAGCAGCCACCTCCAGCACTTTTTGGAAACCGCCACGCCCGCCGAGGGCACCGCCCTCTGGCTGGGCAAACCGGTCGCCTGCCTGGTCAGCGAGCACTCCGTCGGCGGCAAAGGCGTGCTCTCTCGACTGCAAGGGGTGTTGCTCACCCTTGGCTGCATGCTTCCGCCGATGAGCGGGCTGGTTCTCTCGTTGGCCGCCCAGACCGCCGCCGAGCACGATCCGGCCGCCGCCGAGGACTTCTGGTGCGCCGACGATCTCGCCATTCTCGCGCACAACCTACTCGCCGCCGCCGCCCAAGCCCGCACCACCCCGGCCAACTGGTTAACTTGGCCAGTGGACCGCACAGGCTTTGACCGCCGCTGGATTCACGTTTAACCCTGCCGCCAACTACCATGCGCACGTTTCGCCAAACCCTCCTCGGCTGCGGGATCATCTTCCTCGCAATCCAGTTTGTCCGCCCGCCGAAAAACAGCGCGGCTGGCCCCGATCCGCGCGACATCCTCGTGCACCATCCCGCCCCTCCGGCCGTGCAGGAAATTCTCCGCAACGCCTGCTACGACTGCCACTCCAACACCACCCGTTATCCCTGGTACGCTGAAATTCAGCCCTTCAGCTGGTGGTTGGCCACCCACATCAACGACGGCAAAAAGCACCTCAACTTTTCCGCCTTTTTCGATTATTCCACCAAACGCGCCGATCACAAACTGGAGGAAGCCGCCGAGGAAGTCTTGGCCGGAAAAATGCCCCTGCCTTCCTACACCCTGGCTCATCCCGAGGCCCGCCTGAGCCCGGAGCAAATCCAAGCCCTCACCACGTGGATCACCTCGGTGCGCAGCCGTATTTTGTCCGCCGCCCCCGAACACGACACCCCATGAGCGAACAACCTTACGCCCTCGCCCGCAGCTTGATTGACGCCGCCCACTCTGCCGACCCGGCGCGCACCCCTGACGGTCGGCCCGCAGAGCTGGTTTACGCCGAGCGAGTGGAGGCCTGGGTCATGCGCCTCGACGCCCAGGCTACCCCGATCCTGCGTTTGGCGGCCCGCTGTCAGCACCTTGAACGCTGGCAGACCCCGCGAGCCACCTTTCCGGAGGGCAAGGTGGGTTACCTCTCCTGGCGGCGCTCGCTCTACACGCAGCAGGCCGAGCGCGCCCGAGCCCTTCTGCTTGCCGCCGGCGTGTCCGCCGAGGAAGCCGCCGCCGCCGCCACCTGGATCTCCAAATCTGGTTTGAAAACCAACCCGGGCACCCAGGTTTTGGAAGACGCCGCGGTGCTGGTGTTTTTGGAGAACGAAATCGCGGATTTCGCCGCCCAGCACGCGGAGTATCCGCGCGAAAAGTTCGTCGATATTTTGCAGAAAACCTGGCGCAAGCTCAGCCCGGCCGCCCAGCAGGCCGCCCTCGGGCTGGAATTGCCCCCGGCGATTGCCGCGTTGGTTCACGAGGCCCTCGC
>CAMBUJ010000205.1 GCA_945871005.1 Opitutus sp. GAS368 | reverse complement strand
GAGGAGAGATCCTCGGCATGGCCTACAGCGCGAAAGGAGCGTGGGCGATCGCCCGGCACTGGGTGATGACGAGCGCACTGAAGAACAAGACGCTGGAACGCTATGGGTTTACCCTGCCGTGGGAAACGGCGGCGACATAGGTCGTCCTCAGACTCAACCGCCGGATGCGGAAAACCGCACGTCCGGTGGTGTGGAAGGCTCACGGGGCGCAATCCCCGTGAGCCCATCCGATCTCTGCCTGAAGCCGGCCAGAAAGGAGAGTTGCCCTGGGCGCGGCCCAACGTTGGTCTAGCCGGGTTTTTTCGGCGGGCAGGCCGCTCCGGCCAACCCGCCACCGCTCCCGTAATCCCAACCTCCCGTTATGTCTTCTTCTTCCGACAACACCTTCGAGACGCTCGATCAGCGCGTCAGCTACGGCATCGCCCTGAACGTGGGCAGCAACATCGCCCGCCAGGGTGGGGTCGAAATCGACCTGTCCGCCTTTATCATCGGCCTGCAGGACGGCCTCAATGGCGCCCAACCGCGCATTTCCGAGGACGTGCTTAAGGCCGCCTTCCAAGAAGTGCAGACCAAGATCGAGGAAGAAGCCGCCGCCGGTGCCGCCGAGGGCGCCCAAATCGGCAAGATGTTCCTCAACGAGAACCGCGCCCGCGCCGGGGTGGTCGTGACCGAGTCCGGCCTGCAATACGAGGTGCTGCGTGCCGGCACCGGCGCCAAACCCGGCCCCGACCAGACCGTCGAAGTCCATTACCACGGCACCTTGGTCGATGGCACGGTGTTCGACAGTTCGGTGCAGCGCGGCGAGACGATTTCCTTCCCGGTGGGCGGGGTCATCCCCGGCTGGGTCGAGGCGCTCCAGCTCATGGCGGTTGGCTCCAAGTGGAAACTGGTGATCCCCGCCGAGCTCGCCTACGGCAACCGCACCCAGGGCCCGATTCCGGCCGGTTCGGTGCTCATCTTCGAAGTCGAGTTGATTTCCATCAAGTAAGCGCGGCTTCCACCCCCGGCCCCGGCGGCCCCGTCCTGGTTCAATCCTGGGCGGGGCCGCCTTTTTTTGGCTAACTCGGCCGGGAGGGCTTCAGAAAGGGCCAAAATGTGACGAGGAGAGGGGGGGCGGAACTCCGGCTGGCCGGTCGTTCCGCCTGCACAACCTCCTTTTTCGTCCTCCCCTCGTCCCGCCATGAACGTCCGCCCCGTCACGCCCCTCTCCGAAGCCAGGGAATTCAAACCGGACGAGATTTTCTTTTCCACCACCGACGCCAAGGGCGTCATTTTGACCGGCAACGACGTGTTCGCTCGGGTCAGCGGTTTCAGCAAGGCTGAGCTGTACGGGCAGCCGCATAATATCATCCGGCATCCCGACATGCCGCGGGCCGCCTTTGCCCTGCTTTGGGCCAATCTCCATCAGGGGCGCCCGTTTGCTGGTTATGTTAAAAACATGGCCAAGGACGGGCGTTATTACTGGGTGTTTGTGGTCGCCGTCGGGGCCAGCGACCAGCGCTACCTCTCGGTCCGCTTTAAGCCGACCACACCACTGCTGGCGACGGTCGAGGGCCTTTACGCGGCCATGCTGGCTCGTGAAAACGAAACCCTCGCCGCCGGCGGTTCGGAAAAGGAGGCCGTCGGCGCCAGCCTGCAGGTGGCCATCAGCGCGCTCGGCGGACTTGGCTTTAGCGATTACGATTCCTTTGCCCAGTTGGCCCTGAGCCAGGAAATGGGGGCCCGCCCCGGCCTGCGCCAGTCCACCCCGGTTCCTGCTTACACCCGGATGGCCGCGCTCTTCCAGCAGTTGCGAGGCTTTGTGGAGCTCAATCAGAGCCTTCAGCAGAAGGCCGCCACGGTGCTCTCCATCGCCGAGGGCTTTCGCCTACACTCCTTTAATGTTAATATCACCGCTGATCACTATGGACTGATGGGCAAGGGGTTGGGTGTGGTGGCAGGATTCCTTGGGGATTGCTCCAGCCAGATGGCCGCCGCCACCGATGGCTTGCACCGCCACATCGACGCGGTTGTGCGCGTGGCCGAGGTTCTCAATACCCAAATCTCCGTGGCCCACCTGCAAATGGAGATGATTCTGTTTTGTCAGGCCGAGCAGGCCGCCAAAGCCGGCGGGGGCGACCCGGCCGAGTTGGGGGTACTGGAGGAGTGTTTCGCCGTGAGCAGCGCGGGCACGTTGAAGGCGATGGAGTCGTTGCGCGGGATTTTGCCGCAGCTGTGCGACGATCGCGAGGCGATCACCCGCACGGCCCTGGTGATCGAAATGACCCAGGTTTTGGGCAACACCGAGACGGCGCGCATCCCCCACAGCAGCGCCATGGTGAGCATGTTTGCCGAGTTTCGGACCAAGATGGCCGCCACCCGGGTCCAGCTCGACGAACTGTCGCGGGTAATCGACCGGATCACCGCGATCACCACGCTGGCCGCGGCGGCGTGATCGGTAATCGCGGAGCGCCGAGCTCCAGCTCGGCTTTGGGGGGGCAGCGGAGGCACGCTAATAGGCTTTCCGCTCACGGATCGAAAGCGCTCCGCGCCCCCGCTACGTTCCGGAGGCGTCCTGTGTTCCGGGGCGTAGCGGGACGACGGAGTCGTTTCGAGGTTGGGGAATGGAGGCGCTCCGAGCGCGTCGAAAGCGCTCCGCGCTCCCGCTACGTTCCGGAGGCGTCCTGTGTTCCGGGGCGTAGCGGGACGACGGAGTCGTTTCGAGGTTGGGGTTAGCGCCGGGCGGTGGTGATGGCCTTGGGGGTGTAAAAAATCCGGCGGAAGTCGAAGTTGGTCTGGATGCGGGTGTTCACCCCGAAACTGCTGCCTTGGTCGCTCAGACCGGCGCTCAAGCCGAGGCCCAGCACCCAGCGGTTGCGGCTGTTGAAGGTCAGGTGGGGCGGCAGCGTCCAGGCCATGCCCGGCCGCACCGTCACGTTATAGGTATCCGTGTTGTCCAGGCCGGCGGAACTGCGGTAGGTTAACTCCAAGGTGTATTTGACCGGACCGCGCCGCCAGGTGAGACCGGGGGTGACGAACCAGGTGTCGGCCCCGTAGTGCTCATCCGTAGTGGTGCGGGGCACGGCACGGGAATTGAGGTCGAGGCCAAAGCTAAGAAACCCGGTGACCGAGGGGTGGCGCTTAAACACATGCTCCATGGTCATAAAGGGAGCGATGTGGCGCAGCCCGTCGGTGAGCTCTTCGGGGGCGTGGCCGATCGGCACACTGAATTTGATGCCGGCAGCGGTGTCCCAGAACGGTTCTAGGAAGTCGTTGAACCGGTATTTGGCACCGACGCTCAGTTGCGAGATGCCGTTGGTGGCGAGGAGAGATTTGTCCTTAAGCCCGTGGGCCAGGTAAGAATCGATGTCGGCGGACAATTCCCACTGGGTCGTGAGACCGTAGCGCAGGCCCCAGACAAGCCGGAGGTGGTCGCGGTTCTGGATGTCGCCGATACGGGGCCGCAGGGTGACGCGCAGGTCGGCGGGCAGAGTCATGCGCGGAAGTTCGCTGTTAAAGATACCGGGTAGCGGGGCAAACGAGTCGTTGCCCGAGTTGGGGGTGTTTACGGACGGGTTGGTTTGGGCTTGAGCCCTGCTGAATACGAGTGCCGCCATCACCAACCAGCACGCCAAGCGCGAGGTGGAATTCATGGGGTTTATGGGGTTGATAAGGAAACTGACAGACTGGCCCCCAAGTGCAACCCCCGGCCGGCTGTTTTACGCGGCGCTTACAGTTCAATTCGGCCGGTTAATATCGCAACGTGCTGGTTGCGATTGGGAAGAATCGGGGTTCAGCCGTGTTTGTAATCGCCGGGGCAAAACGGCCCTCCAGCCGCGGGGTTGGGAGCGCGCGCCGCTCCAAGGAACGCCGAGCTCCAGCTCGGCTCCGGGCCGGATCTTATGAGCTCACCCGAGCCGAGCTGGAGCTCCGCGTTCACTCAACCCTCCGACCGCTCCCCCGACCCACAGGCGCTCACTCCAGCTCCACGCCTTCGACGATCAGGCGTAGGCTGTCCAGGCGCAGGCGGGCCTGTTCGATGGCAGTGCGCACTTGCAGCACTTGTTTCTTCGCCAGCTCGATTTCCTCGGGGCGAACGTTGTCGTTTAACTTACCCAGTTCGACCAGGCGCTGCAGGTCGGCGGTGAGGGTGGCGGCGGCCTGTTCACGGGCGGTCTTTTTCAGCGTGAGGGTGCGCGCGGTCGCCCGCTCGGTGGCGGCCGTGACCAGGTTTTTCAAGAGCGTGCCGTTGAACCCGGGGCGCTCCAGAAAGCGGGGCAACGGGGCGTCTTCCACGTCGGCGTTGAGACGTGAATACAGCGCGTCGTCGGTGAGGTCGCTGCCGTGAATATCCACCAGCACGCGCACCGGGGTGGGGGCGAGAAATTGGTCCACGTGCCAGCGGGCGTCGGCCACCGTTTCCAAAACGAAAACCGCTTCGAGCAGCAGGTTGGGTTTGTCGGCTTCGAGCACGCAAAACGCGGTGGTGCCGGCGGGCGAATCCACCAAGAGGTCGATCGTGTCCTGCACCAGCGGGTGGTCGGCCGAGAGGAAGCGGATGTCCTCGCGGGCGATCGCGCGTTTGCGCTGGTAGGTCGCGAGCATGCCGTCACGCGGGATCGAGGGGAATCCCTCCACGTAGGCGCGCTCGGCGTTGAGGTTCACGTCGCCGTCCTCGTGCTCTTTGATGTCCACCCCGAAGTGCTCAAGCAGGTCGGTGAGGATTTTCTTCAACAGCGGGTCGGCGTCGGCGGCGCGCACCCGCTCGATCACCTTGTGGGCGACTTCGCGGTTAAAGGAGTTCAACTCGAGCAGGCGGTCGCGGCCTTGTTTTAACTTGAGCTGGAGCTCGGCGCGGAACGCTTCGGTCTCAGTGGTGAAAGCGTCGAGTTGCGCGCGGGCCTTCTTCTTGAGCTTTCCCTCGCCGAACGCGGTGGCCAGTTCGAGCAGGCGCAGGCGGAAGGCGTCGGCGTAGTCGTTGCCGCCGTGCAGCGGGGATTCGAAGGCGTTCAGGCCGAAGTGATACCAGTGGGCCACGGCCTCGTCGGCGCCGCCGGTCAGGTAGGGCACGTGCAGGCGGATGGTCTCAGTCTGGCCGATACGGTCGAGCCGGCCGATGCGTTGCTCGACCAGGCCGGGGTTGAGCGGAAGATCGAAGAGCACGAGGTGGTGGGCGAACTGGAAGTTGCGCCCCTCGCTGCCGATCTCCGAGCAGAGCAGCAGTTGCGCGCCCTCGGGCTCGGCGAACCAGGCGGCTTGGCGGTCGCGTTGGATTAGCGGCAGACCCTCGTGGAAGAGCCCGATGTTCAGGTTGAGCTTTTCTTTGATCGCGGCCTCGAGGGCGAGAACCTTGCGCTCGGAGCGGCAGATCAAGAGGACTTTTCCCGGGGCGGTTTTTTGCAAAAAGCCGACCAGCCAGTCGAGGCGCGGGTCGTCTTTGTAGGAGTAGCGCAGGGTGGCGATTTCGCCGGTTTCCTCTGCCTGGAGCTCGCGGCCGACGCGGGCGAGCAGGGTGGGGGAGGCCTCGGCAAGCGCGACCGGGCAATACTGGCGCTTGGGGAAGCCTGTCATGGCAGAGCGGGTGTTACGGAACACCACTCGGCCGGTGCCGTGCTGGTCGAGCAGGGTGCGCAACAGCGCCTCGCGGGCGCCGGTTTTTCCGGCGTCCAGGGCGGCGAGG
>CAMBUJ010000204.1 GCA_945871005.1 Opitutus sp. GAS368 | reverse complement strand
TCGGCCTGGCAGAAATACTGCGAGCGGAACAGCTCCTGCGTGCAGATGATCTGGGCGCCCTGCTTGGCGGCCTTCTCGGTGAGCGCGAGGGTTTTTTTGAGGTTGGCCTTCGGGTCTGCCGCACAAGCGTGCTGCAGCAGACCGAGCGTGACGAGCTTGGGCTTGGACATGAGGAGAACGGAGCGAAGTGGGGCTTAGTAAACGACTTTGTTGAGCGGGTACTCGACGATACCCTCAGCCCCGAGCTCTTTGAGCTGAGGGATGATTTCGCGCACGACGCTCTCGTCGATGATGGTCTCGACGGCGATCCAATCCGGTGTGCTCAACGGCGAGATGGTCGGGTTGCGCAGGGACGGGAGGGCTTTGAGCAGGCCATCGAGGGAGGCCTTGGGTAGGTTGAGCTTGAGGCCGACCTTGCTGCCGGCTTCGAGCGCGCCGCGGAGGAGAAGCGCGATCGTCTCGATCTTTTTGCGCTTAGCCGGGTTGGCCCAACTGGCCTTGTTGGCGATGAGCTTGGTGTTGGTGTAAAGGAGGGTGTCGACGATGCGCAGCTTGTTGGCGCGCAGGGAGGAACCGGTCTCGGTAATGTCGACGATCGCATCGACCAGATCGGGGACCTTGACCTCGGTGGCGCCCCAGGAGAACTCGATCTCGGCGGCGATGCCTTTTTCGGCAAAGTAGCGCTTGGTGGTGTTCATCAGCTCGGTGGCCACGCGCTTACCGGCGAGGTCCTCGGGCTTATAAATGGAGGAGGACTCGGGCACGCAGAGCACCCAGCGGGACTTAAGCGTGGAGGCGCGGCTGTAAACGAGGTCGCAGACTTCAACGACGTCGGAGTTGTTTTCCTGAACCCAGTCGTAACCGGTCAGGCCACAGTCGAAGAACCCATGTTCGACATAACGGCTCACCTCTTGGGCGCGCACGAAACGTCCATCGAGCTCTGGGTCGTCAATCGACGGCTTGTAGGAGCGCGAACTCGTAGTGATCTTCCAGCCCGCCTTGGCGAACAGGTTCTTGGTGGATTCCTCAAGGCTGCCCTTGGGCAGCCCGAGCATGAGCAGGGGAGCGTTTGCAGACACGCGGCGAAGGGACACTTCGCCAACCGAGCGATCAAGTTTATTCGCAGATTGCCCCGTGCCAGGGACGTTTCTTTTGACAAAACCACTTAATTGTAAAATTTGGTTTCTGTTGGTTACCCCTGACTTGCCCCAAAATCACTATGCGTGCTGAACCCAAGCCACTCGTTCTGGTCATCGAAGACGAGCCTGCCCTTTCCGAGCTGATCTGCCTGCATCTGGAAGAAGCCGGGATGCAAACCCAGTCCTATAATCGGTGCGCCCCTGCCCTGCGCTTCCTCAAAAAGAATTTCGCCAACCTGCTGCTGCTCGACGTCAACCTGCCCGACCAATCAGGTTTCTCCTTTCTGGCCGAACTGAAGGCCCAAGACATCCAAATACCCACGATCTTCCTTACCGGCAACACGTTGGAGGAAAACAAGGTCCAAGGACTCGAACTCGGTGGCGACGATTACATCACCAAGCCCTTCGGTTTTCCGGAATTGGTTGCGCGCATCCGGGCGGTGTTGCGCCGGGCTGAATCCAAGCAAGACCTCAACCTGACCAAAAACGTCCGCACTGGGGACACCCCATTTGAAGTGTGCGGGGCTCGTGTATCCCCCCTGCGGCTGGAAATCACCTTCAAGGGTGAAATCACCGAAAGCATCGGCCGAAAAGAACTCGGGATACTTGCCTTCCTCAATGAGCACCGCGGCGCCGTCATCACGCGCAAGGAACTCATTCACGGCGTGTGGGGGATTCACGCCGACGTACAAAGCCGATCGCTCGACCAGTATATCGTCAAAATCCGCGAACTTTTTAAGCGCCACGGACACACGTTGGACTCGTTCCGCACCGTGCATGGCGTGGGTTACTGTTTTGGCCCCGAGGACGAGTCCCCCAAGGGGTAAAGCAGCGTTAAAGTGGAGCGGTCAGACCGCTGATCAGGCGGAGGTGGTCGCCGACCAGGCTTTATAGCCACCTTGAAGGCTGCGCAGCGAGGTAAACAGGTGAACTTCGCGCAAGGACCCGAGCGCTTTCAAGCTGCGCACGCCGCCCGCACAATAAACCACCGTCTCACGACGCGGATCCAGGGCCGCCAATATTTCCCGGGCCTCATCTGCTCCCAGTAGGCCGAGCGGAACATGAATCGAGGGCTGAATCGCCCCGAGTTCACGCTCCCAAGCCTCGCGCACGTCGATGAGTTGCAGCGGCAACTCACCCGCGGAGCACTCGCCGCGCTGGGCAGCACGGAACTCTTCGAGCGTGAGTTCGTCCGGGGAGGTGGGCGCAGTCGCCTGAGGTAAGGCGCAGGTTTGCCCGTAGCCTTCGGGCGGCAAGTCGGTGATTGCCCGACTGGCCGGGTCGGCGGAGAAACGCAGCGTGCGCGAGGTCATCGAAAGTGAATTCCACAACAGCAGACGGCCCGCGAGCGGTTCACCGATTCCGGTGAGAACTTTTATGGCTTCGGTGGCTTGGACCGTGCCGATCAGTCCCGGTAACACGCCGAGTACACCCGCCTCGGAGCAATTCGGCACCGTGCCGGGCGCGGGCGGCTCGGGGAAAAGGCAGCGGTAGGTCGGCCCGTTTTTGTAGTTAAACACGCTGGCCTGCCCCTCGAAGCCCTGAATCGCCCCGTAAACCAACGGCCGGTCGGCGAGCACACAGGCATCGTTAACCAAGTAGCGGGTCGCAAAATTATCAGACCCGTCCACCACCAGGTCGTGGGCGCGGATCAGCTCGAGGGCGTTGGCCCGATTGAGGCGAGCCACGAGGGCCTTGATCGTGATGCAGGGATTGAGTGCGCGCAGGCGCTTGGCGGCCACCTCGGCCTTGGGCTGGCCGGTGTCGGCGGTCGTAAACAAAACCTGTCGTTGAAGATTGGAGACGTCGACCGTGTCGGCGTCGATGATCGTGAGTTGCCCCACCCCGGCGGCGGCCAGGTAAAGCAGCGCCGGACAACCAAGACCTCCGGCACCGATCACCAGCACGCGACTGCGCTGAAGCGCGGCTTGCGCCTCCGGGCCGAAGCCAGCCAGCGAGAGGTGGCGTTGATAGCGGGAGAGTTCTTCGGCGGTGAAGGACATCGTTCGGGTTTTAGAGCGCCAACCTCTGTTAATTTACGGCCGCGACAGTAGGTGCGCTCGCACCGTCGTAGCTGGCATCCCAGTCCTTCCAGACTGGCTCGTAGCCGACCGATTTGAGGAAGGCGGCGACCTCGGCGGGTGTGCGGTCGTCGTTGATCGCAAACTGTTCCAGCGACTCCGGCTCGCTGGCGTAACCGCCCGGGTTGGTGCGCGAGCCGGCGCTCATCGAGGTGAACCCGAGTTGATAGGCGTGATTGCGGAAATGCGGGCTCTCGCGGGTGGAGAGCGACAACTCGATTTCCTGGCTAAAAAGGCGGAACGCGCAGGCGGCCTGGACGAGTTCGCGCTCGTTAAACGGGGTAACGGGGATCTCGTTACCCTCGTGCGGACGCAGCCGCGGGAACGACAGGCTGTAGCGGGTGCGCCAATAGTTTTTCTCCATGTACTGGAGGTGCAGTCCCAAAAACCAGGACTCGGCCCGCCAATCGGAAAGACCGTAGAGCGCGCCCAGACCGATTTTTTTAACGCCGGCGCGCCCGAGGCGATCAGGCGTGGCGAGGCGGTAGGCCATGTCCGCCTTGGGGCCTTTTAAGTGATGCTTCGGGTACACGGCGGGATCGTAGGTTTCCTGATAGATCAACACCGCGCTCAATCCCTCAGCGGTGAGAGCGGCGTATTCAGCTTCCTCCAACGGCTGCACCTCCATGGAGAGACTGGAAAAATGGGGGCGCAGCAGGCGAAAGGCGTTTTGCAGGTAAGCGAAGCCGTAGCGGGAAGACTCGCCAGTCACCAACAGCAGATGATCAAACCCGAAGGCTGCCACAGCCTTGCCGTCGGCAAGAATCTCGGCGTCGTCGAGGGCTTTGCGCGGGATGCGGTTCTGCGCGCTGAAACCGCAGTAGCTGCAGATGTTGGCGCAGACGTTGGTCAGGTACAGCGGCGCGTAGAGCTGCATGGTGCGGCCAAAGCGGGCCACGGTGAGCCGCTGGCTGAGGGCGGCCATTTCTTCGAGAAACGGCGCGGCCGCAGGTGAGAGCAACGCGGCGAGATCGTCGAGGTTGAGCCCCCGGCCCTGCTTGGCGAGGGCGCGGCGCACATCGTCGGTGGTACGCGTGGCGATGGAGGCGGCCACGGCGGCGAAGTCGTGTTTTTTCCAGGTGTCGACGAAGGTCATTGGAGTATGAAGTAGCGGGTAGCGACGAGTGAGTAGCGAGTAGATCGAAGGGGCAGGCTTGGGCCGTTGGACTGCGTGCTACGAGCTAGTCTAAGCCAAAAACGACGTGAGCGGGGAAGTGGCGTGGGCTTCGGGGGCGGCTTTGGACGCGCGCCCGGCCAGGCCGGCTTCGTAACCGAGGCGACCGGCTTCGACCGCGAGTTTGAAGGCAGCGCCCATCGCCACCGGGTCGGTGGCGGCGGCGATTGCGGTGTTAACCAGGACTGCATCGGCGCCCATCTCGAGGGCGGCGGCGGCGTGCGAGGGCGTGCCGAGGCCGGCGTCGATCACCACAGGCACGCGGGACTGGGCGATGATGATTTCCAAAAACGCGCGCGTCTCCAGTCCGAGGTTACTGCCGATGGGAGCGCCCAGCGGCATCACGGCGGCGGCGCCGGCTTCTTCGAGCTGTTTGCACAGCACCGGGTCGGCGTGGATATAGGGCAACACCACGAAGCCGCGCTTCACCAGCTCGCGGGTGGCGAGCAGAGTCTCGATCGCGTCGGGCATGAGGTATTTCGGATCGGGATGGATTTCCAACTTCAGCCAGTTCGTACCGAGGGCTTCGCGGGCCAGCTCGGCGGCGAGGATGGCCTCCTTGGCGTTGCGCACGCCCGAGGTGTTGGGCAACAGCCGGTACTGCTGGGCATCGAGGTGGTCGATGATGTCGTCGGGCGCGCCGTCGGTGCGCACCCGGCGCAGCGCCATCGTGACAAGCTCGGCCCCCGAGGCGGCCAGGCTCGCGGCCATGACGGAGCCGGAGCTGTATTTACCCGTGCCGAGGAACAGGCGGGAGCGGAGCGTGACGCCGGCGATGACTAGGGGAGAAGTTTTCATGGTGAGTGCGGAGATCAGGACGACGCGGACCAGGCGGCGAGGAAGGCGGCATGGTTGGCGGAGACTTGGTTGTTAACGTAGAGGGACGACGAGACGGCTACGCCGGCCAGACCGGCTTGGCGCAGGGCGGGCAGGTCGGCGGGTTGAACTCCGCCAATGGCCCAGGCCGGCAAACCGCCGAGGAGCGGCAGCAGGCTGGCGATACCGTCGAGACCGAGGACGGGTGCCAGTTTTTGTTTGGTCGCGGTGAAACGCAGCGGTCCGATGCCAACGTAATCGAGCACGTGGCTGGCGGCGGCACGGCGGGCGGCGTCGGCGTCGTTGACGGTGCCGCCGAGCAGTTTCTCGGGGCCGAGGCGGGCGCGGGCGGCGATCCAATCCTCGTCGAGCTGGCCGAGGTGAACCCCGTCGGCGTCGGCGGCGAGCGCGATGTCGACGTTGTCGTTAATCGTGCAAAGCGCCCCACCCTCGTGGCAGATGGCAACGACCTCGCGGGC
>CAMBUJ010000203.1 GCA_945871005.1 Opitutus sp. GAS368 | reverse complement strand
GCCCCGAAGTGGTCCAAGCGCGAAACCTCCCGTAGTTTGTCTTCCATGGTCCAAAGTCTGCCGGTAAGTCGCGCCAAGGCGCACCGGTACGACAAATCCACAAAATCGCCTCGATTCGCAGGCGCATGTCCTCACACGTCCGGCCACGAAGTTGCGCCCCAGTCAGGCTATCACGATGGGCCTTAATTTTTTAAGCGCATCCCAGTTGCTGTCAGCCAGGACGAGCCTTGATGTTTTCGTCACGGCACGAAAAATGTTGCACATATAATTACCTGTCAATGCAATACATCACTTTAATGTGATTTTAATTAGCCGATTTATTTCCGAGAAACGCCCTAAAGCTCTCCGCGCCTTCGCATCTCCATTGTTAAAAAAGCCCCGGGTTGTGAAGGGCTGCATCGTTTTTTCGGTAAGGACCGCGGAGCTTCAGCTCGGCTCTGGGGCTGGTGATCGAATGCCAACCCAGGCCGAGCTGGAGCTCCGCGGTCCGTTTAATCCATGCCCCACGCGACTCGCGCCAACATCGCTCTGGCGCCCCGTCCCGCGATGCGTTTACTGCCCCTCTTAACCGTGAGCGCCGCCGAGCCATCCCCATTCTTTGATTTTTTCGCCGGCGCCCCCGCCAACGCCGGTGTCGAGGCGGCGCCCGCTCGGCCCGACCTCGTGTTCGAGCGCAGCGCCAAGGCCACCCGTTACCGGCTCACCCTTAAAAAAGACGGCACCGCCGTCGCCATCATTCCGCTACGCGGCAATGAGCGTGAGGCCCGCGCCTTTGTCGAGCAGCAGAGCGATTGGCTGGAGCGCGCCCGCGAACGGCAAAAAAGCAAGCCGCGCGGCGCCACCGTCTGGACCCTTGGCACCCACGTGCTCTGGCGCGGCGAACTCACCGAGGTGCGCAAGGCAACCGAGGGCGAGCGGCCCCAAGTCTGCTTGGCGGCCGATGTGTTTCGCGTGCTCAAACTCGAGGGCGACCTGCGTCCGACGTTGGAAGCCCATTTTTTGCGCATGGCCAAAGCCGAACTACCGGGGCGCACCTGGGAACTGGCCGCCGTCACCGGTATGGCGGTGAGCACGGTGTCGGTGCGCAACCAGCGCACCCGTTGGGGTTCCTGCACCAGCGATGGCGGTATCTCGCTCAACTGGCGCCTGATCCAGACCCCCGACTTCGTACGTGATTACATTATCCATCATGAGCTTATGCACTTGAAGGAGATGAACCACTCCGAACGGTTTTGGGCCCGGGTCGAGGAGGTTTGTCCGGGCTGGCGCGAGGCCGAACACTGGCTCAAGCGCAACGGCTCGCTGCTGGGGTTGTAAAAAAAAAGCGCAACGCGGCCTGTGAATAACGTGTTGGCAACCGGGGGGAACTTCCGGTTGCATCCCGCCCGAACGCAAATGACATTCCGAACTGCCATGAGCGACGCATGCACCTTGATCCCTTCACTGGAAAACCCTCCTGCATCCATGGCGGCCGGCTCCCGTCAGCCGAAAAGCGACGCGCGCTTCAACACGATCACCGGCTGCGACTGGAAGCGCTCGCTCGTCTCAGCTCGGCAGCGTCGCGCGTCGGCATCGGAACGGATCCGGACGATGACCTCATCCTCTGGGAATCCGACGAAATAGCCCTGCTGGCCGCCGCCGGCCCGCTCTGGCACGAGTTATACGAGGCGGCGCAGGGATTCCGCAGCTTGTTGCCGCTTATTTCCTTGGAGGACTTCGGGTTTCCCCCCGGGGTTGAGGACCTGCTGGCCGAATGCGGCCCGAGCCTGCGGCCGATCAGCAGCGGAGTGGAGGCCACGGCCTTTGAGGCCAAGGACCACTCGATCTACAAGTTTTTCATGCCGCGCACCAACGGGCGCATTGGCGGCACCTTTGCGTTTCGGCGCAGCGAAGAGGTTGCCCTGATCGCCGACGCCTCCGACGGGAGTTATCGCGCTATGCTGGAGAAGTTTAACCTGATTATCCACCTCGGCGGCATGCCCACCGAGGTGCTCGGGGTGACCAAAAACGAGGGCGTGCTGGTGACCAAACAAACCCTGGGTAAACTCCTCGCCGAGGGCGCAGACACCTCGCAGGTGCAACCGCCGGCGCTGATCCCGATCCCGTCGCGCTTTCTGCGCGCCTACCGCGACCACCCTCGGCTTTATTTTCTGGACGGAAAGCCTTGGCTGATAGCGGATTTGCATTCGAAAAACCTAGTGCGGGCCGCCGACGGGGAGTTGCGCGCAATCGACCTGTTGGCCGCTCCCTTGCCGCCCGATTTGGTGGCGAAGGAGCCGCTGCTGGTGGATTGGTTGGCGCGGGCGCGGTTGGATCCGACGGCTGCCTTGCTGCGCCCGGTGCACGACGACGAGTTGTGAGAACCGCCGGATTCTTCGCACACGAAGCGCCGCACCACCCTGAGCAACTCACGCTCCAGGCCTCGTATTCACCCGCCGCTCCATCCTGCCCGTGGCCCAGAGCGTGACTCAGGGAGGGCGTCAACGGCCCAAGGATCGGCGCGCTGCGGCCAGCAATCTTAGGTAAACCTAAACCAGTTGCCACCAGCAGGGCGCCTTGCTGACTGACGCACAGCGAATGAAGTCGAAGACCGCCCTCCACCATGCAGCCAACCGGCACCGCGCCGAAGCCAGTGCGCGCCTGGTGGTGCGCGGCATGGCGCTCAACCTCGTGCTCGCCACCGTCAAATTCGCCGGGGGTATCCTCGGGGGCACCTACGCGCTGATCGCCGACGGGGTGGAGTCGTTGCTCGACGTGTTTTCCTCGGCCCTGGTCTGGGCGGGTTTCCGGGTCGCGGCGCGCCCGCCCGACCTCAACCACCCCTATGGCCACGGCAAGGCCGAGCCGGTGGCGGCCATGGCGGTGGGGCTGATCGTCTTCGGGGCGGCCCTGTGGATCGGGGTGCATGCGGTGCAGGAAATCCTCAACCCGCACCCGGCACCCCACTGGGCGACGTTGCCGCTGCTCGCCGGCATCGTGGCGGTGAAAACGTGGTTCTCGCGCCGCGTCGCCCAAGTTGGCGAGGCCGAAGGCAGCACGGGCCTGGGGGCAGAGGCCTGGCACCACTACGCCGACGCGCTGACCTCGGCGGCGGCCTTCATTGGCATCGCGGTGGCGGTGAGCTGCGGTCCTGGTTACGAGGCGGCCGACGACTGGGCCGCGCTGCTGGCCTGCGGGGTGATTGTTTTTAACGGGGTGGCGATTTTCAACCGGGCGCTGGGCGACGTGATGGACACAGCCGTGCCCCTGGCCTTCGAACACGAAGTGCGAGCCGTGGCCGCCGCGGTTACGGGGGTGTACGCGCTCGACAAGTGCCGGGTGCGCAAAAGCGGGCTCAGCCACCTCGTGGATATCCATGTGGTCGTGGAGCCGCTGCTGACCGTGCGCGAGGGCCATGTGATCGCCCACGCAGTCAAGGATGCGCTGCTGCATTCACCGCTGCGCATCACCGATGTGGCGGTGCACATTGAGCCGGCGGAAGCCGAACACCGGGGCTAACCTGGGACTGGCCGTGCCGGAGCGGTGAGCGATCCGGCCGAATGCAAAGTCCGGCAAGGCCTTTGCATTCGGCCGGGGTTGCGACTACGGTTTTTTCCAACGCCCCACCTCCCGATGATCCCCCTCCTCCAACAACTTTTTTCCCGCCGCGCCACCGCGTCGGCGGTCTCCCCTAGCATGGATAAAACCCCGAATCTTCCGCCTGGGCGCGAGCCCCGCAGCGCCCGCGCCGAACGCTGGATCATCGCCGGCTGGGTGCTGATTACCTTAAAATGCGCACTCCTCTGGTGGGCCATCAATGCCTACCAGGTTCCCATCCACCCGCTCTGGCTGGTCGTGCCCACCGTTGCCTTCGGCCTGCTCGCCACCGCCCTCTACATTTGGCGCGATTGACGCCCTGAGTTAATCGGGGAAACGCCCGAGGCGAATCCCTGTTTCTGTTCAACGTCCATGCGTGAGACGGCGGGGTGCATTCAACCACCACCCCGAGCTCACGCTCTGGGCCACCCGCCGCGTACAGTGTGGTGCCGTGCGTGAGCACGGGGCGTTTCTCCGGCCCGCATGCTCGAATCCTCCTGCGCTAGTACGCACACTATCCAGAAACAGGACTGCGCCCAAGCGCCGGAGTCTCCGGCAAATAACGTTGTCCCCTCGGCCTGGCGCCGCCTTGCTTTGCGCCCATGTCCCGCGGCAGCAAAGCAAAGAAGAAAAGCTACACGGTTTATTTCGCCAGCGAGCTGTTCAGCCTCAAGCACCTCATCGGCAACGCTTACCTGGCCGAGGCGATCTTCGCCAAATCCCACGGCAAATACCTCTGCGTGCTCCCGCAAAACCTCGAACAGCGCCGCACCACCGCCCAGAGCATCCGCGACGCCGACATCCGCGCCCTGCTCGCCTGCGATCTGGCGCTGTTCAACTACGACGGCACCGAACTGGACTCGGGCACGGTCGTCGAATTCATGTTCGCGAAGTTCGCCGACATTCCGGCGGTGATTCTACGCAGCGATTTCCGCCACGGCGGCGACCAGATCGGCGATCCGTGGAACCTCATGTCGAGTAACTTTCCGCGCACGCAGACGGTGGTGGTTAACAGTATCGGGCTGTACAAAACCGCCCGGCAAACCCGCCTGCAGGCGACGCCGCAGCGGAGCAAACTCAGTGAGGTCGTCTGTCTAGCCGGCCAGCACAGCACGGCCGACGCACAAACGATGTGCGAAGACATCGCTGATGCCTGCGTGCGCGCCCTCGACCGCAGCGTCGCGAGCCAGCCGATTATGCCGAAGCATTTGCGCGAAGAGGTTTATCAATGGCTCGCCCTCATGCCCAACCTCAAAGGCAAACCGGACGCCCTGCGCCGCGAGTTCGAAAGCGTGCTCGAACGCAAGGTCGAGAACGACCTGCTCTGAACCGGAGTCCGGTCCCGCGGGGCGGGGCCGGACTTCGGTTCAGATTTGAGATTTGAAATCTGAAAACGGAAATCGAAAATCGGCGTTCGGTATTCTGATGCCTTAAGCCCCTGAACCGCTGATCCTCAATCGAGGGCCTAGCGCGATCGGAGGGGGGCTAAGCCTGGCCGAACATAAACCGAAATTCGAAATCACGAATCTCCGGTCTCAGATCTCAGATTTCAAATCTGAGATTAACGCGCCCAAAGCGCGTTAAGCGACCAGCCCGGCGGCGAGCGCCAAGGCGCTCTTAGCCCGGTTCAAAATATACAGGTGGTACCCCGGCGCGCCTTGAGCAAGCAGGTCGCGGATCTGCGTGAGCGCCCAGTCGATGCCGATGATCTCCACCACATCCGGGTTAACCTCGGCGACCGCCAAACGGCGAGCCAGCGTGGCCGGCAAAACGGAACCCGACAGCGTCGCGATGCGCTGCACCTGCTTGACCGAAAGCACCGGCATGAGCCCGGGCACAATCGGCACCGTGATCCCGGCGGCGCGGCACTTGTCCACAAAGCGGTGATAGATCGCGTTGTCGAAAAACAGCTGCGTGGTCACGAACGCGGCGCCCGCATCAACCTTGCGCTTAAGGTGGTCGAGGTCGGCGTCGAGCGAGACCGCCTCGGGGTGCTTCTCCGGATAACCGCCCACGCCCAAACAGAAATCGGGATGACGGGTCTTGAGCAACGCCACCAGTTCGCTGGCGTAACGCAGCCCGTCGGCCGCCACCGTGAACTCGGTTGCCCCCTTGGGCGGATCGCCGCGCAGGGTCATGATATT
>CAMBUJ010000202.1 GCA_945871005.1 Opitutus sp. GAS368 | reverse complement strand
TGGTGGCCAGTGCCTGCGAAGCGGTGCTGGTGCTTTTCACCTTTTCCCTGCCGCTCACTCCCCTACCCCCTATATCCCGCCTTCAAGGCAACTGGGGCGAACGACTCGGGGTACAGACCCTCGGCCAGCTCAAGCACCAGCGCGTAGTTGTGTTACTGGGGATGGTCCTGATGGCGAATTTACTTGGCGCTGCCTTCTTCCCCTACGCGCCCCAACTGCTCAGCAGCACCGGGATCAGTCGCCCATCGGCCTGGATGACGACCGCACAATGGTCGGAGATCCTGTTTTTGGGTCTGCTGCCGCTGTTGCGTGTCCACCCACACCGGCTGATGCTCATCGGGTTAACCTGCAGCGGTCTGCGCTGCCTCTGCTTCATCGCTTATTCGGCGGGAGCTGGCTGGCCTTACGCGCTCCTGGGCCTCGCCTGCCACGGACCCGTTACCGCATTTTTAATCGTTACCATGCAGATTTTCATGGAAACGAATTTGCCGGCGGGGGTGCGCAACCGGGCGCAGGCGCTGGTGAGCCTTTGCGCGGGCGTCGGCTCGTTGCTGGGGCTGGCTCTGACAGGCGGGCTGGCCCAAGCCACGCTGCTACCGGGGCCGGCTGACGCTCACTCTTGGCAACTTTTCTGGGGAGTTTTAGCTCTAATCCATGCCATAGCGATCACTGGCTTTGCTCTGTGTCTGGGCTCCGGCTCGGTTGTAGTCTCGGCTCTTAGCAGGCCAAGCAGGCCGCCATCGGTGCGGGGGATGGACTCATGACGAGTATCGTGGAGGGGGCGGAATGCAGGCTGTTATTTGGACGCGGGAGACGCCTCCGAATTCCCCTCAATCAGTCGTATTTTTCGTTAACCACGCCTCGCACTTTTTGGTACAGACCGATTAACTGCTGGGAATTGAGCGGGGCGCTAGGCCGCACGCGGCGAGATTAAAAAGCTCGTTCTCCACTTGTGTCAACGCCCGCCTAGATTTGACCCACTTATGGCCGTTTGATCCAATTCTACCCCAAAAGCTTCTTCTGCATAGAGTTTCCTTGCCCTTCGTATCAACGATTGCGCCCAGTCCGCATAGATGCGCCAGTCGCGTGTTTCGTTGGCGTCGGCCAATGTACTCCTGGCCACCCGACTGCGAAACCCCATCTGATAAAGAAGCCTTGGCCGAGATTCCAAAGCAGTGACTATATCGCGAAGACTGTCCCGATAAGTCAAACTGGGCAAAGACCATGGCCAGCCATTGATCGTGGCAACTGAATCCACGATTTCCTGCGTCCCCGCTGTAGCGCTCGACACAACGTCGAAAAGTCTCCCGATGCCCAAACCCAATAATTCGCGTAAGCACCTCATTGCCTTTTATTTCCGTAATTTACAGAAAGGATCTAAAATCCTAGAGCCTGTCATGAACCTGAGGGGATGGACGAGGCGAGGGACGTGTGAGCGGCGGCGCGAACACCGTCTATTTCTGGCGGTTACAAAATCACCTATCGTAAAAGCCGAAGACCGGCCCCGCCAGGGGCCGGCCTTCGGGCCCGGTCAGCTTGCGGGCTCGTCGGCCAGGCGGTCCTTCATGCGGTAGGATTTGCCCTCGATGACGACCGTCTGAGCGCGGTGCAGTAGGCGGTCCAGGATCGCCGCGGTGATGCCAGCGTCGTTGTTAAAGATCCCCGCCCAGTGTTTGTAGGCCTTGTTGGTGGTAACGATCAGCGAGCCGCGTTCGTAGCGTTGGCTGACGATCTGGAAGAGCAGGTCGGCCCCCGACTTGTCGAGCGGCAGGTAGCCGACTTCATCGAGCACGAGCACCGCAGGGGTCATGTAACGCTTCAACTCGGCTTGCAGTCGGTGCAGGGACTGGGCGGTGACCAAAGCGTTGATCGCGTCCACCGCCGTCGTAAACAGCACCGTGTAGCCCGCCTGGCACGCCGCGTAGCCCAAAGCGCTGGCCAAGTGAGTCTTACCGAGGCCAACGCCGCCGCAAAACACCGCGTTGGTGCGCTCCTTCACAAAGCCCAGTTCGAAGAGGTGCCGCACCTGCGCTTCGTTCAACTCCTTGGGCCAGTCCCACTGGAACTGGTCGACGGTTTTCTTGACCGGGAAGCGCGCCGCTTGGATGCGCCGCTCCAGCGCCCGGATCTGGCGGTCCTGGGTCTCGGCCTGCACCAGCCGGCGTAAAAACTCGGCGTGCGAACAGCGCGCCTTGGCCGCCTCGGCCGTGAGTTCGCCGTGGTGGCGCAACAGGTAACCGAGCTTCAGATACTTGAGCTGATCTTTTAATATATCGGTTTTTTCGGGTTCAGTTTTCATTGGGTATAGGGGCTTAAATCCGGGGGACGTAGTTCGAGTTCCAACGCGGCCAACGCGTCGGCGCGGGTGAGGTGGAGCGGCCCGGCTTGTGGCAAGTCCCGCGCGCGTTGTTCGAGCAAGTTGAGAATGTAATCGCTGGAGTAGGCGCCGAGTTCATGGGCGCTTTCGATCGCCCGGCCGACCGCCTCCGCCCCATACAGGGCCACCAAACCCACGATAGTCGCCACGTGGTGTCCCGCGTTGAGCCGGCGCTCCTCAAGCCCGCGTTGGTAGGCGGGCGCCGCCGGGCTCAGTTCCAAAAACCGTAGCCGCAGACGCTGCCGCGCACCCTGCCGTTTGCGCTCTTCGAGTTCGCGCACGTGCTCGGGGTTTTCCACATCGGCGCGGCGGGCAAAACTGCGGGCGTGCTCGGCCACCAGGGTGCGTTCTGTAAAAAACCTCACCTGCGCGCCCTCGATCTGCGCGGTGAGTAGCGCCCCGGCAAACTTCGTCGGCACCGAGTACCGGTTGGTTTCGATACTCACCCGGCACCGCCGCGACGCCCGCACGCTTAAGGTGCGCACCGCCGGACTGGCCACCGGGTTGAGCGGCAGGAGCGCCGCGCACTCCTCGGGCAACCGGTCCACCGGCCGGCCCTGGGTTTCGCCGTGCACACGCACGTTGGCCACCGTTTCCAGCCACAAGCTGGCGGCCGGCCCAAGCTCGGCAAACCCGCCCATCTGCCGCCCGCCAAGGAAACTTTTCTTCACGTAACCGACCGCGTTTTCCACCATGCCCTTGGACTGCGGATGCCCCGGCCCGCACGCTTTTATCGTAAACCCGTAGTGCCGGGCAAAGTCCAGGTACTGGGCGTTAAACACCGGGTCGGTCCCGGGCACATGCGAGAGGACCGCCGTCTTGCAGTTATCGACCATCACCTCGCGCGGCACCCCGCCAAGTTTTTCAAAGGCTCGCCGGTGACAGCCCAGCCACCACTCCTGGCCCTGCCCGAGGGTAAATTCCACATGCAGGAACCGGCTGTAACCTAAAACCATTACGAAAAAACTTAAGGCCCGCCGGGTGCCGTCCACCTCCACCGAGCCAAAACTGCCCCAGTCCACCTGCGCAGTTTGGCCGGGGGCAAACTTGAGGGTAAGAAACGCCTCCAGGTTCCTCGGCCGCACCCGCCGCACGTAGTCTTTCAAAATTGAATACCCTCCCGTGTACCCCCGCTCGCGCACCTTCTGCCAGAGCTGCATGGCGGTGAACGGATGCGTCTCCAACCACCGCGCGATCGCCGGCTTGTGCACGTCGAGCTTGCTCGCCCGGGGCACCTGCGCGGCCTGGCTGCGCACATACTTTTCCTGCGCCTGCCAGCGCCGCACCGTCTGCACATGCAACTGGAGCGCGCGGGCGATTTGCGGCGCACTGTGACCGGCGGCCTCCGACTGTTTTATCCGGCAATACAGTTCGTAATCGATCACGCGCCCACCTCCCGGCCCGGCGACGTTGCCGACACCGTCAGCGACGGCGTTGGAGATGACTGCGGCGTTGCCGCCAGCGTGTGCGTTGGCCTGCCCCGGTCCAGGGAGAGTACCTGGTAAAGTGGTGCGGCGTAGGCGATCACCCCGGCCTCAATTAACTGCCGGCGCGCCTCGACCAGGCCGTCCTCGCTGAGCGTGAGCATCCGGGCCAGGGTACGCGTGGCATAATAACTCAGCCCGTCGGCGTCGCCCACGGTGACCAGGACCAGATAAAGCCCCCAGGCGTGGGCACTGGCCCGCCCGAGGTAATTGCCCCGCACCAGCCGGTGGTCCAGCCAGCTAAACTGGGCCGGCGTGCGCCGGAGTTGTTCGCGATCGATCGGTTGTTTTTGCATAATCGGGCGGCCGGACGTCGATGCCCAGGATCACCCTCCCCCGGGATTGCAGGTGTCGCAGCATAGGCTCGATGTCCTCTTGCAACGTCACCCCGGCGAACTGCGCGATAAGCCCTACGAGTACAGGGTTTTGCGACTCCCAGTCGTTTGGTAACGCCACGCAAGGGGCCGGTAACGCCACCTCGGCGACCGGCTCGGCTTTAGGCTGGGGCACAATGGGTTGTGAAGTTGAGACGTCTTGTAACGCCACCCGCCGTCGCGGCCCCCTCCGCCGCGAGTACCCCGGATTGGCCTTCCGCCACTCCTGCACCCGTTGCACATTTTCCCATCCCTTCCACTGGTCGGCGTTCTCCGGCTTAGCCAACCACTTGGCCTGACTGGCCGCCCGGCTCACCAGCCGGCACTCCGGCTTTACGCAGTAGCGCTGACGTTCGCGGTTACGCGCGTCGGGCAAAAAGAAATCGCCACAGTGCAAGCACTTGCGTGAACCGGTCGGATGCATCGCTGTGCATCCGCCAAGCGTCCCGCCCGTTCAATCTCCACCCATTCGCGTCCTCCATATCCCCAGCCGGACAGGGAAGAAAACCCACCCACGGAAGAAGAGTTTTACTCTTTTTAATGGGAAGAAGATCCACCGAAGAAGAAGTGGATTCCTAACCGCCAGAAATAGACGCTTTCCCGCTCGCCGCTCACAAGGGACGAAAGCATGAGTCCAGCGAAGGCAAGCCAATGGAGAGCGGCGAAGGAAGACGGAAGGCGTTCATAATCGCGTGCGAGGCGACGGAAGCGAGAGGCCCATGCAAAGGAACGTTCGACGATCCAGCGATGAGGGAGAAGAACGAAGCCATGTCTGGTTTGGGCGAGTTTGACCACCTCGAGACGGACTCCCTGTTCGGCTGCCAAAGCGGCGCACTCTGCGCCAGTGTAACCCTCATCGACATAAGCGAGTTCGATAGTTTTCCCGGCCGCCTCTTGGGCCTTTGCAGCGAGCACGCCAACTTGGGCACGGTCTTGGTCGCTTGCGGGCGTCACATGCAACGCCAGTAGATTTCCGAGCGTATCCACGGCGATATGAAGCTTCGTGCCCTTGCGTCGTTTGTAGCCATCATAGCCGGCGCGAACTCCGCTTTCCGGAGTCGACTGCACTGTGCGACTGTCCACCACCATAGCAGTCGGACTGACCTGGTCGCGGCCCTGTACCACCCTGAGTATGGTCCTCAGATCATGCACCATCGCCTCAAAGCATCCTGCCTTGATCCATCTCTGCGCTTGCTGATGTACCGCAGCCCATGGCGGAAAATCGTGTGGAATCAATCTCCACGGGCTTCCCGTCTTAACAATCCACCTCAGTGCATTAAACAACTCTCGGGACGGATGCTTACGCTGACTCGCATCCTCCTTTATCAAGGTTAGATAGTCGGTCCTGAAAAAGGCACCTTACGACATCACCGCCAAAAACTGATCCCGGGGTGCCAGGGCGGACAACGAACGCAGGAAGTGGAGTAAATGACACAAAAAGAAGCCGAGGAGCTTCTGGAAGTTCATGGCGGCGGCACTGAGCAGGGCATTGATGGCATTGCCCTGCG
>CAMBUJ010000201.1 GCA_945871005.1 Opitutus sp. GAS368 | reverse complement strand
TCGAAGACGCGTATTGGGACGAATTCGAGGCCCATGACCTCGCCCACGTCCTCTTGCTGCGCGGCGGCCAAGGTTGACCGCCTCCCCACAGGCGGATTGATGCCGACGCGGGCTACAGTCCGAGGAATTTGATCTTCTTGTCCTGCGGCTCCGAAGCTTGGCGCTGCAGCACAATCAAACCGCTGGCATCAACTCGCAGTTGCAGGCTGTTTTGCTCGGCCAGCTCCTTGAAAAACGTGCTCAGGTTGACCATTTTCGTGATCTCCAAATTGATCTCCGTGAGGTCCGCTTCGGCGTCGAGCCGCACGCCCTTGAGCCCGTCCTTGCCCGCAGAGGAACGGAGTCCGGCGAGACGGGCGTTGAGCACGGTGACCAAGTCGGCGGCAGGGGAATTCACGTATTTACGCGCCGGAATGCTGCCGGCTTGGGCCAGCCAAGCCCAGTTGGCCGCAGAGAGCTCAGTCAAGGCGGGGGCCGCAGGCGATTCCGCAACGGTAAGTGCAGCAGAGGGTTCAGGCACCCAGTTTTGGACGAACTGCTGGTCGGCGTAACTCAGGCGCGCGAGCGGCAAAGTGAAGTGCGCCCCGTCGGCGCGTTCGATTTCGATGGTGGCCTTGGTCGCGTCGACTTGCAGCAGGCGGGCGGTTAAGGTTCGGCCCTGAACGTCGGTCCAGGTGCGCAATTCGTCAGCCACTGCGGTGTTAAAGGGGTAACCGCAGAGCAGGAGGGTAACCAAGCAAGCGAGAGGCTTGATTGATTTCATAGGCAGGCGGAATCATGCCGCTTTCCAAGCCAAAGCAATCGTTTAATGCGCCCCTCGCGTCGTCAGTCAGCCCCAGCGGCCGCCAGCAACCGCTCGCAGAGCGCCAATAAACGGGCCCGCAGGGGCTCGCTGCGAGAGGTGAAGCCACGTTGCTGACGTTCGTACTCCTGGCGCCCGTCCGCCGTCTCGATCGGAATCGGCGCGAAGCCCAGCGCGGCCAAATCATAAGGGCTGGCCCGCATGTCGAGCTCCCTCAGGTCGCGGGCAAGGGCGAAACAATCCGCCAGCAGGTCGCTGGGGGTGAAGGGCGCCAATTTAAAAGCCCACTTGTAGAGGTCCATGTTGGCGTGAAGGCAACCGCGTTGCTCGTACTCGTTAAGGGTGGCGCGTTCGGGCTGGTGTTTGTTGAGCGGGCGGGCCGGAGCGGTGAAAAACCGAAACGCGTCGAAATGGGTGCAGCGCAGCGGTTGGCTTTCGACGATGCGGGCCAGCTCCGCAGGAGGGAAGCGCAGGGGGTAGGCGTTGTGCCGGACCTCCTCGGGAGTCTGCCGGTAAACCATTGCCCATTCATGCAGCCCGAAGCAGCCGAACGCCGGGGGCCGCGTTGTCATGGCGGCGAGCAGGTCGCGCATCCAAACCAACGAGGCGAGGCGCTTTGCGGGCAAGGTGGTCAGATCGAGGCCGACGCCGGCGGGGGTTTCACGGTATTCGGGCCAGCGGAGGAATTCACGGGCGGCCTCGCCGGCGAGGATGCAGTCGGGGCCGGGGTGCCATTGACGCAGCCACGAGGCACGGAACGAGTAATAGGTGAACAGGAAGTCGTAAACCGGGTGTTTTTCACCGCGGGAGGCGCGGGCGAGGTGCGGATCGGCCCAGACCGCCACGCGCTGCTGGTGCGCGTGCTGCCGTTCGCGCCAGACGGATTCCGGCAGCAGCGTCGCCGGGGCGGGGGCGCGAAAATCGGAAGGGGTAATCAAGGGATGCGAAGCTTGGTGCCGGTGGCGAGCGCGTCGGGGTTGCGGATCACCTCGCGGTTGGCCTCAAGGATTTCGTTCCAGCGGCCGGCGTTGCCGTAATACTGTTTGGCAATGCGCGAGAGGGTGTCGCCCATTCCGACCGTGTGAACCCGCACCGCCGCAGGCGCGGCCGCCTCCGCCTTGACCACCGCTGCCGGCGGCGTGGCCGGGGGGAGGTTGAGGGTGATCGTCGGAAACGACGGGGTGGGGCGCGACGGGGAGTTGCCGGCGGGCGGGCTACCGGCCAGCGCCAAGCGGGTTTTGACCTGCTGCAACTCGATGGCGGTGGCTGCCGTGGTCGCTTGCGACTGACGGAGTTGGTCGCGGGCGGACACGAGCTCGGCGGTGGACGCATCCACGGTTTTGCGGGCATCGACGAGGCTGGCGGTTGCTGCTGCGGCGGCACTGGATTGCTCGGCGGCCGTGCGGCGGGCTGCGGCGAGTTGGGCGCGCAGGGACTCCACTTCGGAGGCCGCCTGAGACGCGGTGGCGGCTTGAGGCCGCAGGGCGCTCAGTTCGGTCGTGGCGGCGGCGAGTTTGGCCCCGGTGGACACGCACTCGTCGTTGATGCTGGCGAGGGCGGTCTGGAGGCGGGCAATCTCGCCTTGTTGCAGGGTGAAGGAGTGCAGCGCGGCCGCCAGCTGGGTCTCGGCGCTCGTCTTGGCTTTTTGCAACTCGGCGAGTTGCTCGGCGGCGGCCAGTTCGGCGGCGGAGATCGCCGCAGGCATGGGCGCCTGGGCCGGAGCGGCGGCCGCCGGGGCTTGGCTGAGCTGCTCGCGTGCGGCCTGGAGATCGGCGCTGGCTTGGCTGATGGTTTTACGCGCGTCGGAAAGGTTGGCCACAGCTTGGTCCAGGCCGGCGCGCTGCTCGGCCACGGTGGTTTGGGCGGCGGCGAGTTGCGTGCGCAGGTCCTCCGCCTCGGCGGCGACCTGGGTGGCGCGAGCCGCTTGGGAGCGCAGGGCGGTTAACTCAACCGGCGAGATCGCGGGCGCCACAGGTGCAGCGGGCGCGGCCGGGGCAACGGCCGGAATCGCCGCAAGCTGGCCGCGCAGGCGGGTGGCTTCGGCGGCGGCTTGGTCGAGACCCGTACGCTGCTCGGCGGCGGTGGTCTGGGCGGCGGCGAGTTGTGTGCGCAGGGCTTGCACCTCGGCGGCGGCACTCTGGGTGGCGGCGGCGACTTGGGCCCGCAGGGTGGTTAACTCAGTCGAGGTGCCGGCGGCGGTGGCCTGCAGTGGCGCAAGCTGGCCGCGCAGGTTGGCAGCTTCGGTGGAGGCTTGGCTCAGTTGCGCGGCTAGGGCAACGCGCTCCTCGTCACGAGTTTTGAGCGTGGCGGTCAAGCGGTCGCGCTCGGCCTGAAGGGTCGGCACGCCGGCGGCGGTGAGCGTGGCAGCATCCGCCCGCGACTGGAGCGCGGAGATCTCTGCGTGTTTGCCGGCCAGCTCGGTCTGCGCGGTGGTCGCGAGGCGGGTGGCCTCGGTGAGTCGGGTGGTGAGGGCGGCCAGCTCGGCTTCCAGTGACTTGACCTTGTCGGTCAGTGAGGCCGAAGGCACGGGGGCGACAAGTGCATCCTTGGTTGCGGCGAGTTCGGCGGTGACGGTCTTGAGCTGAGCGGCCGCCGTGCGGCGCTCGGCGGCGGCGAGTTGGGCGGCGGCCTTGAGGCTCCCGCCCTCGGCTTCGGCCAGGGCTTGGGCGCGGCGGGCGGTGGCGACATCACCGCTGAGGCGCTCGAGTTTCTCGCGTAGCGTGGTCAGCTCAGTGGAGGTCTTGGCGGCTTTGCTACGCAATTCCGCCAGCTCGGTCGCCGTGGTGTTCGAGGCCAGCACGAGCTGATCTCGCTCGGTGCGCAACGCGCCCAGCTCCGCGGTCAGGGCGGCGGGCACCTCGGCGGGGGCAGTCAGCGCCGGGTTGGCCACGGCGGGGCTAGAGCCGCCGGCGAGGGCGCGATTGAGGTCGGTGAGGCGGGCGCCGAGCAGGGCGATTTCTCGGTCTTTGCTGTCAAGGGCGGCCTCGGCAATGGCGATGCGCTTACGCGTGTCGGCGAGTTGCCCGCTCAAATCCGTTTTAACCAAATCGGTTTCCTTGCGGGCGGCGGCCAGCTCTGCCCCCAGCTTCTCCGGGTCGGTGGCGGCGGGGCCGGCGGACGGGCGCGAGAGGACTGGGGAGGCCGGGCTGGTCGGGTCGGCGCTGGCGGCGATCGGCGAAATGGCCGAGCTGACAGGGTTGGCGATGACCGCTTCGAGCCGGCGCTTGCCCTCGGCGAGATCCGCCGGGCTCATCTGCTGGGTGAGGGTCGCCAGCGCCTTGCTGGTGGTGCCATTGAGGCTGGCCAGGCTCAGCCAGACATAGGCCTGGGCGGGCTCGTAGGCGGACTCGCGCGGATCGGCCAAGGCGAGGCCGAGGGTGTATTGGGCGATGGCGTTACCGCGGCCGGCCTTGGTGTTGAGCGATTCGACCTCGGCTGGGGTGAGGGCGAAGCCGGCGGGAATGAGCAGCGAGGAGCTGTAAAGACCGAGCGAGAGGGCGAGACGGAGGCGGAGGGAGAGAGAGGGGGACATGCCGGAAAAGGGGTTGAATTTACACATGGAGGGCGGGGGCAGTTTTGCAAAGCGGCATTTGCAACAAGTAGGCCCCGGCCCCATTGCCGGTTTTGGAACGGGTAAAAAAAACGCCACTTTGGGCTGCGCAAGGCGTCCAACCTGTGCCATTAATCGCCCCCTTCCATCCCTCATGAAACTCCCTCGATTGCTCTTCTCGCTGGCCGCCCTCGCCGTCACGCTCGGTTCCGGCCTGAGTCATTCCGCCTTTGCCGCCGAGCCCACCGCGGCCACGAAAACCTACAAAACCGCCATCTTCGTAGCCAATCGCGCCGGCCCCGTGGGCGACTCCAAAGTACAATCCCTGGAGGACTACGTCACCGCCCGCGTCACCGATCTGGGCGTCGGGGTAATCAGCCGTGAGACCGCCGCCAACGCCGTGGCCAAAATCGACGCACCCGGCTCCACCAACGCCGTCGACACCGCGCTGGCCCAGAACACCTCGGCGCTGCGCCTGGCCCAAACCCTCGGCGCCGATTACCTGCTCCAGGTCACCCTCGCTGGCTTCGACGTCCAGGTGCGCGCCATCGACGCCTACGGGGTCAAGGCCATCAACGAGACCCGCACCCTGCGTCTCACCTATAAGATCCTCGATGGCCAGACCGGCGCCAGCCTGACCTCCGACACGGTGAAAGCCTCCACGATTGTGCAGCAGACGCCCAACGCCGTTCAGGGCGGCACCGACAGCCTCGACGAGTTACTCGACCAGGCCTCCGTCAAGGTCGCCGCCAGCCTCAAGACGCGCATCGACAGCGGGCGCATCCCCGCGGCCAGCGCCGCCGCCGCGCTCGTCACCATTTCCCTCCAGACCGAAGCCGCCGACCTGACCATTCCCGACATCCGTATTGAGGCGGACAACACCGTCGCCATCTCGGAGAGCAAATTCAAGGTCTCCGCCCTCTCCGCCACCGTCGAGGTCGATGGCCTCGCGGTGGGAACTGCCCCCGGCAAACTCACCGTGCGCCCCGGCCTGAGCAAACTGCGCATCACCCGCGCCGGCTACAAACCCTACGAGCGCACCGTCAACTTCATGGCCGGCCAATCGCTCACCGTCGCCCTTGAACTCAGCGAGGAGGGCTACGCGCGCTGGAAGGACTCCACCGCCTTCCTCAACGGCCTGAAAAACGGCGCCAAACTCACCGACGCCGAGGTCAAGGTACTCGAGGGCAAGGCCAAGATGCTCGAGCAAAGCGGCTTTAAGGTGAACACCACCTCCGCCCCCGCCATCACCGTGATCAACGAGGCCAACACCCTCGGTAATGGCGCGCGCAAGGACGCCGGCGACCGCGCCGGCCGCTCGATTTTCCCCTTCTAATCCTGACCACCCGCATCACTCCGGCCCTCCGCCCCGTTAATCCAGCCCCTTCTTCCCGACTTTTCCCGCTATGAAACTTCCCTGTCTCGCCTCCGTGTTGCTCCTCAGCGCCGCCCTCACCGGCGCGCTGTTCGCCCAAGACGCCGCTCCGGCCGCCGCGCCCGCTGCGCCCTCCAAGAAAAAAATCGCCATCACCAAGATCGCCCCGACCGACTCGGTCAAAGCCCGCATGGCCCAGCAGGGCGTCGGCCTGTCG
>CAMBUJ010000200.1 GCA_945871005.1 Opitutus sp. GAS368 | reverse complement strand
GATGCGCTCAACGGGTTGTTCCGCTCCTTCCACACCATCAAGGGCGTGTCGGGCTTTTTGCACCTCACCCCGATGCACAAGCTCACCCACGAGGTCGAGTCGCTGCTCGACCTGGCGCGTACCGACAAGCTCCAGCTGACCCCGGCGATCATCACCGAAATTCTTAATAGCCGCGACGCGATCCAGGAAATGATGGGCCAGATCACCCTGGCGCTGGAACGCGGCCAGTTGCCCACCAAGGCGGTGCCGGTGGCCCACCTTATCGCCGCGGTGCGCCGCTTGGCCGTGGGCGACGCCTCCAAACCCTCGGCGGCCCCAGCCCCGGCGGCCGCGCCTGTCGCTGCTCCTTCGGCAGCCGCCCCCGCGGCTAACGCGGAAAGCGCGATTCTCGAGGTGGCGGTCGCCGCCCCGGCCGCCGCCGCTCCGGCCGGACCGGCTGCCGAAACCAGTTCGCGGCCCGCTGCCACCACCAGCTCCTCCTCGGTGCGGGTGAACACCGAAAAACTCGACTCGTTGGTCGACGTGGTTGGCGAGTTGGTGATCGTGCACAGTCAGTTGCTCGAAAGCGCCAAGGGGCACGAGACCGGCGGCTCGTTGTTGGCGCGCAACCTCGCCCAATTCGGCCGCATCACCAAGGAGCTGCAGCTCACCGCCATGTCGCTGCGCATGGTGCCGATCAAGCCGACCTTCCAGCGCATGGAGCGGCTGGTGCGCGATCTCTCGCGCGATTTCGGCAAACAAGTTTTGTTTGAAACCAAGGGGGATGAAACCGAGATCGACCGCACCGTAGCCGAGGAAATCGTCGATCCGCTCGTGCACATGGTGCGCAACTCCCTCGACCACGGTTTGGAGGGGCCCGAAGAACGCAAAAAAACCGGCAAAGCCGAGCAGGGCCGCCTGCGCCTGGCCGCCTATCACGAGGGCAGCAACTTGGTCATCGAGCTCATCGACGACGGCCGCGGCATCAACAAGGAGCGGGTACTTGAAAAGGCGCGCCGCCAGGGCCTGGTGGCCGAGGGCGTCACCCCGCCGCCCGATGTGATCCTCAACATGATTTTCCTGCCCGGTTTCTCCACCGCCGAAAAGGTCACGGCTGTGTCTGGGCGCGGCGTCGGCATGGACGTGGTGCGGCGTAACATCGAGCGGCTGCGCGGCCAGATTCAGATCGAGACGGTGGAAGGCAAGGGGACCACTTTCCGTATCCGCCTGCCGCTGACCACGGCGATCATTGACGGGCTGTTGGTGCGGGTGGGCGCGGACCGGTTTATCCTGCCCACGATCACGGTGCAGGTGGCCTTGAAGCCGACCCAGGAGATGCTCACCACCATCCAGGGCCGCGGCGAGGTCATCGACCACCGCGGGAAAATCCTCCCGCTGCACCGCCTGCACCGCCGCTTCGAAATCGAGGGCGCGGTGGAGGATCCGACCCAGGGCATCGTGGTGATGATCGAGGTGGGCAGCAAAGTGTACGCGCTGCTCGTCGACGAGTTACTCAACAAGCAGGAGGTCGTGATCAAGAATCTCGGCGCCTACCTGCAGGACCGGCCCGGGGTGGCGGGAGGGGCGATTTTGGGCGACGGCACGATCGCACTCATTCTCGATCCAGCCTCGTTGTGTTCAGTCTAATTTCACCCGGTTTCCGGCCCTGTTAACGCCATGCCTACCCTTGACGAAGTTTGCGCCAAAGCGCTCGCCCTGCCGTGTTCGCCGGCCCTGCTGCCGCGGCTGATCACGCTGCTGTCGCAGCCCCATGCCGACATCGAGGATTTGGCCAAGTTGATCCAGATGGATCCGGTGCTGGCCAGCGCCACCGTGCGCATGGCGAACTCGGTTTTTTTTGGTGGGGAAACGGTGGCTGAGACGGTTGAGCAGGCGGTGATGCGTCTGGGCGCTAAGGAGCTTTACCGGCTGGCGGCGCTCTCGATGGCCTCGCGTTGGATGGCGATCGAGGTGGTGGGGTACCGCTGGGAGGCGGGGGATTTTTGCCGGGCCTCGCTGGTCAAGGCGGTGGCGGCCGAGGCGCTCGCCCAGCGCACTGGCGGGGTCGATCCAGCGCTAGCTTACACCTGCGGGTTGGTTCATGAGATCGGCAAGCTGGCAGTCGCCTTCAGTTGCGCGGACTCCTTCGCCGGGGTACGGGCGCGTTGCACCGAAGGCGTGACCTGGCTGGAGGCGGAAAGCGCCGAGCTGGGATTTAACCACGCGGCGGTGAGTGCGCGGCTACTGGCCGAGTGGCGCTTTCCGGAAGCCTGCGTGGTGGTGGCGGCGAACAATCCGCCGACGGTGGCGATTCCGCCCGAGTACCGCGCGCTGGCCGCGCATGTGCATGCGGCTGATCACTTGGCCGCCGCCTTGGGCGCAGGCCAGGGCGAGGACGCTTTTCTCTTCAAGCTCGATCAGGGCCTGCTCACCGAGCAGGGCATCACCGGGGAGATGATCGAGGTGACCCTGCCCACGGTGCTGGAGCGCGCCACCCGCCTGCTCAGCGGCAAGCTCAACGGCGGCAAGATTGAGTTTTGAGCGCCGCCCGCTTTATACTTCGTGAAGCCTTTGTGCCTTCGTGCCTTTGTGGTTAAACACGCACGCATAGGGCTAAACCCCAACGCCGTACTGCATCTGCCCGAGCCCGATTCCTTTGTCTCGCGAAGGGAGCGAAGCCGGAAGAAGTACCAACCCAAAGCAACTCAGGCAGCTCCTTCGCTCCCTTCGAATACTTCGCGAGACAACCGGGTTTTGCCCGAAATCTTGAATGTTACTACCTACTAGTCCGGACTCCGGATTTCCTCGGTGATACCATTCCGGCGTTTTGAAGCCTGGATTTATTAGCGCCCGTGAGCGGCCATTAGCTGTTAAAAACGGCTCGCGGGCGAAGCGGGTTCAGTGCACCTGGAGGGCCTTGTAATCGAACTTCCAGTGGGTGACCGGCAGGTTGTTGGCCTTTTGCCAGACTTTGACCGGATTCCAGGAAACGTGATCGCCGTCGCCCAGCTCGGGTTTGGCGATGAGTTCATCGTTTTCATCGAGCAGAAACAGCATGGGGAAACCCTTTTGCTGCAGGCGGGCCTTGATTTTTGCCACCGCCGGATCGCCGAACCGCACGGCCAGCCAGGGCATGCTGGCTTCACTCATGTACTGGCGCATCGTGTTGGCGTCGGGGTCCTCGCTGATGAACACGATCTCGAAATTGCCGGTCTTGGCGTGTTTTTTGTAAAACTCGATCAGCTTCGGAGTGAAGATCTTGCAGGGGGCGCAGTACTTTCCGGAGAAATAGAAAAAGAGGTGTTTTTTGTCCGCGATCCGCTTGAGCGGGACGGGTGAGCCGTAGCCGTTGAGGAGGGAATTGGCTTTGAAGTCCTTGAGGAGCTCGGCGTGGAAGCCGGCCGGGGCGGGCTTGGGGGCGGGGGTCTGCGCGGCCAGGGGCAGGTGGAGCGCGAGCAGGACGGCGAGGGCGGCAAACAGGGGACGGAAGGGGAGGGGAAAGGGAAGGGGCATTTGAAATTTGAGATTTAAGATTTGAGATCGAAATTCTGAAATCGGAATTCTGGGATCTGAGATCTGAGATCTGCGATTTGAGATTTCAGATCTGAGCGCCGGAATCGCCGACGTGGAATCTCGAATCTCAAATCTCAAATTTAAAATTTGAAATCGCAAAATCACCCCGTTTGACGCGCCCCCGCTCCCGCACGGGTTGAGCCGGGCTCCGGTCTCAAATTTCCGGTCTCAAATTTGAGATGCGCTCGCGCAGGCGGTGAGCGTGCGATCGGGCAGCTTGATCGTGAGCACGCCTGTGGATACGTCGAGGTGGAGGGTGCGGTTAAGCGTGCCGCCGACCTCCCCGCCGACCAACCGGCAGCCGTACACCGAGAGCATTTTTCTCACCGCCACCACGTTGCGCTCGCCAATCTTAAAGCTGTCCGGGCCGGACAAAACCGAGGCCCCGCCGGCCATAAACAGGTTGATACGGGCGCGCTGGGCGCGCACCCCGTTCAGCGCGTTAAACAGCGCCGGAATGCCGGTGTCGGCAAACATCGCCGGTTTTTCCACCGCCTTGGCCGGGGACAGCGTGGACTCGGGCAGCATCAGGTGGAGCAAGCCGCCGGCTTTGGCCGCCGAATCGTAGGCAACCAGCCCAATGCACGAGCCCAGCGCGTAGGTGCTCAGGGTCGCATTGACCTGGCTGGCCACTGCCAGCTCGGCCACCCCCACGACAATGCGTTGGGCAAAAATACTGGCAATGGTCGGTGAGCCAGCCATGGGGTTTAGGAGTACACCAGCAGGCGTTGGCTGATCGGCGCCATCAGGTTGTGGCTACGGATTTTTGCAATCATGCCGACGTTGAGCGGCTGGCCCTCGCTGACCAGCAGCAGGCCGTGCGGGCTGTAAATACCGCTGGCCAGCACCATGCCAGCCTTGAGGTCCTCGAGCATGACCTCGCGCACGCTGCGTGGCAGCGGTTGCAGCCGGGTGGTGGTGCGGAACAGCCGCACCGCCTCCGGATCGAGCTTCTTGCCCGACTGGGAGGCAATCACCTCCAGCGCCTGCTCGGTGGGCAGGCTCGACTCGACGAAGGCCACCGCCACCGCCAAGCAGCGCGCAGTCCAGGGAATCGACTGGGCGGAAAGCCCGTCAGGGAAACCACTGCCGTCAAAGTGTTCGTGGTGGGCGCGGATCGTCTCGCCAACCATCGGGCGCCCGTCGATGTGGCCGGCGAGGGTTTGGCTGTAAACGGGGTGGTTGTGGATGCCCGCTAGTTCGCGCTCGCTGAGTTTTTCCGGCTCGCGGCGGAACGTCCGGTACACCTCGCGCGACACCCCGATCAGGCCGAGGTCGCACAACCAGGCGCTGGTTTTGAGCACCTCGCGTTGCTCGGGCGAGAAATGCTCCGAGGCGGCCATTTGGTTGGCGATGGCGGCGACCGCCTGGGTTTGGCCGGCCAGCAGCGGGTCGTAGGTGGCGAGGATGCGGCTGCACAATTCCAGCGACAGGTCGTAGCGGCGGCCCAATTCCTGATTGGCTTTGTCGAGCGAGCGGCGCTGCTGCTCGAGGGTGGCCACCTGGGTGGCCAGCGCGGCGTTGGCTTGGGTAAGCTTAAGGTTGAGCGAGGAGGATTCGGCCAGCAGGCGCTGGTTTTGGGTCAACAGCTCGTAGCGGTTGACGGCATTGCGCACCGTGACAATCAGCTCCTCGCGCAGCCACGGCTTGGCCAGAAAGCGGTAAATTTCCCCCCGGTTGATCGCCTCCACCAAAGTCGGCAAGGAGAGCACCGCGGTGACGAGAATGCGGGTGGCCTGGGGTTGGATGCGCTGGCACTCGACGAGGAAATCCATGCCCGACATCGCCGGCATGAGGTGGTCGGAGATGATCACGCCAAAGGCGCGCTCCTGGAGCAGCTCGATGGCGCGCCGCGGATCGGTGGTGGTGACCACGTGGAAGTGTTGGCGCTCGAGCACCTCTTTGAGGCCGGCAAGGACGCGGGGCTCGTCGTCGACGATGAGCAGGGTGTGAGCGGTGGCGGAATCAGGCATGATTATTTAGACGAAAGGGGTTGGCCGGCTAAGCGGATGATGTGGGCGGCGATGGTGTCGAGGGGCAGTTGCACGGCGGCCCCGCCCTGCTCCCAGGCTTCTCTGGGCATGCCGTAAACCACGCAGCTGGCCTCGTCCTGGGCGAAGGTGGCGGCCCCGGCCTGGCGCAGGCGCACCAGCCCCTCGGCCCCGTCCTTGCCCATCCCGGTGAGCACCCCGCCGATCACCTGCGGACCATGGGCCGGGGGCACTGATTTGAATAAAATGTCGACCGCCGGGCGCTGGTGCCAAACTTGCGCCCCGCTGCTCAGTTCGACGCGGTAACCGGTGCCCGTCCAGCGCAGCAGCATGTGGAAGTTGCCCGGGGCCACCAAGGCGATGCCGGGCGGCAGCAGTTCGCCGTCGACGGCTTCGCGCACCGGAAAAGCGCA
>CAMBUJ010000199.1 GCA_945871005.1 Opitutus sp. GAS368 | reverse complement strand
AGCCGTTGCTGACCGGCGCGGCGCGGTGAACTGGCCTGGGCATTACCCGGATCAATTCGCGGCGGCTCCCCGCCTTCATAGGCAAAGCCCTCCAGCTTGAGAAGGGGGATTTTCTGGCCGATGAACTTCTCAATCGCCACCACGTCGTTGGCCTCCTGCGGAGTCGCCAGCATGACTGCATCACCCTTTTCCTGCGCCCGGCCGGTGCGGCCAATGCGGTGCACGTAGTCCTCGGGGTGCTGGGGCACGTCGAAGTTGATCACGTGGGAAATCCCGGCCACGTCGATGCCGCGCGCCGCGATGTCGGTAGCCACCAAAATGCCGTACTTGCCCTTGCGGAACCCCTCCAGCGCGGCCACACGGTCGGACTGACTGCGCTCGGCGTGAATCACGCCCACCGGCAGATTTTCCAGCCGCAGTTGGTGCGCGAGTGCGTCAGCGCCTCGGCGGGTGCGCGCAAAAATGATCACGCTCTTAAAATCGTCGCGTTTGAGCAGCTCCAGCAGCAGCGGAATTTTCTGATGATCGAGCACCGCGTGGATGGCGTGGTTAACCGAATCGGTCACCGGCTGGGTGCTGGCGATGGCGATGCGCTGGGGATCGCGAAGCGCGAAGCGGGCCACTTCGGCCAACTTCGGCGGCAAGGTCGCTGAGAACAGCAGGGTCTGCCGCTGCACGGGGCACTGTTTGACGATCGCCTTCACATCCTCGATGAAACCCATGTCCAGCATGCGATCGACCTCGTCGAGCACCAGGACCTCGATCGAGTCGAGTTGGAGCAGTTTGGTGTCGAGGAACTCGCGCAGACGACCGGTGGTGGCGATGACCACATCGACGCCGGAGCGCAGGGCGTTACGTTGCGGCCCAACGGTGACGCCACCATGGAGGACAACTGAGGTAAAATCGGTGAATTTACCCAGGGCGGTGAACGCCTGTTCGACCTGAATGGCGAGTTCGCGGGTGGGCTCAAGAATGAGGACGCGGGGGCCGGAGGTGCGGTGGGGGCCGAGACGATTCAGGATCGGCAGGGCAAAAGCGGCGGTCTTACCCGTGCCGGTTTGGGCCGAAGCCACCAGGTCACGGCCGGTGAGCACCGCCGGAATCGCCTGGGCTTGGATCGGGGTGGGCTCGGTGTAACCCAGCGCCTGGGCACCACGCACGAGGCTGGAGTAGAGTCCGAGTTTTGAAAATGGCATGGCGAACGATGGACAGGTTGTGCCTCCGATGGCGAGGGGGGCCTTCGCGTTTTTTTGAAAACGCCACGAGGGCATCGATCCAGATGGGTGGGGCCGTCCGGCATGGACCGCGGAGCTCCAGCTCGGCTCCGGGTTGGTCGGCGAGTTGCCGCTCAGGCCGAGCTGGAGCTCGGCGCTCCGTCCTGAAAAGCGAATTAGCCCGGATAAACCCCCTCGCGCCATCGGCGGAGCGCCGCCCCGGTCAAACTAGCCGGCGCCGCCTCAATGTCGGCCACGCTGCCGGCGGCCACAATCTGCCCACCCGCGCTGCCGCCACCGGGCCCGAGATCAATGATCCAGTCTGCCAAGGCGATCACGTCCAGGTTGTGCTCGATCACGATCAGGGTGTTGCCCTGATCGCGCAGGCGGAAAAGCAGATCCATCAGGTGCTGGATATCGACCCAATGCAGGCCGGTGGTGGGCTCATCGAGAACGTAGAGCGTGCCCCCCTGCTGGCGCTTGCTCAGCTCCAGCGAAAGCTTGAGTCGCTGGGCTTCGCCCCCGGAGAGCGTGGTCGCCGACTGGCCGAGCGTGAGGTAGCCCAGCCCCACGGCGTTAAGCGTCTCCAGTTTGTCCATCACCCGAGGGATGTTGCGAAAGAGCAGCATCGCATCGCGCACCGTCAGGTTGAGGACGTCGGCGATGGATTTGCCGTGAAAAAGAATCTCCAGTGTCTCGCGGTTAAACCGCCGCCCCGAGCAACTCGTGCAGGGCGCGTAGGCATCGGCCATGAACTGCATGTCGAGTTTGATCACGCCGTCGCCTTGGCAACGCTCGCAGCGCCCGCCGCGCACGTTGAAGGAAAACCGGCTGGCCTTGTAGCCCCGCACCTTGGCCAGCGGCACCTGGGCGAACAGGTCGCGCAACAAATCGAGCAGCCCCACGTAGGTCGCCGGGTTGGAGCGCGGCGAACGGCCGATCGGCGACTGGTCCACTTGCACCAGTTTCTCGAAGTGATCGAGGTTCTCGATGTGGCGGTGCAGGCCGGGAATGATTTTGGTCGCCCCGTTGAGTTTGCGCGCGGCGGCGGCGGCGAGCACGTCATTGACCAACGTACTTTTACCCGAGCCCGACACGCCGGTGACCACTGTGAGCAGCCCGACCGGGAAACGCGCATCGACGTCGCGCAGGTTGTTCGCTCGCGCCTCGCGCACCGTGAGGAAAAGCCCGTCGGCGCGCTTCGGTTGTGCCTCGCGCGTGACCGAGCGTTTGCGGGCGAGAAAGGGGCCGGTGCGCGACTGCTGGGGCGAGAGGGCCATGAGCGCGGCGGGCGGGCCTTGGAAAAGAATATTTCCACCCTCGGTGCCTGCCTCGGGTCCGAGCTCGATGATCTCGTCGGCCATACGCATGGTGTCCTCGTCGTGTTCGACCACCAACACGGTGTTACCGCGGTCGCGCAACTCGCGCAGCGTTTCGAGCAGTTTTTGATTGTCGTGCGGGTGCAACCCGATGCTCGGTTCGTCGAGCACGTAGATCACGCCCATCAGCCCCATGCCGAGCTGGGTGGCGAGCCGCACCCGCTGGGCTTCGCCGCCGGAAAGCGTGTCGTAATCGCGGTCGAGCGTCAGGTAGCCCAGCCCGGTTTCGAGCAGGAAACGCAGCCGCTGCTCAATGCCGGTGACGATCTCGCGCAGCGCCTCGTTGCCCGCCAACTCCGCGACCAGCGTGGCGGCGAAAGCATGGGCCTCGCCCACATCGAGCGCGAAAAAGGCGGGCAAGTTCATCCTCACTAGGCCCGGTGGAAAGGATACGGCGGTTATAGCGGTTGCCGCGGTAGAGGTGGCGGCAGCGGTCTTGGGCGTGCCGTTGGCCTTGCGCGTTTTTTTGCCGGACTCCGGCGTCGCGTCAGCAGCGCCTGCCGCAACTCCCGCCTCAGCCGCAACCGCCGCCGGATTGGGGCGCCCCTCCGTAACGACACGCCCAATCGTGACCGCGCCGCTGCGCCCGTTGAGGCGTGTGCCGTGACATTCAGGGCATTCGCCGCTGATCATAAAAGTGGTCAACCGAGCGCGGAACCCGTCGCTATCGGTATCACGAAAACTGTCCGCCAAATCCGCGAGAATACCCGGAAAGGCCAGCGCCTTGGGTTCGCGCATGCGTTTCAACTTAAATGAAAACAGCCGCTCCCCGGCGCCGTGAAGGAGCAGCTCGCGGGTCTCCTCGGGCAGATCCTGCCAGGGCGTATCCGGGTCGTAGGGGAGCTGTTCGGCCAACTGCTTGAGCTGGGCGTTGTGTTTAATAATCAGGTTTTTTCCGCCAATGCGCCACGGCTTGATCGCGCCGCCGCGCACCGACTTGGTCGGGTCGGGAATAACCAGCTCGGGAATAAAGCGCAGCTTGCGCCCGAGCCCGCCGCAGGAACCGCAGGCGCCCTCGGAGTGGTTAAAGGAAAAGTGGCGCGGGGTGAGTTTCTCAAACACGTCGCCGCACACCTCGCAGGCCAGCGATTGGCTCAGGCTCAGTTCGCGCCAGGGGGCGTCGCTCGATTTTTGCGCGAGGATGAGGGCGCGGTCCTTGCCCTCGCGGAAGGCCAGCTCCAGCGAGTCGGCCAGGCGGCTGCGCTGGTCGGCAACCGCCACCAGTCGGTCGATGACTAGTTCGACCAACAGCTCGGCGGAGCCCGCCCCGACCGGGAGCAGATCCACGTCGTCGAGATTTTTGACCACGCCGGCGATGCGCACGCGCTGAAAGCCGCGCTGGCGCAAGCGGGGCAACTCCTCGCGCAGGACCGACGCTTTGGCCTGGAGTGCGGGGGCGAGAATCATGATTCGCTCGCCGGCCACCTCACGCAGCACGCGGGCGACGTTGTCATCGAGCGAGCGTTGCACCACGCGGCCGCCGTCCTTGGGGCAACGCTGCTCGCCATGCAGCGCCCAGAGCAGCCGCGCGTAGTCGGCAATCTCGGTGACGGTGGCAATGGTGCTGCGCGGCGAGCCCCCGCCGGTGCGCTGCTCGATTGCCAGAACCGGCGAAAGCCCGTGGATAAAATCGACGTCGGGCCGCTTGAGTTGCTCCAAGACCTGGCGCGCCTGGGTTGAGAGCGACTCCATGTATTTGCGGTAGCCCTCGGCGTAGATCGTGTCGAAGGCCAGCGACGATTTGCCCGAGCCTGACGGCCCGGTGATGACCACGAGTTGGCCGCGCGGGATGCGCACCTCGAGGTTCTTCAAGTTGTGCTCCCGGGCGCCTTTGACGTGAATGTGAGTGGCGGCCTGCATGTGGTAAAAACGAGACCGTAATCAATTTGCCGCGAAGGCAAGGCGGCAGAGGCCTCGGGCCGTGGACGAGGCGCATTTAGGTTTACGGCCGGAATCGGGTTTTCTGAAAAAGACCAACTCCAAGAGCAGGCAAACGCACCTTGGACCTTGGACCTCCGCCCCCTGACCGCTGACATCTGCCTGCCCCCCCCCGCACTACCCCACCCCGGCACGCACCGGCGCATCATGGAAACAGATGCGCTCCACCGCCTCATCGAAGTCAGCCGCCCCGCGAATGATGTCGATTTCCAGCCGCAGGTAATAAATCGGCACCGCGCACGGCAGGCCTTCGGGTAGACGCACCGCGTCCTTTTCGGTGGTAACGATAAACTCGACACGGTTCTCGATTCCCTCGGTGAACAGCTCAACGAAATCCTCCGAGGTGAAGCGGTAGTGGTCGAGGAAGCGGCGGGTGAACGCGATCTTGCCGCCCAAATCGCGCACGAACTTTTCAAAACTCTCGGGCACGGCGATACCGCTGAAGGCGCCGACGCGTTTGCCGTCCAGCCAGCCGAGCGGCTGGCGTTCGTCGCTACCGACGCGTTGCAGGTATTGGGGGCGGTGCGCGCACTCGATCAGGTCAACGCCCGGGTTGTGCGTCTGGATGAGTTCTTCGAGCTCCAGGTCGCGCTCGCCATCGGATTTGGTCAGGAAAACGTAGCTGGCGCGTTTGAGGTGTTTGATCGGCTCGCGCAAAATGCCGCGCGGCAACAGGTGGCCGTTGCCAAAAGGGTTGGTCTTGTCGACCAGCAGCAGATTGAGCCGGCCCTTGAGCGGCAGGTACTGAAACCCGTCGTCCAGGATGAGCGTGTCGCAGCCGAACTTTTTGATGGCGTAGGCGCCGGCTTTGACGCGGTTTTTATCCACGAGAACGAGCACACCGGGCAGATTGCGCGCCAGCATGTAGGGCTCGTCGCCGGCGGTTTCGGAGTCGAGTAACACGCGGTTGCCGTCGCTAACGATGCGCGGCGGCGGCTCCTCGGTGTGCGAGAGGCGGTACCACCACTTTTTCCACATCGGGGCCGACTTGCTGCGGTAGCCGCGCGACAGGATGGCGACCTTGCGACCGCGGTCGCGCAGGGCCGCGGCGAATTTTTCCACCACCGGAGTCTTGCCGGTGCCGCCGACGGTCAAGTTACCCACCACCACGACGAGGCAGCCGAGCGGTTGGTCGTGGAGGATGCGTTTCTGGTAAAGCCACAGGCGCGCCTGGGCGATACCGCTGAAAAGGTAGGACAAGCCCTGCAGAAACCCCGCGAAAACAGTCGCGCGCACCCCTTCACGGCGACCGAAAATGACATCGATCGTGTAGTGTTCGAAGGTGTTGAGTTGGCGTTTGAGCCAGGACGACATGCGGACGGATTAGGGAGTTGACGGAGGGCGGGCGGGGGCGATTGGCTCACTGTTCTACCACGCCGCAAGCCGGGTCACGCAACTCAATCCTCTGCAAGTTGCCGACATCCTCCGGGGCGCGTCGCCGGTGGACATCCACACACGCCCATGAGCTA
>CAMBUJ010000198.1 GCA_945871005.1 Opitutus sp. GAS368 | reverse complement strand
AGGGTGCGGTAGCGCCGTTCGGTGGCACGCAGCTCGGCCTCGACGCGCTTTTGGTCCTCCAGCAGCGACTGCAGCGCCTTGCGCGAAAGGGCCGACTCGGTGAGCTGGCGCGCCAGGTTCATTTTCACCGAAAACTCCTTCTCCGCGGCCTCCGGCTCCAAGGCCATGGTCAACTGGGACGGGCCGGTGAGTAGAGCAGGGGTAAGCGGGGCGTCGGCCATGGCGGGCAAGCAGGGGGGTTAACGGGAAAGCGAAGACGGGCGGCCTCCGTGAGTGCACCCCATCCGGCCGTCAAACACCCCAACGGGTGCCGAAGGAGGGAGGAAAATGGGGATGATCATGGGGTAGATGCCACACGCCGAATTAGGGCCAAAGCTAGGAACTCGCCCCCCGTGGTCAATCTCCGGCTGCAGCCCGCAGCATAAGCTGAGCATTTCTCGGTTGCTGACTGCCCCTGCGGCCAGCGATCCGGCGAGACCGTGGCGAGTGGAACGCCGAGCTCCGGCTCGGCTCAGTTCCGGCCAGGCAGGGTGCCCGCGCGCTACGTTTGGGGCCAAACTCCAGAGCGCCGAGCTGGAGCTCGGCGCGCAGCGCCCCGCGCCGTCGAAAGCGCTCCGCGCTCTCGCTACATTCGAAGCCCAAGCAACCGGCGCGCCCGCTCAAACCACCCGGTCGGTCATGCCCGCGCACCCGGCTTGGAACGCGGCGAAGTTGGCCAGAAATTGACCCACCAGCGCCAGATCCTGATCGCTGCGCCCGCCGGCGGTGTGTGGGGTGATGAAACAATTCGGCGCCGCCCACAACGGGCTCGAAGGCGGCAGCGGCTCCTCGGCAAAAACGTCGAGGTACGCCCCGCCCAACCGGCCGTTTTCCAGCGCCTGAATCAGCGCACGTTCGTCCACGGTCACGCCGCGGCCGATGTTATAAAACCGCGCCCCCGGCTTGCAGGCGCTCAGGCGGCGGGCGTTGACGTAGTTGTAGGTCGCCTCGTTGTCCGGCAGCAAATTGACGATGTGATCGGCCTCGCCGAGCACCGAGGAGACGCGTTCCTCCGAGATGATGTGCACGCCGCGCTCGCTGTGGGTTTTGCGCCGCACCGCGTAGATTTTCATGCCGAAGGGGGCGAGTAACTCGGTTAACCGGCGCGCGATCGTGCCGTAGCCAAGCAAGAGGACGGTCTGGCCGTTGAGCAAAACGGAGGCGGCGCGGCGCTCGAAAAACTGCCAGCGGCGCTCGCCGCATTGCTCGGCGTAGGAGGCGAGCAGTTGGCGTCCCAGCGCGAGCATCATCGCCAGGACGTGTTGGGCGCAGGGCTCGGCGAAGACGCTGGAGCTGCTGGTGAAAATCGTGCCGCGGGAGCGGAAGGTTTCCAAAAACTCCGGGGTGTCGTAGCGCCCGTAGCCGGCACTGGTCACCGCCAGCCAGTGCAGTTTGGAGCTGTGCAGGCAGTCGCGCGCCTCGGGCTGGCCCAACACCACCTCGGCCTCGAGGAAGCCGGGATCGGCGGGGCCGGCGGCGAGCACGGAGGCGGAGCGTTTTTGGGCAAAGAGCAGCCGGTGTTCGGCCAGCCCGAAGGCAAGACGCTGTTCGGCGGGGGCGGAAAGGGCGGCGTTGCACCAGATCGTCAGGGGCGGAGTCATAAGAAAACGGTTGAGGGGAGGGCGGACGGCGATGGACGGCGGGAGGTGGTGGCCGGCGAGGCCGCACACGTTGACTGGAAACCGGCCACGAGCAATGCGCAGGAGGATGCCGGGCTCGTTTTGTGGCTCTGAGCCTGAGCTCAGGGAGGGAGGGTAACCCGCACCCGTCGCCCCGTTTTGCCCCACCTTGAGCTCACGCTCAAGGCCACGCCCGCGCTGAATCGTTCTCGTTCTCTTACTCCTACTCGTTCTCTCGTCAGCCTTCCGTGCCACCACCCGTCACCCGCCGACGGCGCTGGGCCGCGAGCGGCAGGCGCAGGACCACCCGCGTGCCTTTGCCCAGCCGACTCGTCACCGTCAGCCCGCCCCCGTGATACCCGGCCCGCTCACGAATGCTCAGCAGACCAAAACCGCCGTCGGACGGCTCCACCTGCCGGCGCGTGCGGAAACCCCGCCCATCGTCACGCACACTCAGCACCAGCTCGCCGCCTTCGCGCACCAGACTCAACTCCACCGCTTTCGCCGCGGCGTGTTTACCCACATTGATCACCAACTCACGGGCCGATCGGAACACCAATTCGGCTACCTCCGCCCCCACCGGCTTGCGCCCAATCTCGACGCAAACCGTCACCGCCAACCCGTAGCGCGGCCCGAGTTGCTCGCCGAGGTTTTGCAGCGCCGCCGCCAGACCCAACTCGCGCAGCAACGGCGTGCTCAGCTCCGCCATCAGGCCGCGGGCCTCCTGCAGCGCGGACTCCACCAGCCGGCAAACCGCCCCCAGCGCCGGGGGCGCGGCCGGCCCACCCAGTTCGCGCGTCAACTCGGCGAGCTGCATGCGGCACAGGGCCAGGGTTTGCCCCACCTGATCGTGGACCTCACCGGCGAATTTTTTCCGCTCGGCCGCCTCGGTGCGGATCAGCCGCTGGGCCAGGGCCTGGAGCTGCCGCTGGTAACGCAGGACCCGGGCCTGCTCCCGTCGCAGATGGGTCACATCCTCCTGCACCCCGATGTAGTGAGTGAGCTCCCCGTGTGCGTCGAACAGCGGGGTCAAACTCAGGTCGTTCTAGAACAGGGTCCCGTCCTTGCGATAATTGCGCAAGGTCACCCGCACCGGCAGTCCGGCCGCCAGCGCCACCCGGATGGCTTTTACTGCCGCCTGCCGGCGATCCGCGCCCTGCAAGAGCCGGCAATTGCGGCCGAGCAACTCGGCACGGCTGTAACCGCTCATCTGCTCGAAGGCGTCGTTCACATAGATCAGCGGCAGGTCCGGCAGACGCGTATCGACGATGGTAAAACCGTGGCGGGCATGGCCCAAGCACCGCCGCAGCACATCAACTGGGATCTGCTCGGGCATGGGGCTTAGAGTTGGGCAATGCCTTCGCGCACGGCAATGCGGGTGAGGTCGGCCAACGTCCCGGCGTTGAGCTTGCGCTGCAAGTTGGCCCGGTGGACGTCGACGGTCTTGGAGCTAATTTTCAACGAGAAGGCGATGTCCTTGGCGGTGGCCCCCTCGGCGAGCATTTGCAGTACCTCGCGCTCGCGCGGGGTCAGCCCCCCGGTCATCCCAGGGTCACCCCCCAGGTCGCCGAGTTGCGGACTAAAATAGGGTTCCCTCCGCAGCGCCGCGTGGATCGCGGTCTCGAGCTGATCGAAGGCGTGCTCCTTGAGCACATAGGCGTCGGCCCCGGCGTCGCGGGTGCCCTGAACGAGATGGCGCTCGGTGTGCATCGAAATCATCACGATGCCCCCGCCGTAGCCGCGTTCGCGTAACTGGCGGGTGGCTTCCATGCCGTTGAGCCCGGGCAGTCCCATGTCCATCAGGACCACGTCGGGTTTTTGGGCCAAGACGAGATCGACGCCGTTGCGGCCATCGGCCGACTCCCCGATCACCTGCAAGTCGGCGAACTGCCCCATGAGGGCGCGGAGGGCGTCGCGGATGATTTTGTGGTCATCGATGATAATCAGGGTCGGCACAGTGGCTAAACACAGGCCGCCCACCGCTCTCAAGGCAAGGGCGGAGCCTGCCGTGGGGCCTGGCTCGTTCTCGTTCCGCTTAATCCTTCTCTTTCGTAAGGGCCTTGAGTTATCCCCCATTCGATTCACTAACCGCTAATCATTATGTTTTTATCCTGAACCCTCGTGAAGAACGGGAACGAGGCGAAGTGCCTGCTGGAATTTTCGGGGATGTTTCACCGCCGTTCCGCTTCCGACCTATCGTAGTGCAAGGGGGACCGGAGCTCTGAAATCGGGCTCCGCTCCGGAAAATGGCCCGCCCGCCAACTAAGGATTTTACGTAGGGCATTTGAGTTTAGCCGAAAACGACCGATTAACCCGGTGTGAGATTGTCCCCGCTTTCCCCCCAACCGCGCTTTGGCGCCTGATCGCCCCCTTTTATTATGCCCCGTATCCGCGTTCTGGTCGTCGATGATGCTGTCGTCATGCGCAAAATGATCTCCGAGGCGCTCGGCGGCGACGTCCAGCTGGAGGTCGTGGGCACGGCCGCCAACGGCAAGATCGCCCTGCAGAAAATCCCCCAGGTCAACCCCGACATCCTCACCCTCGACATCGAGATGCCGGAGATGGACGGCCTGCAAACCGTGCGCGAACTGCGCAAAACTTACCCCAAGCTACCCGTGATCATGTTCAGCACCCTGACCCTGAAGGGGGCTGAATCCACTTTTGAGGCCCTCGACGCCGGGGCCACCGATTACGTCACCAAGCCCTCCAACGTGGGCAACATCGCCGAGGGTCTGGAGCGGCTCAAAAACGAACTCATTCCCAAGATCAAGGCCCACTGCCGCCACATCCCGCCGCCTCCCCCCGTTGCCGGCGCCCCTGAGGCCAGCCCCTCCGCCAGCGCTTCCGTGGTGCCCAACACGGCCGGCACGCACTTTGTCGCCAAAATCAGCCCGGCCCCCTCCCGCACTATTCCGCCGGCGGTGCTTTGCATCGGCTGCTCCACCGGCGGACCCAATGCCCTGGCTGCCGTCTTCAAGGCCATCACCCGCCCACTGCCCGTGCCGGTGGTCATCGTCCAGCACATGCCCCCGCTCTTTACCCAGATGCTCGCCGAGCGGCTCGGCAAAGACTCGCCGCTAAAATTCCACGAGGGCCAGGAGGGCCAGTTGGTCGAGGCCGGGCATGTTTACATCGCCCCCGGCGGCCGCCACATGGAGGTGCGCCGCGAGGGCGGCGTGGTCCGTGTGCACCTGCACGACGGTCCGCCGGAAAACTCCTGCCGTCCGGCTGTCGACGTGCTGTTTCGCAGCGTGTCCACCGTGTATGGCGGCGCCACCTTGGCGTTAATCATGACCGGCATGGGCCAAGACGGCCTGCACGGCTGCACGGTGCTGCGCGAACGCGGCGCCACCATCCTCGACCAAGACGAGGCCACCAGCGTGGTCTGGGGCATGCCCGGCTACGTCGCCGAAGCCGGCCTGGCCCACCAAATCCTCCCCCTGCAAGACATCGCCGGCGCCCTCCTGCGCCTGCTCCCCGCTAACCTTCGTCCGTAACGCCCCCCCCTACTCCCCCGTGGCCCTCCTCACCGCCGATTTCGAATTTGTTTCCAGTTTCGCCCGCCGCTCCGCCGCGATCATCATCGAGCCGGGCAAGGACTACTTCGTGGAGTCGCGCCTGAGTTCGCTCGCTTCGATCAACGCCTGCGCGAGCGTGCCGGAATTCATCAACCTGCTGCGCAAAACCCCGACCAGCCACCCGCTGCACGGCAAGGTCCTCGACGCGCTCACCACCAACGAGACGTTCTTTTTCCGCGACATCGCGCCGTTCGACGCCCTGCGCGAAACCATCATCCCCAAACTCATCACCCAGCGCGCTGCCCAACGCAGCCTCTCCTTCTGGTCGGCCGCCAGCTCCACCGGCCAAGAGGCTTACAGCCTGTGCATGCTCATCCGGGAAAGTTTCCCCCAGCTCGCCGACTGGAACATCCAGATCATCGGCTCCGACCTATCTGCCACTGTGCTCACCCAGGCGCGCGCCGGCCGTTACAACGAATTCGAGATCAACCGCGGCCTGACCCCCGCGTTGATCAAAAAATACTTCACCCAAGAGGGTAACGTCTGGACCGCCAATGCCGAGCTGCGGCGCATGGTCGATTTCCGCCCGATGAACCTGATCGAGGCGTGGCCGCGCCTGCCGATCTTCGACGTGGTGCTGATGCGCAACGTGATGATCTATTTCGACGTGCCGACCAAGCAGACGATTCTGCGCAACATCCGCGCCACCCTGCACCCCCAGGGTTCGCTTATGCTGGGCTCGGCCGAAACCACCATCAACCTCGACTCCAGTTGGCAATCGGTGGGGCTGGGGAGGGCGACCGTTTATCAGCCAATCGGTTCTGCATGACCCCTGCCAATTTCTGGCCACTGCTGGCCACCCGTTGCCG
>CAMBUJ010000197.1 GCA_945871005.1 Opitutus sp. GAS368 | reverse complement strand
ACGAAATCGGCCACCGCTTGCAGTAGCTCCACCTCGGCCCCGGAAAAGGGCTGGGCGGCGGCCGCGCGGGTGACGCTGAGGGTGCCGAGCAGTTGCCCGCCGAACTCGACGCTGAGCAGGCCGGCTTTTTCGGTAAACTCGCTCAGGTTTTCCGCGCGGCCAAACGGGGGGGGGGCCGGTTCGGCCTCGGGGTGGCGGTTGAGCACGCACCGGCCTTCGGGCGTGGCGCGGTCGATCGGCAAGGCGGCGGGTACGTTGGGCGAGGCTCCGACCGGGTAGTGCACCAGCAAAGCGCCTTCGATGAAACGAATGACGAGGTGTTCGTGCGTCACCATGGTGCGCAGGCGCACGTTTACCTGTTCAAGCAGTTGGGAAAAGGTCGCGCTGGTGGCCAGCAGTCCGGCGAAGTAAGTCAGGCCCAGAACGGTTTCGTAGCTGTTACTCAGGTCGGCGGTGAGGTGTTCGAGGGTGCGGTCAAGGTCGGCGGCGGCGACCAATCCGTAGCCGGCCTCGGGTTGGGTTTTCCAGTGCAGGGTGAGGGCGTGTCCGGCTGGTGAATTGGCGTGGGTGAAGGCGTCGGTGCCGATCCCAATCAGGAATCCTCCGCGCCCGCTCTCGGCGAGCGGATCGGAGGGCAGGGTCGTCCAACTCGGGGAGGGCTCAAAGTGGCCGGGGTCGGCCACCTCCACGCTGACCTCTTGCGCGCTCACGCGGGTGGTCAGGTGCACCGACGCCGAGGCCTGGTCTTGGTTCAGGCAGCCATGGAGAATGGCGTTGTTGAGGGCCTCGACGAGGGGCAGCTCGATGCGCTCCGAGGTGGCCCGCGGGACCCCCTGTAGGGTACACCAGGCGAGTACGCGTTGGGTGGCCCCGTGTACGTTGTCCAGGCAAGGGGGCAGGGTGATTACATGGGCTTCGCGCAGGTCGTTCATGGGGTGGGGCCGAGATTTCTCCCGGTTACATCGTCCGAAAAACCCCGGCTTGGTTCCGCCGGGTTGGGCGGCGTCGGGTGGCACCCGACTTATTTTTAAAATGAGCGCAGGCCTTCCGCTAACGGTGCGGTCAAAGGGCGCATGAACCTCGTGCTCACTTCACAGATAACCGACGACACACTGCGTTTCACCGTGGGGGCCGCGCAGCTCACTGCGGCGCGCGCCGCAGAGTTCAAAGCTGGTGTGGAGGCGGCGCGGTGGACCTGTGTTAAACAGGTAGAAATTGACCTTGGTGCTGTCGTTTTCGTCGACAGTTCCGGGGTGGGCGCGCTGTTGAGCGTGGTTCGCAAACGTCCGCGGCTGCAGCGGCTAACGCGGCTGATCGGCGTGCGTCCCGAGGTGGGCGCGGTGCTGGAATTGATGTGCCTGCAGGCGGTCTTCGACTGGACGGACTGAGACGCTCGGGGCCGTCGCCCTTCGTTTTTACGGGTTAACGCGCGGCGTGGTCGCGCAGCCAGGTGAGTTCCTCCTGGAAAACCGTGTGGGCCGAGCCCGGGAAAATGTGTTTGCTGACCTCGGCGTTAAAGGCCGTCAGCGCTTCGGCGGTGTGTTCGACGTGCTCAAGGGGGATGTGGGCATCGTGTTCGGCGCAGCCGAGCAGAACCGGGGTGCGTAACAAGTCAGTGGTTTCCCGGATAACATCGGTTGGCCCGATCAGGGCGCCGCTCAAGCCGCCGATGAAGGCGTAGCGGCGGGGGTGGCGCACCGCGTATTCAAGCGACAGGCACGCGCCCTGGGAGAAGCCAACCAGTGCGATGCGTTCGTGGGGGTGGCCGGCGGCGTGGGCCTCGGCCACGAGGGTGTCGATGAGAGCGATCGCGCTGGAGAGCCACGGCTCGTTGTGGGCGGGCGGGGCCAGAAAGCGGTGCGGATACCAGGTGCGGTGGGCGGCTTCGGGCACGAGGTAGGCCAGGTCGGCGGCGCCGAAGGCGCGAATCAGTCCGGAGATCTCGTTGGCGGAGGAGCCGCGTCCGTGCAGCAGAATGATCACGCCGCGGGCACTGGAGAGCGGGGCGCCGAGGCGCAAGGGGTGGGAGGCATCGTGAAGCTGCATGCCGACGAAACTGCCCAGCCGCGCAACGAGGTCGAGTCTGCGCTCGCACTCGCGGGGCAGCGGCCAGGCAATCGGCGAGCGGCCCCCCGTTTAACCATTGGCCGTTCTCTGAGGCCCCGAGCGCCAGCAGCTTGGCGTCCCGTGGCTCTGAGCGTGAGCTGCTCAGGGTGCCGGCCTCCTCCTCGTTCTCGTTCTCAATTCCGATAACCCCGAGTCACGGTCTGCCCCCGCCCCACCGCCACACTTGCGGCCCCCGCCCGCCCCGCGCAGCGTGGCCCCACCTCCCGCATGAACACCCGCGCTCCCGTGCTCGCCTTCGACGCCGACGACACCCTTTGGCACAACGAAACCATTTTCGAGGACGTCCATGAGCGTTACCGCCAAATGCTCTCTCAATACCACGACGCCGCCACCGTCGACCGCACCCTCTTCGCCACCGAGATGCGTAACCTCGAACTCTATGGCTACGGCGTGAAGGGCTTTACCCTTTCCGCCCTCGAAACCGCGATCGAACTCACCGGAGGCAAAATCTCCACTGCGGAAATCCGCCAGCTCATCGCCCTGGGCCGCGACATGCTCGCCCACCCCGTGGTCCTGCTCGCCGGGGTCGCCGAAACCCTCGCCGCCCTCGCCCCAACCCACCGCCTGCTCGTCATCACCAAGGGCGACCTGCGCGACCAGGAGCGCAAAATCGCCAAATCCGGCCTGGCCGATTTTTTTAGCCACACCGAAATCGTTTCCGACAAAAGCGAGGCCGCCTACGCCGCGATCCTACGCCGCCATGCCATCGCCGCGCCTGGGTTTGTCATGGTGGGCAACTCGCTCAAATCCGACATCCTCCCAGTGCTCGCCCTCGGCGGCACCGGCGTGCACATTCCCTACCACCTCAACTGGGAACACGAACGGGCCGACCCGCCCACCACCGCCCAGGGCCGCTTTTTCACCGTCGAAACCATCCGCGATTTACCCGACCTGCTGGCCGGCCTGGGCGCCCACCGCTAAAATCGATCGCCGGAGTTTAGACCACAGATTTCACAGATCATGAAGGATATCAAAATGTTGCTTGTTTTCAGGATCGAATGAAAAGAGCGTGCCTTGTCCGTTCCGTTGGTCTCCTAATGAATTGCATCTGTGCCATCTGTGTAATCCGTGGTTGGCTTGAACTTCGGAGTTCGCGCTAAACCCGCCCAGCCCCATGTGCGGCCGTTACGTCCTCACCCAAACCGACGCCAAGTCCCTGCTCGCCCAGCTCGGCGTGCGCCTCGAAGCCCCCGGCCACGCCCTGCCGTCCTCGCGTTACAACCTGCCTCCCGGCGGCCCGATCCTCGCGGTGCGCACCTGCACGACCACCCCCGACTCGCCCGCCCCCGCCCGCGAACTCGCCTGGCTGCACTGGGGCCTCACGCCAACCTGGGCCGGGGCCGACGCCCGTCCGCTGACCAACGCGCGCGCCGAAACCCTCGGCGAAAAACCCAGTTTCCGCCGCGCCTTTCAGTCGCGCCGCTGCCTGGTGCCCGCCAGCGGGTTTTACGAGTGGCAACTCACCGGCCGCCTCCGCCAGCCGTGGCTGTTCCGCCTTCGTGATGAACAACCGTTCGCTTTCGCCGCGCTCTGGGAAACTTACCGCACCCCCGAGGGTCAACCCCTCGAAGCCTGCGTCCTGATCACCACCGCCGCCAACGCCCTCATGCAACCCGTCCACCACCGGATGCCCGCAATCCTCGCCGATGCCTCCGCCTGGACCGCCTGGCTCGACCCGCGGATCACTTCAACGGACTCCCTCGCCCCGCTGCTCCGCCCGCTGCCGGCCGAAGCCCTGAGTGCCACCCCGGTGAGCGCCCGCGTTAACCAAGTCCGCCACGACGACCCAGCCTGCCTTGAACCGGCCACCCCCGGTTGCGACGGCGACCCGGCCGCCGACGGCACGGCCCAGCTCTCGCTCGGGTTCTGACTTGCCCCCTCCCCCGGCCGCCCACCCCGACGTCCGCCCGCCCGCCCGCCCGCAGCCCTCCACCAGCCCCGGCTATGCCCGCGCCCTTCCCCCTTTCCGACCACTGTAACGGGTGGCGTTTTTTCAATCCCCGTCGCCACGAGGAACGCACCTGGCGCGACATACTCAGCTGGAAACTCAGCGGGCAACCCAGTCCCTGGCCGGTGCGCTCGGCCCATCCGCCGCGCCCCACCGAGTCGTTGGCTGGGCACCGGCTGGCGGCGACCTGGATCGGCCACTCCACCTTCCTGCTGCAAACGCCCGCCGGCAACCTGCTGACCGATCCCGTTTACAGCGATCGCGTCGGCCCCGGCGGACTGATCGGACCGCGGCGCGTGCAGGGCCCCGGAGTGGATTTCACCGACCTGCCCGCCATCGACGTGGTGTTGCTCAGCCATGACCACTACGACCACTGCGACCGGGCCACCTTGCGCCGGCTCTGGAAAACACACGCCCCGCTCGGTGTCACCCCGCTGGGCAACGCCCCGCTGTTGCGCTCGGCCGGCTTTGCCCCCGAGCGCATCGTCGAACTGGACTGGTGGCAGTCGCACACCGCCGCGCCGGGCCTCGAGCTCACCCTGACTCCGGCGCGCCACTGGAGCAACCGGCTGCGCGGCCCGCGCAACTCGCGGCTCTGGGGGGGCTTTCACCTGAAAACCCCGCAAGCCTGCGCGTATTTCGCCGGCGACACCGCCTACGACGAGCTGTTTTTTGCCGCCATTCGCACCCGCCTCGGCCCGCCCGATCTGGCGCTGATTCCGATCGGCGCCTATGCGCCGCGCTGGTTTATGGCCGCGCAGCACTGCGATCCCACCGAAGCGGTGCAAATCCACCGCGAACTCGGCGCCGGGCTGAGTCTGGGCATGCATTGGGGCACCTTTCAGCTCACCGACGAGGGTGTGGGCGAGCCCCCGCGCGAACTCGCCCGGGCCCTGATCGCGGCCGAGTTGCACGCCGACACCTTTCGGGTCTGCGCGCCGGGTGAACGCGTGCGGCTTTGATGGCCTGCGCGGGCAATCACGCCTGCCCCGGCCCCGATTATAACAGCAGGGGTTTCCGCAGCCGCCTGCCCCGGTGGCGAATCAGCAGCAGCCCGGTGACCACCGCGCACGCCACCACAACCAACGGCATCGGAACCCGGTTAAAATCCAACGCCAGGCCGATGCCCGCGGCCGCCCCCACCCCACCCGAAATGGCCAGCACGATCCCGACCAACCAGGGCCGACCTCCACGCGCCGCATAAAAAACCAGCGCCACTACGTAGAGCGAAGCCCCCGTTATAAAGAGCAGTTCCGCGCCGGCAAAGGGCCGCATGCGGTCATCGAGTAGCAGACAGGCGCCGGCCAGTGCCGCCCAACCCGCCAGCACCACCCGGCCAAAGCGTTTGCGGTCCATCCAGACCCCCGCCCCCACCGCCACCGCGAGGTGAACGGTGGCGTTGAGCAGCACGCGCAGGTGGCCGCCCCCGACTTCGTCCTGGAGCGCCGGAGTATGCTGGATGACGGAGCCCGCCGCTGCATCCAGGCCCGCCAAAGCCAGAAAAATACCGATCCAGCTGGCCAGGCGCACCGGGCGAAAGTCGTCGTTGCCAGAAACCTCCGCCTCGCCGGTGCGCAGCCACCGCGAAGCCACCAGCGCCACCGCCAGAAAAGCCAACGCCCAGCCCGCCTGCATGCGGGGCGACGCACTTAACCCCGCCGCCAGGTTACCGAGCGCATAAGCCAGGCCGATGCCCGTGCCGAGGGTCCGCCCGAGCGCCTGCATGCCGATCGCCGCACGCAACCCGGCGACGAGCGTCACGGTCAACCAGCCCAGGGCCAGACCGATGCCGGCGGCGGTCGCCAGCGAGGGGCTGAGGTAGCCAGACACCGCCGCTGCGATGCAGGCCAACGCGCCGGTGGCCACCGATCGCCGATAGGAATGGGGGCGGAACCGCCAAACTGCCAAGCCGCCGCCGAGTGCGCCCGACAGGGCCAGCACCGCCAGCGCGGACTTCAGCGCTGGCGTACCGAGTTCCGCGCTCAACAAGTCCAGATAAGCCCCGCGGACAAAAAGCAAAAAATAGCCGCCGGTGGCCGCGATCACCGTGATCACGGACCACAATTCTCGGCGGGA
>CAMBUJ010000196.1 GCA_945871005.1 Opitutus sp. GAS368 | reverse complement strand
GCGATTTTCCCGCACCGCTCGCAGCGCAGCAGCTCGGCGCTGGCCTCCGGGCTGCGTGAGCCCTGGCAGCAGGCCGAGCAGCAAAACCGCGACCTCTCGCAAAGCTACGACGCGCTCGGCCTGGCCGACTACGAAGCGATCGAGGGTTTTAGCCGCTGGACCCCCGCCCGCTAACCGGCGCGCTCCCCCCGCGTTTAACGCCACTGCGTTGCCCCGTTTACCACTCGCCGCACCCATGTTAAAAATCTCCCCCCAGTTTACCCCCGAGCTCGATCCGGGCTACGTCCCGGCGGTGCTCTGGAACCGGGCTTATCGCGAGCTCACCACGACGGCGCCCGACCGCCGAGCTTTCGCCTTGGCCGTGGTCCGCGCCGATGGCGAAGCCTCGGTCTGGAAGGGCGAGGTCCTGCCGGCCAACCACCCGCAAGCAGCCCTCACCTTTCGCTACGTGGAGCGCCTGCTCAAGTTCCTGCTCTGGCAGCGCGGTGGTTGCCGCGTTCGGGTGGCCGGCGCCCCTGAGGTCGCCGCCCACTTACAGTCGGTGTATTCAACCACTGGGGCGCGCGCCTTTGATCACCGGTTCATGGGCGACGAGGTTTACGGCCAACCGTTTTCCGTGGAGGCCTGCGCCTGGGCCGATCTGCCGGTGGAGCAGCCGGTCGGGCTCGCGGTGGGCCGCCACCGCGACGGCTGCCGGATCGGCTTCGATCTTGGTGGCAGCTTCCGCAAGGTGGCGGCGCTGATCGACGGGGAAGTCGTGTTTTCCGAGTCGACCGCCTGGGACCCGTATTTTCAGGCCGACCCCGCTTACCACATCGAAGGAGTGGAAGACTCCCTGCGCCGCGCCGCTGCCCATCTGCCCCGGGTGGACGCGATCGGGGGCAGCGCCGCCGGGGTTTATGTGAACAACGAAGTTCGCATCGCCTCGCTGTTTCGTGGAGTCTCCCGCGAGGGCTTTGAGGCGAGCATCCGCCGGATGTTTTTCGACCTGCAGGAGCGCTGGGGCGGCATTCCATTTGAGGTGGTTAACGACGGCGAAGTCACGGCCCTGTCCGGCTCGATTTCGCTGGGCGACAACGCGGTGCTCGGCGTGTCGATGGGCACGAGTATGGCGGGCGGTTACGTGACCCCGGCCGGGGGCATCACCCCGTGGCTCAACGAGCTGGCCTTCGCCCCGGTGGACTACGCCGAGGATGCGCCGATCGACGAGTGGTCGGGCGACCGCGGCTGCGGCGTGCAGTATTTTTCCCAGCAGGGCATCGACCGGCTAGCGGCGAAGGCCGGCATTCACTTTCCCGATGACCAACCGCTGGCCGAACGGCTCATCGTCGTGCAGGCCTCGATGGCGGCCGGCGAAGAGCGGGCGTTGGCCATTTACGAGACGCTCGGCACGCTGCTCGGGTACGCGATTGCCCACTACGCGGACTTTTACGAACTGCGGAATGTGTTGTTACTTGGCGGCGTCACGGCCGGGGCCGGCGGCGAAGTGATGGTTAACCAGGCCATCGAAGTTCTCCGCGGCGAGTTTCCCGAACTCGCGCAACGCGTCCACCTGAGCCTGCCCGCCGAAAAAGATAAACGCCATGGCCAGGCGGTCGCCGCCGCCAGCCTGCCCGCCCTCAACCCCGTTTCCGCAGCCGCTAACCTTGCGTCCTGCTAAAACCTCCCAACTCCTAGCTCCTAGCTCAAAGCTCCCTTCCCGATGAACTTTTCCCATCCCAAAGCCGACGTCTATGTCCCCGGTGGCGCGCTCGCGCCGGCGGCCGCGCTCGCCAAGGTCACCCACCTGTGCCTCGGCGCGCATCAGGACGACATCGAGATCATGGCCCACGCCGGCATCTGCGACTGCCTCGATACCCCCGGCAAGGCCTTCGGCGGAGTCGTGGTGACCAATGGAGCCGGCTCCTCGCGCACCGGCCCTTACGCCGCCTACACCGACGAGCAGATGCAGGACATCCGCCGACTCGAGCAGCGCAAGGCCGCCGAGCTGGGCAGCTACGCGATCCAGATTCAACTCGCCCACCCCAGTGCCGAGGTGAAGCGCCCGGGGCAACCCGGGGTCGCCGCCGACTTGCTGGCGATTTTCGCCGGTTGCCAGCCCGAGGTGGTTTACCTGCACCAACCCGCCGACAAACACGACACGCACATCGCCGTGCTGGCGCGGTGCCTGGAGGCGATTCGCGCGTTGCCCATGGAGCGCCGCCCGCGCCGCGTGCTCGGCTGCGAGGTCTGGCGCGACCTCGACTGGATGATCGACGCCGACAAGGTCGCGCTCGATTCCGGCCGTAGGCCCGACCTGGCCCTCGATTTATTAAAAGTGTTCGATTCGCAAGTGACCGGCGGCAAACGCTACGACTTGGCCACGATCGGGCGTCGTGCGGCCAACGCCACGTATCATACATCCCACGCCTCCGACAAAACCGAGGGCATCACCTGGGCGATGGATCTGACGCCGTTGGTGAGCGCGCCGACCTTGGATCTGGCCGGGTTTGTGCAGGGCTATATCGACCGATTACGCGCCGACGTGACCGGGCGCATCCAGCGCTTTGGTGGTTAACGGAGCTTGGCGCTCCGTGAGTTCAACAGCAGCTAGCCCCTCCCTCTGACTCGAAACGACTCCGTCGTCCCGCGACGCCGTGCACGCGGGCAGATTCTTGGCTCCGTGACGTAACGGGATCGCGAAGAGCTTTTGTTTTCAGCTCGGACTTAACCAAGCCGTACGCGGGACCACTCCTGCTGGCGGTGAAACGAAAGTTCCTGGTGCGGGGAGGATGAATAATTCTCAATCACCAGGCCGGTGGGCGTTCGCGTATAATCATAACGCGAAAAGGAAACCAGCCACTCGCTGCCCACCCGCACGGCTTCGTGCCCGCTCAACGGCCCCAGAGGAATCTGGGCGCCGACCGTCCATTGTTTATTCTTGCGATCAATCGCCACCCCAGTGGCGATCGGCAGATCCATAAAGGTAAAGGCGTGGGCCTCCCCTTCCCTCACCCCGGCCTTATCTTGCGCGAAGCGCACTTGATATTGCTGATTAGCGGGGGTGACGTGGAATTCATAATAAGCCTCCTGGCCCACCGGTTTGATAAAAACCTCAAACACGTCGCCCACCAAATACGCTTCTTCATTAAAGGCGGTGGAGGGATTGAATATATCCTGATCCGGCAGGATGGCCTGGACCAATAAATCCCGGCCATTCCAGGCAAACCGGACGGTTCCGCCGTCATTTGATTCAGGGCCTTTCCACGCCTGGTGCAGGGTCAGCACCGGCTCGCTGCCCACAGGGCGATTGGTCCAGCGGGCCAAATCAATTGCGTCAAGGCGCGGACAGTCGATCGTCATGGGTTCGATTGTGTAGTAGGTAGTATCATTCAAAATGTCGGATAAAAACCGGTTGTCGCGCGAAGTATTAAAAGGGAGCGAAGGAACTGCCTGAGTTGTTTTGGGTTGGTACTTCTTCCGGCTTCGCTCCCTTCGCGAGACAAAGGATTCGGGCTCGGGCATGTGCAGTACGGAGTTGGGGTTTATCCCTAGTCTTAATATCAACTCAATGACTCGAACCCTTTAGCCGCAAAAAAACGCAGAGTTCGCAGAGAACTACCGTGTAGGTTCTTTGCTCCCTTTGCGTTTTTTTGCGGCTATATCGCCTTGATTGGCTCCGACCGATAGAATGTTACTGCCGACTAAGTATTATTTCTGCCCGCGGTGGCGGGCGACGATCGCCTGCAACTCCTTGTCGGCCGCTTCAATCCGGGCCACCAGACGCAACTGGTTGCGGGCACGGTCGAGGTTGTGGCCGGGGCGCTTGGTTTTGAAATAGACGTCGCCTTGCAAGTAATCGGTTAAGAAACGCAGGCCGACCTCGTAGGTCATGAGTTTACCGGCAAAAATCAGGTTGTCCCATTCGGCCGGGGTGAGGATGTCGCCAGCACCGGCAATATAGCCTTCCACAATCGCATCCACCACGGGGAGGGAAACTTGGATTTTCTCCTGATCGATTTCGTCCTCGGCGGCGGTGTTACCGGCGAAACGCACCAGGTCGCCGAAATCATAAAGTGACAGGCCGGGCATGACGGTATCCAGGTCGATCACGCAGATGCCTGCACCGGTGGCGTCGTCGAGCATCACGTTATTCAATTTAGTATCATTGTGGGTGACGCGTTCGGGAATTTTCCCCGCGGCGACCAGCGCGAGCAGGCGGCCGGCATCGGCCTCGCGGGCAAAGGCGAAATCGAGTTCAGCCTGCACTTCTTTTTTGCGCCCGGCGACGTCGGCCTCGGCGGCTTTACGCAACGCGGCGAAACGCGACACGGTGTTGTGGAAGTTCGGGATCGTCTCGTGGAGGCGAGCACCAGGCAGGTCGGCGAGGGCCTGCTGAAACAAACCGAAGGCGCGGGCGGCCTCACGGGCCTGGGTGGGTTTTTCGACCGCATCGTAGGTTCGGGCTTTTTCGATAAAAAGATAAACGCGCCAGAAATTACCGCAGGCGGTTTTATAAAACGGGGCGCCGTCGCGGGTGAGCACCAAGGTGAGTGCCGCCCGGCTGTCGCCACCGGCGGTCTTGGCGACCACGTGGGCGGTCACCCGGCTGATGTTTTCCATCAACTCGGGCACGTTTTTAAAGATATTATGATTTACCCGCTGAAAGATATAACGAACGGGTGCGCCGGCTTGATCAAAGCAGAGCGCGTAGGTGTCGTTAATATGACCGCTGCCGTAGCGTTCGGCGCTAAGGAGTTTGCCGTGAATGGCAAAGGGGGCGGCGATGGCGCGCATTTCGTCGAGGGAAGGAGTATTGGCGGGGGTGGACATAACTATAAATCTTAAGCTGTTGAGGGTTTGTATAAACGAGGTCTGCGCGGGTTATTAAACCGCTGCGCGTGCCGCCGCGTAAGCGGCCAGGGTGGCCTTGAGTCCCTTCATCACCCCGTGGGCGGGTTGCCAACCGGCGGCCATCAGTTTGTCCGGGCTGGCCTGCGAATGGCGGATGTCGCCGGTGCGCTCCGGCGCGTTTTTGATTTCCGAAACCGAACCGGACTCCGCAAGGATGATCCGGGCCAGTTCGGCAATACTCATACATTGACCATAACCGGCATTATAGACTCCGGTGACCCCGGGGCTCTGCGCCAAAAAGGCGAGCGCGCCGACGATGTCTTTCACATAAATAAAATCCCGGGTCTGGCCGCCATCGCCAAAGATCGTGATCGGCTGACCGGCGAGGGCCTTCTGTATAAAGATCGGCACGGCGGCGGCGTAGGCGCCGGACGGATCTTGGCGCGGTCCAAAAACATTAAAGAAGCGCAGGACGGCGGTTTCGAGCCAGCCCTCGCGACTATACAGGGATCAATAATATGGTTCTTCCCGTTTTGCTGTGGGTGAGGGACTAAAAAGCAGCTAAAAAGTAAAGATGAGTATAAGCGTGCATGAACATTACCGGCGGTTGCTGTTGCTGCCGGAACCGTGGGAAGTGACCAAGGTGGAGGATGACTTGGTTGGGCAAAGCGTGACAGTCTGGCTGCGATGGCCGGACGGCACAAAGGTGCCGTGTCCGGTCTGCGGTAAACTGTCGCCCATTTATGACCGGATGCCGGAACGCAGTTGGCGGCATCTGAGCGTGATGCAGTACCGGTTGGAACTGCGCTGTGCGGTGCCTCGCTGCGATTGCGAACAAGACGGCGTCAAAACCATGAGCGTGCCGTGGGCGGAGCCAGGCTCGAGGTTCACCCTGCACTTTGAAAGCTTTGCGGTTGCCGTGATCGCTGCCTGCCGATCGTTGAGTCAAGCAGCCGAGTTGCTCGGTCTGCATTGGGACAGCGTGCAACGCATAATCGAACAGGCGGTGAACCGCGGATTGGCGCGGCGCAATCTCGACGGGATCACCCGAGTGGGCTTGGATGAGAAGAGTTTTTTACGGGGACAAAGTTACGTTTCGTTGATGACGGATCTGACCGGGCGACGGGTGCTCGACGTGGTACCCGGTCGTGACACCGCCAGTGGATTAAAGCTCTGGGCATCATTATCAAAGGAACAGGTTTCCGGGGTTGAGGCAGTCGCCATGGATATGGGCGCCTCCTTCATCGCCGCTACCCACCAAGCTGCTCCCAACGCGGATATCGTTCACGACCGGTTTCATGTTTCAAAGCCTCTGAACGA
>CAMBUJ010000195.1 GCA_945871005.1 Opitutus sp. GAS368 | reverse complement strand
TTAACTCCAAAATACAAGCCCTCAAAGCCGATGCCAGGGGCTTCCGTAAGTTTGAAAACTACCGAACCCGTATCCTCTTTTTTTGCGGCAGACTCGATCTTGTACCTCATTTGCCTTCAGCCCCTACCCACAGCATTCCGTGAAGATCCAATAATATTCACCGTCGAGTTTGGTGATCCCATACGGGCTGCGCGGATCGGGCGTCATCGTCTCGACCTTGGGCTGCACCGGGTTTTCCCCGTAAACGGCCGCCGAGCTGGCGAAACAGAGTTTTTTTCACCCCGTGCTTTTTGGCGGCGGCGAGCACGTTGAGCAGGCCCTGGACGTTGATCTCCACCGTCTCGGCGTGCAGCGACATCGACTCGGGCACGCTGACCAGCGCGGCCAGGTGGAAAACGTAGTCAACCCCCACCATCACGCGGTCGAGCTAGGCCTTATCAAGGATCGAGCCCTCGATCAGCTCGCACTTGAGGCCGGCCAGGTTTTTACGATGACCGGTGCGGAAGTTGTCCAACACCACGACCTCGGCCTGGTTTTGGTAATGCTCGACGAGGTGGCTGCCGATAAAGCCGGAGCCGCCGGTGATGAGGATTTTCATGGGGTGCTGGGGCAACGGGTGATTAGGCGGACAGGGACGCGGGGTATTCGCCGGCGGCGACGAGCTGGGCGATCTCAGCGGTGACGAGGGGTTTGTCGTCGCGGTAAGTCACCCCGAACCAGGAGCCGCTACTGGTGAGCACTTTGACCTGGGCGGTGTTGGCCTCCATCATCCCGGCGACGGCCGAGGGAATATAATACTCGGCCTTGTCGTCGACGGAGGCGCGGGTGTTTAAAAACTCGATCAGGCCCGCCTCCAACAGTTGAAAAATCGCCGGGGTGAAACCGAAAAAATTCATCGAGACGGTTTCTGCGCCGGTGAAATTCACCCACTCGCCGGCTGAATCTTTATAGCGGGCTCCGGCGGGTGCTTTTTCAATGCCGACGCATTCGATAATCGACTGCAACTGGCCGGTGCTGTCGGTGGCGCAGACCCCGCGGGCGACGGTGCCGTGATCGGAGAGCGTGCGGTCGAGGCGGTAACCGACCATCGCGAAATTCTGGCGACCCGCGGACGGGGCGGACTGGGCGAAGAAGTGGGCGAGCGAGCGGTAGGCGTCGGCCCCGTAAAAGTCGTCGGCGTTGATCGCGGCGAAGGGGGTTTTGACGGCATCGCGGGCGCACCAGATGGCGTGGCCGGTGCCGAGCGGCTTGGTTCGGGTGGCCGAAACGCTGCAACCGGCGGGCAGCGTGTCCAGGCCTTGATAGACGTAATCGACGTCGATGCGGTTTTCGTAGCGGCTGCCGATCTTGGCGCGGAACTCGGCGTCGAAATCGCGCCGGATGACAAAGACCACTCGGGTGAAACCGGCGCGAATCGCGTCGAAAATCGAGTAGGCGAGAAGGGTTTCCCCGGAGGGCCCGACGGAGTCGAGCTGCTTGAGGCCGCCGTAGCGGCTTCCCATACCGGCCGCCAAAATGAGCAAGGTGGTGGACATGGGTGGAGACAGCGCGCGCTTATCCCAGAAAGCAACACTTTATTTTTGTTGCATATAACAAAGGTTTGGTCCGCTTTGGGGTTATGCCGAAAAAACCCACCCTGCGAGCCCGCGAGGCCGAACTGACGCTGCTGCGGATGCTGGAAAACAAAAGCCTGGAAGTGTCCGCCCCGCTGCCGGCGGTGCGCCAACTAGGGAACGAGCTGGGGCTGTCGTTTGCCACCGTGTCGCGGTTGCTCCAGCGCCTGGTGCGGGAGGGCAAGGCCTGGCAGCACCCCAATGGCCGGTTTTACCCGGTGCACGCCGGCTCGCAGGCGGCGGCTGGGCTTCCGATCGTGGTGCTCGGCCGCCAAATCCAGCGCTGGAGCCGGCTCTACCAGGAGATCATCGAGGGTGTTTCAGAGAGCTGCGCCCAACTGGGCTGCCCGCTGATGTTTTTGTCCTCCGAAAAACTGGTGCAACACGCCACGCCGCTCCACCCGCCGGCGTTCGCAACCCATGCGGTGCAGGCGGCCGAGTTGCAACGCCTGGCCGACGCGGTGCCGCGGCTCTGCGCGGGGATTTTATTGGATCACCTGTGGGCGGAAGACCTGCTGGCGACGACCCGGTTTCCACCGGTGCCGCGCCTGCTGCTGGGCCGTCCGTCACGCGCGGCGGAACTCGACTCGCTGGCCCAGGATTTCGCGGCGGGGGCGCACCTGCTGCTGGCCCAACTGCGCAAACAGGGGTGCGGGCGGATTTTTCTCGGCGTACCGTTTGCCGGCGATCCTGCGGTGGATGCGGCTGGCGAGGCCCTGCGTGGGGCGGCCGCCGCCGACGGCTGGCCCGCAGTGCAAGCGTTGGACTGCGCCACACCGGCGGCACGGGCTGAGGCGATCGCACAGCTGCGGGCGTTAAAAACCCCGGTCGGCCTGATTTGCACCGAGGACAACGTGACCGGACTCCTCGATCAGGAGTTGGCTACAGGGGGTTTCCGCCATGGCAGCAACATCACCTTGGCGGCGATGCAGGGCACGGAAGAAATCGCGCGGCCCATCACCCGACTGCGCTACAATTACCGGCAACTGGGTCGCGCTGCCGTGAGCGCGGTCATCGAACGCAGCCAAGGGCATCGATTAATCGGCCTCCCCGTGCTGTTGCCTGCCGGAGCCCCAGCCCGCGCCTAACAGTGACGGAGCGCATTGGTTTTCACTGCGATCAAAGCACCCATTCTACCACTGGAGACAGGCAGAAAAATACCTGTGCTTAGTCATACGCATCAAAACGCGGCAACGGTTGCAGACCACGCCGTCAGCTACCCAGGACACTCACAACAAGTGACTTAAAGGATCGCTAACGGACGTGCGCAAACGGCGATCTGGCCACCGATTCGATCACGAGCACCCTGTGCTCGCGGACGGCCCGACGGCGCCCGAGCGAGTTGGTTACAGCTCGCGGGCCGGCGCGGCGAGTTGCGGGTTTGATTACGCGCTCGGCGAGCACCACACGCTCGGGTTGGTGGTCAGCCAGTATTTCAGCGATGCCGCGTTTGCCTCCGAGGGGGGGGGGCGCAGACCTCCAGCCAGCGACTCGGGCTGTTTTACGATTATCAGCGCGCCGGGTTTTATCTGAACGCCTCGGTTTCGGGCGGGATTTCCGCCTATGAAACCGACCGGCAGTTGGGCTTTTTGAGGGTCACCCCCCAGGCCGCCGGCAGTGAGTATATTAACCCCGGGTGAGTTTAACCGCGCTGTTGGCGGGCGGCTGGTCGGTGCGGTTGGATTATGATGCGACCTTGAATCAGACTTTCGCCGAGTACCGATTGAACCTGAGCGTGAACGCCGGGTTTTAGTGGGAGACAGAAGCACCCCGCTCACATTTTTTGCGAGCGAGTCGAATCGCCCAGAGGGGCATCCAGATCCTCTGGAGCGCGAGACCTCCCCTGCCCGTTCTCATCCCGATTCCAGATCGCAGATGGCGCAGCGAAGCGAACCCGCCACCGTGATTGTCGGCTTCGGTGATTTTAACGACCCCGCCCCCAACCCCCTGCCGCTCTCCGATTCCGCCGTGGCCACCCATTTCACGCCCACCCATTTGGACAAAAACCCTTCGACCGCATTTTCACCACCGGGGGCATTGCGCCTGCTCTTTGCCGATCCGGGTTAGGAGTTTCACCTGCGCGAATTGGTTCCGCCTCAGTCAACTCGCATTGAGGCACCCGCAAGCTGTAGTCAAAAGCTTACCGCTGCCCAACTCCTCGCCGTGAGGGGAAGACGGCGGTCGATCTCATGAAACATGGCAGCCAGCAAAAAAAACAGTTGAAATACCCATTACGGGTATTTCAACTACCCGCATGAATCACTTCGGCCGTGAAATCCTCGACCGTGCGCTCTCCCTCCTTGGTGAGATTCTAGCCACGCGTGGCCACCCACCGAATCACTTTGTTGTCTGCGGTGGTTCATCGTTGCTCGCCCTTGGCTTGATAAGTCGCACCGCTACGCGCGACGTAGATGTACTCGCTCGCCTCGAAGCTTGTCGCCTTGTCCAGGTTAAGCCCCTCTCCGCCTCCATCTGCGAGGCCGCCGAGGCCGTCCGCGCCGAGTTGGATTTGCCCGCCGACTGGTTCAACACGGGTCCGGCCGACGATTCATTTTTCCGTCTCGGGTTTCCAGTCGGGATCGAAGAGCGCCTCACCCACCGCACCTACGGTCCCGCCCTCACGATCGGTTTCGTCGGCCGCTACGACCAGATCCACTTCAAGCTCTACGCCGCCGCCGACCAAGGCCCGGGTCGCCACGTCGCCGACCTGCGCGACTTGCATCCCACTGCCGACGAACTCCTCGCCGCCGCCCGCTGGACCCGCCTCCAGGACCCTTCCGAGGAATTCCTCCTTGTTCTCGCCGAACTTCTCACCCACCTCGGACATGCCCGCCTCGCCGACCAGCTTTAAGACGGAAGCCCGCGCCACCACCCTCGATCTCCTCTGGGGTCAGTGGATCACGCTGGGCGTTTCCGGTCACGCCGCTGCTGCCAGCGGCGATAACATGATCGACCCCGAGGCCCTCCTGCTCGGTTCCACCACGCTTGCCCGCATCGATGCTCGCCTTTTCGACGAAGTGCTCGACTGGCTCCAGGATCAGGCCGATTGGATCAATCTCCAGCGCCTCACCCGTCTCCACAAGGACTACTCCCTCGGCGACCCCACGGTCCTCTCCGTGATTGCCACCCGCCTCGCCCGTTTGCCCGCCCACAAAAAGTGGAGTTCGTTCGCCCGTACCCCGGTTAATCCGCCCACTGTCCCCGTTCCGCTGTTTCCTGATGACGGCCACTTCGGTGCGCCCGACGCCGACTTTCTTGCCCACGGTTGGCTTCGCGGCCCCGCCCGCTACCGTGGCCTCTCCGTCGCCCCGCGCATGGACCACCCCGGCAACCTCCTGCTCAAGCTTCGCGCTCTCTTTGGCCGCCAATCCCGCGCCGAGATCATGGTTTGGCTGCTCGCCCACGAAAGCGGTCACCCCGCCGAGATCGCACGCCAGACGGGTCATTTCCGCCGCTCCATCCAACTCGCCCTCAACGAACTCGAACGCTCCGGCCACATCCGTTCCAATCGCCAGGCCCGGACCAAACACTTCTGCCTGCACCACGACGATTGGCGTTTCCTCGCCACCTGGAAAACCTCACCCGAGCGCATTTTCCCCGCCTGGCTGCCATGGGCCGGCGTCTTTCGCTGGCTGGAGCAATTTCACGCGCTGCTCGATGACACCGTCCTAGCTGCTGCCTCGCCCGACCTCCAAGCCATCGAATGGCGTCGCCGCCTCGATTACGCTCTGCTCGCCAACGCGCCCATACCCGCTGCGCTCTCCTTCCCCATCGACGCTCGCGGGGCCGCCGCCCTCGCCGCACACCAAGACCGTTTCCGCGAGCTTCTCGCAGGCCTGATCCTGAATTAAATCTTTTGCCTTCAAACGCATCCAGGCACGGTTTTCGGCCGCATATTCTTACACCGGGAGTGGCCCCGTTGATCGTCAGATCAAGCTATTCAAATCCAGTATTTTATCAAGAATGCCCACACCGCTTGCTTCAACAGCGGTCGGCGGGTGGATGACCATTTCGTTGAGGTCACCGATATGATCGAAGTTGGCAAAGGCGCACAGCGCTGGGTCCCACGATTCTTGATTGCCGCTCCCAGCTAAAAAAAGCGCCCGCAATGAGTGGTCAGAAGAGCCTATTTTAGACTCGTTCGAATGGTGGGTCGACCGGGATTCGAACCCGGAACCAACAACTTAAAAGGATGCTTCACGCTGTAATACCACGTCCGGCTAATGGCCTACAAAATCCAGTTTCCTATCAGTAATATGGAGGCCAACCCCGCAGACAAAATTCAACTCAATAAAGATACCACCGCGATTGATTTAATTGGGTCGCCATGCAAAATATTAGGCACCCGCTTTACCTCGGGCGTAAAGTCCCCCAAATACTATAATACCCCAACCGCAGGAACCATATGGGGGCTCCTAAATTTAGCAAATAAATGATGTACAATGGGATAAGTTGTGCATAGGCTATATCTCAATGAGCAATAATCAATACACGTTCTTTGGCGATCATGCAGCGCTGGAGTCATTGACGCAGCACGGAGACCGGTTGGTGGAACT
>CAMBUJ010000194.1 GCA_945871005.1 Opitutus sp. GAS368 | reverse complement strand
GGCAGGGTGTAAAGCCCATGCGGCGAGGTGCGCTTGGCCAGCAGGTAAACCAGGCCGGCGCGCGCATCCACCGCCACCGCCTCGCAGTCGCGCGGGCCGTCGAGGTAACGCACCGGGATTTTCCATGCGATTTTGGCGAGGGTTTCCTGGCCGGGGACGAGTTGCGCCGGATCGGGCTCGGCGACCACGTAGAGCGCGCAGTCGGTGCGGTTACTGGCGTTGTCCCCAGTGTCGGCGACCAGCAGCCAGGCGCGCCCGTCGAGTTCGAAGGAGGCGAGGTCTTCCCAGTCGCGGTTCCCCACACCTTGGATACGCAAATCGCCGCGCCGCGTGCCGGTGGGTTCGAGAGCGTAGAGCACAGGTTGGCCGCCGCTGTCGTTAAGGGTCCAAAGGAGCCTGGAATCGCGGTGGGACGGAGCCAGACCGCTCGCCTCATCAAGGACGGCAGGCAGGGTGCCGGTGCGCTCGGCGGGGCCATAGGGCGGGGGCTGCGCGCAGGCGCTGAGCAGGAGCAATCCGAGCAGGCCAGTGAGGCCGGAGCGACGCAGGCGGGGCGAAGACGAGGAGCGCGGGAGCGACATGAGGGCGAGAAAGGGCGGGCGGTTAACCGACAGGACTGGGCCGGTTCGGAGCGGTTGGGCGCCAGGCCAGCCAGCCGACCACACCCAGGCCAGTCCAGAGAATGAGCACCCCGGCGGTCTCATGGAGGGCGTGATAGTGCCGAGGGAAGACGGGCGCCAGCAGGCAGATGATTAGAATGCGGAGGAGGTTGAAGCCAAAGCCGAGGCCGAGGGCCAAGGGTATCAGCCAAATCAGGACGCCGGCGCGACGCCCGGCGATCCCGGCGGCGAGTACGGCGAGAACTGCTCCGCTGGTGATCAAGCCGAAGCCGTTGCACTCGGTGGCGACCTCAAACAGGTTGCGCCCCGTGGCGAGCAGGAGTTTTGGCGCGGGCTGGAGTACCACGGTGAGCTGCGGGGTGAAGCCGAGGTTGTGCAGGAAGTGGGCGGCGTTGACCCCGGCCATTTGCCGCAGCGGCCAGTCGAGAACCGGAAAGAGCAGGATCACCAGCAGGCAGGCGATGAACCCGGTGAACAGTGGGCGCAGAAACCGGGCGGCATCGGACCCCGCGAGCACGTGCAGACAGCCGGCCAGGCCGAAGGCGAAGGCAGGCAGGGCCAGCAGCGGTTGGGAAAAGCTCCAGGCCGCCATCACGCTGAGATAGGCCGCCAGCAGGAGGAGCAGCGCGCGGTTGCTTAACTCCAGCACTAGGCGCCACTCGCGCAGGTGTTGCCAAATCACCAGTCCGGTCGCCGCGCCCAGCAGTACGAAGGACTGGCGGATCTGGGCGCTCGCGGAGACTTCTTGCGCCAGCCAGCGGGTGACCGGCCAGAACGCCACCCCAGTGCAAACGATCAAGCTCGCCGCCAGCCAGCGGCCGAGGTCCCAGGGCTGGGCGGCTGAGGCGGGGGTTGGGGCGGCGGGGGGCATGTCGCCTCAGGCAAAGCGGATACAGGCGGTGGCGCAAGTGTTCCGGCGACGCTTTTGAGGGAACGCGGAGCTCCAGCTCGGCCTGGGAAAGCTCTCGATCCGCTGCACCGAGCCGAGCTGGAGCTCCGCGCTCCGTGCGGACAACAGCCGAATCGGTTTCCTCACCGGCACGCAAAACGGAGATGCGCCCCACGGGGTGCGGGCGCGCTCAGGTTGGGGCTTGGTGGTCGCCACACGGCTTTTTTCCGTGTGTTCCCGGTATTCCCTCGGCAACTTCCGGCCCATGAGCGCTCTTGCCGATCTTCGTAAAACCATCGCCGCCTTGCGGGCCCCCGGCGGCTGTCCCTGGGACCAGGAACAGACCCACGCCTCCCTCACGCGGTGTCTGATCGACGAGGTCAGCGAACTGCTCGACACCATCGACCGCCACGATTTGCCGCACATGCGCGAGGAGTTGGGCGACGTGCTCATGCAGGTCGTTTTTCACGCGCAGCTCGCCGAGGAAGCCGGTCAGTTCGACCTCGAGGCGGTCGCCGCCGAGGCCAATGAAAAACTGGTGCGCCGCCACCCGCACGTTTTTGGCACCGGCGACAAGATCGGCACGGCCGAGGACGTCATCGTGAAGTGGGAGCAGATCAAGGCGCAGGAAAAAAAGAACGGCCCGGCCCAGTCCGGCGTTTTTAAAGACCTGCCGCCGCGTCTGCCTGCGCTGATGTTTGCCGAGACGGTGTGGAAGCAGATTCAGAAAAAGAACCTGCCGGCCGCTGGAGCGGTCGATGTCGCCCAGGTCCAGGCCCTCGGGGCGCAACTCGACGCGGCCACTTTGGGGAAAATGCTCTTTGAGTTAACCGCCGCCGCCCGGGTCAACGGCCTGGATCCCGAGGGTGCGCTGCGCCTGCACGCCACCCAAGTCATGCGCGATGTCGAAGCCCGCCTCCCTGCTGCCGCCGCCACCTGAGCCGGTGCTCACGCGCTGGTGGGCGCCGTTTGCGGAGTTCCTCGAAAAGGAGCGCCGCTACTCCGTCTACACGCTGCGCAACTACCGGCAGGCGTTTGATGATTTTTACCGCTGGCTCAACGCCGCCGGCCTGTGGGCGCGCGGCTTTGACCAACTCGGCACGCGGGAGTTGCGCGACTTTGTGATCGAGGCCCAGGGGCGCTTCGACCGCCGCACGCTGCACAACCACGTCTCCGGCCTGCGGGCGTTTTTTAAGTTTTGGCTGCGCCACGGCGCGGTGGCGCGCAATCCCTTCCTCGGGGTGCCCCTGCCCAAACTAGTGAAACGCCTGCCGAAGTTTTTAACCGAGACCCAGATGAAGTTGCTGCTTACCGGCCCGCAGCGGCTGCTGGAAAACCAGGCGCTCGACGCGTTCACCGCCTGGCGCGACCGGCTGGTGATGGAGTTGCTCTACGGTGGCGGCTTGCGGGTGAGCGAGCTGGTCGGGCTGGACTACGGCCAAATCGATTTCACCAGCGGGGTGGCGAGGGTGCTCGGTAAGGGAAAAAAGGAGCGCCTGTGTCCGCTGGGCCGGGTGGCGATGGCGGTGCTGGCCAAATGGAAAACCGACTTCGCCCGCGACACCGGGCCGACGGCGCCGGTTTTGGTGAACGGCAAACACGAGCGGTTGCCCGTGCGCCAAGTGCAGTTGTTGTTAAAACGTTATCTGGTGCTGGCCGACCTGCCGCTGGAGCTAACCCCGCACAAGTTGCGCCACAGTTACGCGACACACCTGCTCAACGCCGGGGCCGACCTGCGCCTAGTGCAGGAGCTGCTCGGTCACGTGAGTCTGAATACCACGCAGGTTTATACCCACGTGAGCGTGGCCCGACTGCGCGACGTCTACGCCAAGGCCCATCCGCGAGCCTGAAGCTGGTGAGGGGGGGCACACGTCCTTATGGCGCCCTGGGCGCATGCTCAGCGCCACGGGTGAAGTGTGATTGTGTGACCCGAGGCGTGCGCCGAGGGGTGGTGGCTGCGAACCTTATGGCCGGTAAAAATCGCAGGGAAGACAGGTTTTTTTTGCGATCACTGCGCCCTTTTGCGGCTAACTCGCCGACTGATTCGTGATACTTTGGTTCGTCGTCGTGGTTAAGTTCTCCAGCGAAGAACCAACCCGTTCAGAAGGTTTTGCCGGCGGCGATTTCCTCGGGGAGGAATTCGCCGTTGGCGGCGAGGATGCGGCGGGCCAGCGGAGCGAGCTCTTCGGCCGGCACTTCGACCACCTGGTTGTCCCGCCATTGGATGATGGGCAGACCAAAACGCAGGTTCTCCAAAACGGCATCGGCAAAGGCCTTGCGCATCGCCCGCATCGACCGGCGCGTTTCCTCGCTGGGATTAAAGGGTGTGGTCTCTTCGACCTGATCAGGCGTGGGCGCTGCGGGCATGAACGAAACGCTGGCCGCCGTTTCGATTTGAGCAAGCATCCCGGCATCGGCGACCGTAAGCACGCCGTCTTTCTCTTCGGCCACAAGGTGCGGATGCGCGGAGGTGTTGTCGTAGAGCCGCCAATGGTTGAGTAGCGGCCGATAAAGCGTGGCGAGATTGCGGATACCAAGGTGGAAGCGGCGTTGTTGCACCGCGTCGGGGATGTCGTGACCGCCCTTGGCCACGCGTTGCCGCACCCGCTGGCGGGTGAGGTCCAGTTGCGGGATCCATAGGAAGTCGATCCGGATACGATAACCCGCCGCACGTATCTCACGCAGGAGCGGCGCATAGGTGCGGCCAGAGAGCGTCGTTTCGAAGGAAAAATCCGCCCGTTGCGCCGTGAGTTCGCGCAGGCGGTGCAGCATGATCCGGCCGGCTTCGAAGGCGGCTTGGTCCGGGGCAAACGGCGACAGGCCGGCGGCAATGAGGTCGGCGTTGACGAACTCACGCGTGTGCATCTCCTCGGGCAAAAAACGGCGGGCGTAGGTGGTCTTCCCGGCGCCATTGGGTCCGGCGATGACGAAGAGGTTGGGCATGTCGGTAAAGATAACCCGCCTCACGGCCGGGTGGCGAGTTCGAGGGCGTTCAGGCCGGCCATCGCCTCCGCCGTGCTGGCCCCGCACATCTCCTGAGTGGGGCGCAAGCTGGCGCAGAAGGCGGGCCGCTCCGGTCGGCCGAAAATCGCGCACCGCAGGTCGGGCAGTAATTGCACACAGCGCTCGCCCGCCTTTTTGCCGTGGGGCATCCCGGGAATGGGCGAGGTGATCGAGGGCGCGATGCAACACGCCCCGCAGTCGGCTCGGCAATTCATCGGGCGGAATGAATATTCAACGTGTCGGAACCCGAATCAGATTTTAACGCAAAGGCGCGAAGGGAACGCGAAGATCGGGAAGAAGTACGAGGCATTACTTTACGTACTTCGGCTCGCACTTTGCGCCTTTGCGTTAAAATCCAGATTTATGATTTAGCGCAGTTGCAGGAAAACCTTCGCGCCTTTGCCCTCAGGGGCGGGCGGGCTGAGGAACAGCCGGCCTGCGTCGATTTCTCCGCCCGCCAGCAGCGTTTCGCGCACCTTTTGGGCGCGGGCTTCGGCGAGTTGGCGCAGGTCGTCAGCGGACACCACGATTGCGGCGGCGAGCATCGAGCGGGCCTCGGCCAGCGTGGGCGCGGGAGCCGAGCCGGCCACGCCGGGCTGGCCGGCGGCGGTGGCGGGGGCGAGTACGACGGGCTTCACCACCGGTTTGGGTCGGGAGGGCTGCACCTGACTGCGCTGACCCCTGACGTAGGGAATGGGGCGGGTGGCGGCTACTTCGGCTTTTACTGGAGTTTGCGCCGAAGGGGGTGCGGCTACGGTGCCGGGTTGGGGCGTGAGCGCCGCCGGGGCGCGTTCAGCGAGGAATAGGCCGATGATGCGCGCCTCGTCCGCGGGTGTCACCACGATCTCGGCGGGCGGAGGGGTTTGCGGGTTCTTGACGCGCAGCTCTTCCCACAGGCGGTAGCGCACTTGATTGGTCAGGAGCTGCTCGCGGACTGCGGCCAGGTCGCCTTCGGCATCGTAGCTGCCGGTGATGTCGAGGTTGAGGGCGGGACGGCCCTTGAGCGCCTTGCGCAGGGTGGCGGTTTTTTTCAGCTCGGCTTCGATCGGTTGGGCCACGCCCGGCGAAAAGTCCTGGTAGGCCAACTCGTCGCCGCCGCCGCCAAACGCAGCGCCAATCAGCGAGAACGGCGAGGTCGCCGCCTTTATCAGCAGGTTGACGATTACCCGAAGCACCACGCGGCCGATTTTGAATTCAGGGTCGTCGAGGCTGCCGCGGATGGGCAGGTCGATGACGATGTTGCCGTCGATGTCCTTGAGCAGCGCCACGCCTAGCCGCACCGGCAGGCCGGTCGCCTCCGGGCTCTGGGTGGCCGGGCCGAAGGTGAACTGGTTGAGCGTGACGACGTTGGCGCTCTCGATGGTGCGCTGGGTCAGGCGAGCCTTCACGTCCACGGTCAGCCCGCTGCGGGCGAGCTCGTAGCCGGCGTAGGTGCCCACGTAGGGGGAAATCGGGGACAGGTCGACGTGCTTCACATCGATGAACAACTCGGTGAGCGCGCCCGGGGTGAGAGTGGCGGCTTTGGCGTCGAGCTTGCCGGTGAAGGTGACCGAGCCGGAGTTGTTAATCTGGCCGCGGATGTCGACATCGGCGCGGGTGAGGTCGGCCGAAGACAGGCCCGAGATGGTGCCCGAGAAGTGGTCGAGCGAGAGGCGGGCGGCGGGTTTGATCGAGCGGTCGGCCACGGTGACCGAGCCGTTTTTCAAGGTGAAC
>CAMBUJ010000193.1 GCA_945871005.1 Opitutus sp. GAS368 | reverse complement strand
CGGGTGGTGATTTTGTCGGGCGATGCGCACATGACGGCGATCGACGACGGGACGAACAGCGATTTTGCCACCGGTGGAGGCGCGCCGATTCGCGTTTTCCAAGCCGGCCCGATTGGCAACCGTGGCAGTTACAAAGGCGGGCCTTACAGCCACGGCGCGCGTTACCAATCCCAGCCGAGTGAGACGCTCAACCAGTTTGGTCTGGTGAAAATCGACGATGACGGCCGCCAGATTCAGGTGAAGTGGAGCGGTCGCCAAGGTGCCGACGCTCGTGGGGATCAGGTACTCGTCGCCGAGCGCGACGGAAAAGGTCGGATCGAACTCGAGTTCACTGTGCCGTGATGCTTTGAGGCGGTGGCGTTTTTGAGGAACGCGGAGCTCCAGCTCAGCCTGCTGGGCGTGAGACTAGGGGAAGGAGCCGAGCTGGAGCTCCGCGGTCCGCTGCCCCGAACCGCTGGGCTGAAGGTTTTCTCGCGCGACCATTGCCGCGCCGGGGATAAACGGTAGCGTCGCCGACTAATGACGCCCTTCACCACGATTTTGACCCACCCCGGCGGGGCGCATAAGGACGAGTTTCTCGCTTGCTGCGTGCTGCTCGCCACCCACGCCGTACCCATTCTCCGCCGAGAACCCGTCGCCGCTGATCTGGCCGATCCGAGCATCGCGGTGATCGACGTGGGCCACAGTCACGAGCCGGCGCTTAACAACTTCGACCACCATCAACTGCCTAAAGACCATCCGCCGACCTGCGCGCTCTCGTTGGTGTTGCGTCACCTCGGGCTCTACGAGGACACGCGCGCGTTCTGCGAATGGCTTGAGCCGGCCGAGTGGTTCGACTGCCGCGGGCCCATGGACACCGCCCGCTGGCTCGGCGTTGACCGTGACATTATTGGCAAACTCAACTCCCCGATCGACGGCACCCTCCTGCGCCGCTTCGCCCAAACCACCCAGCTCGGCGCCGGCGACCCGCTCTGGGAAATCATGCGCATGATCGGCGAAGATTTGGTGGGCTACGTGCGCTCGCTGCGCGACCGACTCGATTTTATTGGCCGGCATTCCGAGGTGTGGACGCTCGACACGGTGTCCGGCGGACCGAACGCGCTTTTTCTGACGCGCACCGACCCGTTACCCGACGACCCTGGGGCTGGGATCGAACGCTACGTGGAAAGCCAAGGAATGGGCAATCGGGTGCTCGCGCTGATCGCCCCCGACCGCCGCAGCGGCGGCTATGGTCTGTCGCGGCATCGCGACAATCAGCGGCTCGATTTCACCCGGATCGCCGGCGAACCCGACGTGCACTTCGCCCACGCCCGGGGCTTTGTGGCCAAGACCTCGGCCACCGATCCGGTGCGCCTGCGCCAGTTGCTCACACTCGCCTTCGGGTGAGCGAGCGGCGGGCGAATCCACTTTTCCGAGCCCCCCTATCGAGCCACCCTGAGCAGCTCACGCTCAAGGCCACCCCAGCCCCAGCTGTCGGATGCCCGAGCGGCAGTGGCTTGGCTTCCCGTGGCTCTGAGCGTGAGCTGCTCAGGGCGGGCGTTGGGGTTGCTTTCGAGACCGGGCCGACCTGACCACCTGCCTGAAATTTGGGCTGTGCGAGCTCGTTCCTCCCGTTAAAGCTGAAGCCATGTCCGAGCCGCTTCTCTATGAATCCCACTGTCACACCCCGTTGTGCAAACACGCGGTCGGCGCCCCGGAGGACTACGCGCTCGTCGCTCAGCAGCGTGGTCTCAAGGGAATCATTTTCACCTGCCACTGTCCGCTGCCGGATAACTTTGGGGCGGACGTGCGCATGGCCCCGGAGCAGTTCGAAACCTACGTTGAGATGGTGGCGCAAGCCCGCGCCGCCTTTGCTGGGAAGGTCGACGTGCGGCTGGGGGTGGAAAGCGATTTTTACCCGGGGGTGGAGCCCTGGTTGGAGAAACTCCACGCCCGCGTCCCGTTACACCACGTGCTCGGTTCGGTGCATTATCAAATGCGCGACTACCGGGCCCGCTATTACCGCGGCGACTTCGCGGCCTACCAGGAACTGTATTTCGAACATCTCGCCCTGTCGGCCGAGAGCGGCCTGTTCGATACCCTGGCGCACCCCGATTTGATCAAAAACGAGGCGCCGTCGCGTTGGGATTTCACCGCAGTGCGCCCGCTACTTGAGCGCGCCCTCGACCGGATTGCCGACACTGGCGTGGCGATGGAGCTGAACACCAGCGGCCTGCTCAAGTCTCTGCCGGAGATGAATCCCTCGCCGGGGCAACTCGCGCTGATGTGCGAGCGCGGCATCCCCGTGGTGCTGGGCGCCGACGCGCACATCCCAGCGCGGGTGGCCGCCGACTACGGCGCGGCGCTGGATTTGCTGGCTGCGGCCGGCTACCGCGAGGTCAGTTTTTTCCTGGAGCGCAAACGCCAGACGGTGCCGATCGAAGCCGCCCGCGCCTCGCTGCGCTAGCCCAGCCGCGCTGAGGATGCGCCTGCGGGGCGGGCGCCGGCGGTTGGCACAAAAAAGGGCCGGAAAGCTGCGCGAGTGGCGCAACATTCCGGCCCTTTTGGGGATTAACTCTTACTTCTTGGGTGTGACGTTTTTGATGCGTTTGCCGCCCTTGCCGGTGCCGCTGGGAACACCGAGCGGGGTCGGGGTGGGGGCCTCGGCGGTGTATTTGTTGACCACCAGCTGCTGAACAATCGTGAATAGGCCGTTGATGGTCGAATACAGCGCCAGCGCGCAGGAGAAGTTGTAGCAGATCGCCGTGAAGAAAAACGGCATGAACTTGAAGATCTTCGCCTGGGCGTTGTCCATCGAAGGGGACGGGGTGAGCTTCATTTGGTAGAACATGGTCACGCCCATGAGCAGCGGCATGATGTTCACCGGAAAGCCGAAGATGTGGGCAATCGTGTCGGGAGACGACAGGTCCGGCGCCCAGAGGAAGGATTGGAAGCGCAACTCGGCCGTTCCCTGGAGCATGGCGAAAAACGCCACAAACAGCGGGATGGTGATCAACACCGGGATACAGCCGCCCATCGGGTTAACCTTATGCTCCTTGAAGAGCTCCATGGTGGCCTGATTGAGCTTCTGGGGCTGGTCCTTGTATTTCTCGCGCACCGCCTGCATGAGCGGCTGGAGCTTCTGCATCTTCTTGGCCGACTTCGAGGCGGCCAGAGTGAAGGGCAGCGAAACCGTCTTGAGCAGCAGGGTCATCAGCACCACGGCCACACCCCAGTTGCCCACGAACGAATGCATCCAGTTGAGCAGTTTGTTCATCGCCGGGGCGACGTAGCCGGACAGGAAGATACGATTAAAAAAGTAGTAATCGTACTGCATGATCTTGTCCTCGTTTTTCGAGAACGCGGCCAAGCGGATGTATTCCTTTGGTCCAACATAGAGCTCACCGGCAACCGTCTCGCTCCCGTTGGCCGCCAGCACCGGCAGATTGAGTCGGATGTCGCCGGTCAGGCCGATGTTGGTGTGGGTGGCCCCGGGCAGCGGGGGTAACTCGACGCGGCGCACCACCACGCCCGAACCGGGCTTGGCGGGGGTGAAAATGCTGGCGAAGAACTGGTTTTTGACCGCCGCCCACTCCACGGTTTCGGTGCGCTCGAGGCTCGGCTTGACCGCGCCGTCGCTCATGCCGATCCAGCTGGAGAAGCCGCCGCCTTCGAGCTCGCTGCGTTCGGTCACCTTGGCTTTTTCGCCGTCATAGGCGGCGACGTTAAGGTACATGCCGGTGTCGTTCGGGCTGATCAGCGCGGCCGTACCCAGGCTCATCAGGTTGGGCAACGGGGCGCTCTGGTCGGTGAGATTGCGGAAGGTGGTCTCGTGTTGGATGCGGTAGGGGTCGCCGCTTTTGTCGCCGGTGGCGCGCAGGATGTAGCGGCGGGTGACTTCGATGCGTTTTTCAAAAACCGCGCGGTAAACCACCTCAGTGGCCGAGGCGCTGACCAGGGCGAAGCGGGTGTTCTGGTCCAGGCCCGGATACTGGAAGGCGAGGATCGGGGCGGCGTGAACCTGGTTGAATACAAACGGCTCGGGCTGGTTGAGGTGGGCGCCGTAGTTTTTGAAGGCAACGTTGCTGATCGCTCCGCCGAAGTCGGTCAGGCGCAGCTCGACCATGTCGTTGGCCAAGGTGGTGATCGTCGCGTCGGCGTTGGTGTCAACAAGCGCGGCGAAGTGCGCGTTGGCGGTGGCGGTGGGAGCCGGGGCGGTGAGCGTGGTGGACGGGGCGCTGGTGCCGGGCAGGCCGGACAGGGAGGGTGCAGTGGCCTCCGGGTTCGGGCTGGCGCTAGTGGGCAGGGCGCCGGGGGGCGGGGTCTGCTGGCTGGTGTAGAAGAGGCTGCCAAAGGCTACGAGGAGCAAGAGGACGCCGATGGTCGTGTTCTTTTTATCCATGGATTTGAAAGGTGTGGTGTTTGAAAAAAGGGGAAATTAGCTGCGCACGCAGGTCGGGTGGGCGGTGCGGCTCGGCGCGGGAACGGGATCAAGTCCGCCGGGGTGCAGTGGGGTGCAGCGCAGCAGGCGGCAGGCGGCCAACCAAACGCCGCGCAGCGCTCCGTGGGTGCGCACCGCCTCGGCCGCATAGTGTGAGCACGTCGGGTGAAACCGACAGGCGCAGGCCGGCCCGAGCACCGCCGGGATCACCGGCGAAAGCGTGTGCTGATAAACCCAGACCAGTCCGAGCAGCCCCTGTGCCGGCAGGCGCAGGAGGAAGGCGATGGGTTTGGACGAGCGGGCAGTCATCAGGAGGCGGCGGAGGGGAAGATTTTGCGACAGGCATCGACGAATCTTCGTTCCACCTCGCAATACTCAAGTCGATTGAGCGAGCTGCGGGCGACCAGCAGCAAATCGTAACCTGCCGGCACGCGCATTTGGTGGGCGCGAAACACTTCGCGCAGGCGCCGTTTGGCGCGGGCCCGCTGCGGGGCGTTACCTACCGCTGAACGCGAGGCAACTACCCCGAGACGCGCGGGCAGAAGTTTAACGCTGGCTTTCGGCGGCTCCTGGGCCGCGTCAACGGGCGGATGCACTTGGCCTAGGGGGACTGCGGGGTTCGCCTTGGTTTCGGGCGGCGACTGTCGAGCGTACCACAGCATAAAGGCGCCGCAATCAGAGCGGCGCCCGTGGGTGCGAACATGCTGGAAATCCAACTGGCGCCGAAGGTGTTGTTCGGCGCGGAAACGCATGTCGGCTTAGGAAAAGGCAGCGGCGCAACGCGACCGCTGTCGGCTTAGACGACGGTCAAGCGCTTGCGGCCTTTGGCGCGACGAGCGGCCAGGACCTTGCGGCCACCAACGGTGGCTTTACGGGCACGGAAACCAATTTTGCGGGCGCGTTTGAGGCGATGCGGGCGGAAGGTGGGTTGCATACAATTAGAGAGTTAAGAGGGGACTGAAGTGGGGATTCGCGGGGGGCTTGTCAAGGCACTGTTTTTAAGGAAATGCCCCGCATGCCGATTTTAGCCAAGGCTGAGGGCTGGAAATCGTCCGAAAACCGGCCTGACAGCGGCCCTGCCTTGGCTCAAGCTCGCCGCCATGCGCATTGCCGTTATCGCCGACACCCACGGTTGTTACCCCGCCGCACTACCGGGAAAACTGCGCGGGGCTGACGAGATTTGGCATCTCGGTGACGTGGGTGGGCCGGAGACGTTGGTGGAGTTTGAGCAGCTCGGCGTGCCGGTGCGGGTGGTGCGGGGCAATTGTGATGATTGGTTGGCGTGGCCGCTGACTCTCGATTTGGAGTGCGCCGGAGTGAGCCATCACCTCGTGCACATCCCGCCGCGGCGCGCCCCGGTTGGCGCCCACGTACTCTTGCACGGTCATTTGCACGTGCCCCGCGACGAGGTCGATAGGAGCGGCGTGCGCTGGCTCAGTCCCGGCTGCATCTCCCAGCCGCGCGGCCACGGGTGCAGTTTCGCCTGGCTGACGGTGGACGCGGGACGTTTCCAGTGGGTTCTCGTCTGCCTGTGAGCGCGGTCCGCGGGGCGCGTAAGCCCCCGATCCGCGTCTGCTTCGTTTTAACTGCCGGGCGCTACGGGGCGAGGCGGATGGTCTGGTAACGGTGGATACCGAGCAATGCCGGCACCCAGCCCTGCACGTCGGGGTGGATCAGGTAGGTGCGGGCGCCGAAAAACACCGGAGCTGCCGGCACCTCGGCGATGAGCAGCGCCTCGGCCTGGCGCAGCAGCTCGAAACGGCGCGCGGTGTCCTGCTCGCTGGCGGCGGCGGCGATCAGGCGGTCGTAGGCGGGGTTTTTCCAGCCGGTGTTGTTGTTGCCGCTGGTCGAGGTGAA
>CAMBUJ010000192.1 GCA_945871005.1 Opitutus sp. GAS368 | reverse complement strand
CGGAGGCGTCGGCGGGCGAGAGGTTGACCGTGAGGCGGGCGCGCAGGGGTTTGCCGAGCAGGCCCTGCAGATCGGGGGAAACCTCGATGGCGAGGCCGCTGGGCAAGGTGGCGTGCCAGGCCACAAAATCGTCGGGGAAGCTGCGGGTGACGTTGCGGTTCCAGGCGGAATTCCAGTCGGAGTAGTGCAGGCCAAAGGCGCCGAAGCGGGCGCCGACCGCGTTGGCGGCGGTCAGGTCAAAGGTGTAGTGAGGGTCCTCGGGACGGGGCGCCGGCGGGGTGCCGCCCTTGGTCCACTGCCAGCCGCCGTAGCCGCTCCAGTGTTGGCTGCACAGCGGGTCAGTGGAGGTGGCGAAGAGTTGGGCGTTAAAGATCGCGGTGTGGGCGGAGCCTTGACCGGCGGAGGCGTCGGTGAGCCAGCAGCGCAGCAGGGGGCGCAGTTCGACGGTGCGGAACTTGGCGGCGAGTTCGCTCGGCAGGGTCATGCCGGTACTGCGCAGCGCGCTGGCCAGACCCGGATCGGAGAGGGCGGCCACCGGCAGGCGGTTGGGCAGGGGCGGCGGGCCGCGCCAGACCCGGCGGTCAAGCAGGTAGAGGGGCTCGCGCTCGGCGAGGAAGGGGCGCAGCTCGGCCGGCACCGGAGTTCCGTCGGGACGCACCAAACTGACGACCAGACGAGCCGGGTCGGTCGGATCGGTGACCGCATCGTGGCGCAGCGGCTCCGGCTCGATCCGGAACGGCGTGCCGTCGGCCAAGACCACGGCGGGCAGGGCAGGGGGGTGGGCGAGAATGCGGGCGAACAGGTCGCAGGCCAGGACGCGTTGGTAACGCAGGTCGTGGGAGCGGTTCTCCAGTCGCAGCAGCAGGCCGAGGGCGCGCGCGGCTGAGGGGAGCGATTCAAAGGTCGCCAGCCCGGCGGTGGTGAGTTGCCCGAGCCATTTCTGGGTGGGGGCCTTCCAGGGCTTGCCGGCCTGGGCGAGGACTTCGAGGCGGGCCTTGCCGTCGCTTTGCAACAACACGCGCAGGTCGACCGGAATCTCGAAGGCGGCCTCGGTGGTTTCCTGCAGCTGGGTGTACCGCTCGATGGGCGGGGGTGTCAGCAGGGCGTTGCGCCAGTGGGCCAGCTCTTGCTGGACGAGGCGGGACTCGGCGGCCGCGCGCACCGCCGAGGTGTCGGTCATGATCTGGAGAACCTCGGGGATGTCTTCGCCGGAGCGTTGGTAGTCGTAGGCGAGGTATTGCCAGAGCGCCCAGGGATCCTCGGGCGGTTGACCGGGCGGCCACCAGCCCTGGAAGGCGGGCTCCCATTCGCTGTGCGCGGCTTCGCGGCTGACCACGAACTCGCGGGCGCGGATGTTCGCCGGCATGATCCGGCCGTGGGCCTGCAGATCGCTAAACAACGCGGCGAGCCGGCCCAGTAGGCGGCCCTCGTCGGAGTTGACCGGGCGGCCGAGTTTATCGGCGAGCTTGATCGACCACTCTTGGCGGAAGGACGGCTTGTCGGCCAGGGCGGTCGCCTCGGCCTTGGTCTTGCCGGTGATCCGGGTGATGGTGACCTGGCCGGTGGTGGGGCGGACGGCCTGGCGGTTGAGCCAGGTGCGGCCCAGCGCGTAGGCGTGCTTACAGTCCACTTCGACCGAACAGGTGCATTCCGAAAACCAGCGCCGGCCGTCCCAACTCAGGGTCGAGGTGTAGGGTTCGCGCTCGGTCCCCTGCACCGAGCCGGTGACTACCCCATCGTCTTCCCACAGATCGACCACGCGGCGCCCGCGAGCGTAGGACTCGCCGCGTTTGGTCGTGTTGATGTCGAAACCGGCGAGATAACGGGTGAGCCCACTCAGGGCGTCCGAGGACTTGGGATCAGGGGAGGAAGCAGACAAGGCGGGAGGAAACGGGAATCAGGGAAGCGAGGCAGGCCGATGGCAACGGAAGGAGCGGGAGTTTTTTAGTAAACCTGCTCTTCCAACAAGGCGAAGAGCTCGGCCTCGGTGATGCGCTTTTGCTGCATCGAGTCGCGCTCGCGCAGGGTGAAGGTGTCGCCTTCCTTCTCGATCGTGTCGAAGTCGATGGTCACGCACCAGGGCGTGCCGATTTCGTCCTGGCGGCGGTAGCGCCGGCCGACCGCGCCGGCCTCGTCGTAGAAGCACGGATACTTGCGCTTGAGCTTGGTGTAGAGGGCCTGGGCGCGGGCGACGAGCGCCTCCTTGTTTTTGAGCAAGGGCAGCACGGCGACCTTGACCGGGGCCAGGCGCGGGCTGAGGCGCAGCACGGTGCGCGTCTCGGTGTTGCCCTTCTCATCGGTGACCTGCTCCTCGGCGTAGCCGGAGGCGAGCACGGCCAGGAAGATGCGATCCAAACCGACGGCCGGCTCGATCACGTGGGGAACGAACTTCTTCTTGGTGGCCTCGTCGAAAATCTCCTGCGGTTTGCCGGAGGCGGTGGCGTGTTGGGTGAGGTCGTAGTTGCCGCGCGCGGCGATGCCCCACAGCTCCTGCACGCCGAAGGGGAACTTGAACATGATGTCCGTCGTGCCCTTGGAGTAGAACGCGAGCTTCTCCTTGAGGTGGTCGAACTCGGAAATGTGCGAGTCGGGCAAGCCGATGCTCTTCAACCAGTCTTTGCACCAGTTGATCCAGTAACGGTGCCACTTCGCCCAATCGTCGTCCTCGTGGATAAAGAATTCCATTTCCATCTGTTCGAACTCGCGGGAGCGGAAGATGAAGTTGCGCGGAGTGATTTCGTTGCGGAACGACTTGCCGGTTTGGGCGATGCCGAAGGGCAGCTTGACGCGGCCGGTGTCCACCACGTTTTTGAAATCGACGAACATGCCCTGGGCGGTCTCGGGGCGCAGGTAGGCGACCGAGGAAGCGTCGGTCATGGCACCGACGTTCGTCTGGAACATCATGTTAAAGGCGCGCGGCGGGGTCAGGTCGGGGTTGCCGGTGGCCGGCGAGGGGATTTGCGAAATCTCCTCGGGTTTGGCCTCGGTGAAGTCGCGCGGCTGGACGGCGGCGAGGGTGCCCTGGACGGCCTTTTTGCGCTTCATCAGCTCGGCGGCAGCCTGGAGCTCCTCGGTGGTTTTCTCGTTTTCGAGGGCGGAGACGTAGCCGATGGTTTGGGCGACGCCGTCGGCGCCGGTGACGATCACAGGGGCGAAGAAGAGCTGGTCGGCGCGGTAGCGGTTTTTGGAGACCTTGCAGTCGACGAGCGGGTCGCTGAAGCCGGCGACGTGGCCGGAGGCTTCCCAGACCTTGGGGTGCATGATGATGGAGGTCTCGATGCCGACGACGTCGTCGCGGCGGCGGACCATGTCATTCCACCAGCAGTCGCGGATGTTTTTCTTCAATTCGACGCCGAGCGGGCCGTAGTCGAAGAAGCCGTTAAGCCCGCCGTAGATTTCGGAAGAGGGGAAGACGAAGCCGCGGCGTTTCGCGAGGGAAACGATGGCTTCCATGAGATTTGCAGGCTCGGTGGTGGACGGCGTGGACATAAGAGTGGGCGGATATAGCGCAGCCCGCGGGCAGCGGTCAATGGTGGCGTGTGATGGACAGCGCAATTGTCACCTCGTGGTCGAAGATCGGGCTGGACGCAGTCTCGGCCGCCCATTCGTGTTGGCAGCGAACTATGAAAAAACTACTCCTCCCCCTGTTCGCTTGTTTTGCGTTTGTTGCCGCGGCTTTCGCCGCTGATTCGGCTGCCCCTGCCAAGATCGCCGATATCGCCATCCCCGAGCTGAAGGCCGCCATCGCCGCCGGCAAGGTTGCCCTCATTGACGTCAATGGCACCGCCTCTTACGCGTCCGGACATATCCCTGGCGCCATCGATTTTGCGGTGAGCAAGGACAAGCTCGCCACCCTCCTGCCCGCCGACAAGTCCACCCTGGTCGTCGCCTATTGCAGCAATGAGCGCTGCGGCGCCTACAAGCGCGGTGCCAACGCCGCTCTCGCCCTCGGTTACACCAACGTGAAGCACCTCTCCGCAGGCATCGCTGGCTGGAAAAAAGCCGGCGAGCCCACTGAGGCCGCCAAGTAAGCGCAGGCTCTGTAGGCCTAGGCCCCGCCCCGGAATCGAAACGACTCCGTCGTCCCGCTACGCCTCGGAGCGGGGTGAGCCTCCGAAACGTAGCGGGATGGCGGAGCCATTTCGTAATCGGCAGATCACGCAGCGCGCTCGGCGTTGCGAAACTGAGCCGGACTGCGGAGCTCACCCCTGAGCGCACGCTCAGAGCCACGGGGACGCCGTTATGCGGCGCTGCGCTGGGGATCAGCCGCCGGTGCCGGCGTGACCACCTCGTCGTCACCCCATAATTCCACGTCCATGGCGGGCGCAGCGCTGGCGGCAACCCCAGGCGCCGTCACGCCACCTGCCGCCGCGACCGCACTCTCGCCGACCACCGGGTCGTCGCCCCACAAGTCGATGTCGCCCGCCGCAACCGGGGCCGCCGCCGCAGTCGCGGGCGCGTCCGGTGCCGGCCCGAGGTCGTCGAACCCGAACAGGTCGATCTCCCCGCTAGCCGCCGCCCCACTGGTCGCATCGGTGCCGGACGTCACCGCACCGGCGCCGACAGCCACTGCGGCGAGCGCCGGCGCCAGCGCACGTTGATGCACGTCTACCTGCGACTGCATGGTGTAACCCTTTAAGAATTGGTCGAGCAGGCCGGTGGTGTCGGTCGACACGCCAGCCGCATCCGCCGTCGCTGTGGCGGTGGTTTGCAACTCCCCCACCGCCGTCCGCAGCGCTTCGAGCTGCACCACCGCCGCCGCTGAAAAATCGGCATGGCTCACCGCCGTGTTGATCTGCGTTTCGAGTAGGGGCAGTTGCTCGCCGATCTGCAGGAGCACGTCGACGACTTGGTCGCGGTAACGGTGCAGCCGGTCGGCATCGCCCTTTGTTTCCTCGGTTAACTCACCGACGAAGGTCGCGGTCTGCTCGCGGATCTGGCCGAAGGAGTCGATCAACTCCCCCAGCCCCTGGGTGATGCGGTCGATGTCGGTGGCGAGTTGTTCGCTTAGCCGGCAGGTGGTCAGGGAAACTTCGGTGGCGCGGGCGGAGACCACCTCTAGGCCGGTGCCCCGGGCGACATGGGCGGACTGCACCTCGGCGTTCAAGCCGATCAGGTGGATGTCCAGCGTGAGGTCGCGCATGAAACTGGTGAAATGGGTGCTCAGCCCGCGGATCGGCTCAATCGTGCGGTGGGTTTCCGACACCAGTTGATGGCTGGCGCGGATCAGCGTGCCGACGTTTTCGAGCGCTTCGATCAGGTTTTGAATGCCGCCATCGATGGTAATGGTTTCGGCTTGGGTGCTTTGTTCGACGCCGAAGTCCTGATTGAGCCCGGACATCGCCTCGATGATTTTAGCCAAGCCGCCGCCGACTTGGGTGCCGGCGGTGGCCAACTCGGATTTCATGACATCGAGCTGGGCGGTGACCAGGCGGCCGGACTGTTCGATGAAACGCAAGCAGCGGCCGCCACCGGCCAGATCGGTCGGCATGGTGCGGTGGGCCGCGGTCATCTCGCGCAGGACGGTGTGCAGGTGCTGGAGCTTCTGGTTGAGCATGTCCTGGGCTTGCAGGGACATGACCACCGCGCCGGTGTCGCGTTTGACCTGGGGAACGACCGCTTCGAGGCGGATGTCACGGGCCTGGTTTTTGGCGTAGTCGGCTTTGACCGAGCCGATCGAGGTTTCCAGCTTTTGGCGCAGGGCGTCGAGTTGGCGGCGGGTGGCGATTTGGCGCAGGCTCAGGCTGGAATTGGCCTCCTCGAGGCGCGTGCCGATGCTGGCGATGAGAGCGAATTTTTCCTGAAAGCCGGTTTCGACGCGTTCGCAAATGCGCGAGATTTCGGCGTTGAGGGCGAGGAAGGTGGTTTGCACTTCCGGAGGCAGCAAAGCGGACTCCACACGGAAGAGAATCTGGATGTATTTAAGCGGGGTGAGCGCCTCGGTCAGGGCCTGCTGGGCGGGCAGGGTGATTTGGATTTGCCGGCTGGTTTCGGACAGGCGCTCGATGAAGGCGACGACCTGCTGGTCGCTGTTTTCGGCGAACTCAATGCCGCGCCAGATGTGGGCGGCGGCCTGCTCGATGATCGCGGTGCCGCCTTCGGGCCCCTCAGCCAGGCCGACCATGCGGCGGCTTTGGGCGACGAGGTTTTGCTCGATTTGGATGGTGGTTTCGAGGATCGAGCCGATCTCCAAAAACCCGGCCTCGACCGCCTGCATGGCCCGGTCGAGTTCGGCTGAGGCGACATCGACCGCGGCGAGGGGCGCGGCCAAGCGGTTCC
>CAMBUJ010000191.1 GCA_945871005.1 Opitutus sp. GAS368 | reverse complement strand
GGCTTGAAGTTCGGGAAGCCCAGGCCCGGGTTGGCGGCGAAGGCGGGCGTGCCCATCAGCGAGCCCAGCGCGGCGAGGCCGATGCCGCCCGCGGAACCCTTGATGAAGGTGCGACGGGACAGGGCCATCTTGGTGGCCTGGTCGAGTCCGAGGAATTGACGGTCGTTGCAGTTCATTCGCGGGTGACGGTTTCGTCGAGGTTGAGGAGGGTGTTGGCCGTGACCGTCCAGGCGGCGAGCTGGGCTTTGTCGAGGTCGGCGGGGAGGGGACTCAGGCCTTGGGCGAGGAGCTTCGGAGCCAGCGTGGGGTCGGCGGCGTAGGTCGCCAACCGCTTATCGACGCCCTTGCGCAGGACGGCGAGTTCCGCCGGGGTGCCGTCGCGACGGACCACCTTGCGGAACATCCAGGACAAGCGGGCGTCGGCGTCGCCGGGTTGGCGGAGCGTCTGCTCGGCGAGCTTACGGGCGGCCTCGACGAAGGTCGTCTCGTTGAGGAGCGACAGCGCCTGCATCGGCGTGTTCGAGCGGGAACGCTTCACCGTGCACACCTCGCGGCCGGACGAATCAAAGAGCAGCATCGTGGGCGGAGCGGCCGTGCGCTTCCAGATCGTGTAGAGCGAGCGGCGCCAGAGGCCCTCGCCCATGTCGGGCTTGTAGTTGCGCATGTCGCCGTAGACGCTGGTCTCGTCCCAGACCGCCTCGGGCATGTATGGCTTCACGCTGGGTCCGCCTTGTTTGTCGACGAGCAGGCCGGAGATCCACAGGGCCTGGTCGCGGATGACTTCGGCCGGCAGGCGGAAGCGCGGGCCGCGGGCGACCAGGCGGTTGTCGGGGTCTTTCTCGAGCACCGCGGGGGTCACCGCCGCGCTGCGCTGGTAGGCCGCACTGGACATGATCAGCTTGTGCATCGCCTTCATGTCCCACTTGCGGTCGACGAATTCCACCGCGAGCCAATCGAGCAGTTCGGGGTTGCTCGGCCATTCGGCCTGCGAGCCTAAGTTCTCCGACGTCTTCACGAGGCCGATGCCGAAAAAGCGTTCCCAGGCGCGGTTGACCCAGATGCGGCCGGTCAGCGGGTGCTTGCCGTCGACGAGCCAGCGGGCGAAGCCCAAGCGGTTGTTCGGTTCGCCGGCGGGCATCGGCGGGAGGGCGCGGAAGAGGGCGCGTTCGACCTTGGGGCCGATCTTGTCGTATTCGCCGCGAAGGAGCACGAAGGCGTCGCGAGGTTTCGGCAGTTCTTTTATCACCATCACTGTCACCGGTTCGGCGAGGGCGGCGTCGTGCGCCAGCTTGGCGGCGGCAACCTTGGCGACCGACTGGGCGCGGGGATGTTCGGGGCTGTCGGCGAAGAGTTTCGCCAGGGCCTCGCGGTCGGCGGCGGTGAGTTGCTCGGCCGGCTTGGCGAGGAGGCGTCGGGCGGTTTCGGCGGCCGGGTCGCTCTGCAGCGAGAGCAACTTGGCGTCGACCGACGATGTATTGAGGCGGAATCGCCCGATGCTATGGGTGGAGACCGCCTCATGACGCATCACCACCACGAGCTTGGCTCCTTGGGGAATCGGCGTCGGAGCGACCGTGAAGATGGCCTTGCGCGGCACGCGGTTCTTAGCCTCGTTGCCGTCGATGGCCCAACCCGCCTTGTCGTTGGAGGCCTTCTTGGGCTCACCCTTGGCCATCGGGGCCGGGGCGAGCTTGGTGATCGTCCAGCCCGGTTGGTCGAAGTCGGCTTCGGCTTGGATCAGCGGGATGTTGGTCGTCTTCCCGTCGGCGGTCTCGAGGCGGACCTCGAAGGCGCTGAGCACGAAGTTGCCGTCGAAGGCGCGGCCGAGGCTCTTGTTGGGAAGCGAATCGTCGGGGAGCGCCTCGAGACGGACGGCGGTGAGCACCGAGCCGGTCGGGGTGGCTTCGACCACGTAGGTCTCCTTGTTGGCCGTGCCGCCGGAAACCAGCCAGGAGCCGTCGTCGAGCCGCCGGAATTCCGCGTTTTCCTTGGCGGAGACCTTCTCCTCGGTCAGCGGGCTCCACGCCACGCCGACTTGGGAGACGGCCGCGCGCTGTTTGGCTAGCCACTTCGCATAGGCTTCGGGCTGGTCGGTCGGGATGGCCTTCAGTAATTGTTCGGCCGCAGCGAGCGCCGCGGCGGCTTCATCGATCTTCAGCTGTTGTTCCTTGGTCGGCAGGGAGAGCACCGGAGGCGTGTTGCCGCCTCGCTTGGTGCCACCGGCCCCGCCGAAGTCGCCCAGCACGCCTGATTCGTCGTTCGAATTGAAATAGGCGAAAAACTGGTAGAACTCCTTCTGCGAGATCGGGTCATACTTGTGGTCGTGGCAGCGGCAGCAGTTCATCGTGAGCCCCATCCAGGTGGAACCCGTGGTCTCGATGCGGTCGATGACGTTCTCGGCGAACCATTCCTCGACGATGCGGCCTCCTTCGCCGTTGAGGCGATGGTTGCGATGGAAGGCCGTGGCGACGATCTGGTCGCGGGTGGGGTTAGGCAGCAGGTCGCCCGCGAGCTGCTCGACCGTGAAGGCGTCGAACGGTTGGTTCGTGTTGAACGCCTTGATCACCCAGTCGCGGTAGGGCCACATCATGCGCTGCGTATCACTCTGGAAGCCGTTGGAGTCGGCGTAGCGGGCGAAATCGAGCCACTGGGCCGCCATGTGTTCGCCGTAATGGGGCGAGGCCAGCAGGCGGTCGAGGGCCTTGGACCAGGCTTCAGGTGAGCCGTCGGCGAGGAACGCTTGCAGGTCGGCGTCGGACGGTGGCAGGCCGGTGAGGTCGAGGGCGGCGCGGCGCAGCAGGGTGGTCTTGGGCGCCGGGCCGTTCGGAATGAGGCCCTTCGAGGCCAGGGGGCCCGCGAGGAAAGCGTCGATCGCGTTGCCACCGGCGGGGATGGCCGGTACGGCGGGTTTCACCGGAATCTGGAAGGCCCAGTGGCCTTGATATTCGGCGCCCTCCTTGATCCATCGTTCGACGAGGGCGATCTGATCCTTGGTGAGCACCTTGTGGAACTCCGCCGGCGGCATGTGGTCGTCAGCGTCGTCGGTGCGCAGGCGCTTCATCACTTCACTGGCTTCCGGTTTGCCGGGGACGATGGCGGCCTCGCCGGACTTGCCGCCTTTGCGGGCGGCCTCGAGGGAATCCAAGCGCAGGCCGCCCTTGATCTTGTTCTCGTCGGGGCCGTGGCAGGCGAAGCACGTATCCGAGAAGATCGGACGGATGTCGCGGTTGAACTGCACCTTCTCGGCGGAGGCGGAGAGCGATCCGAAGAGGCACGCGGCGATGAGACTGAGGCGAGAAAGACGCATGGGGTGCGCGATATGTGACAATTACGACTTCCTTGGGTTCTTAGCAATTAGCAGTTAATGAAAAACCTCTTCTTTCGAGGGGTTTAATGAAATGATAAAAGTTTCCTTTTGGCCCCGTCTCCGCAACTCGCGCGCGCGGTATCATCGCGGGGCGCGCTGAATTATAAAAAGGGATCAGGGTTTTGCTGGAGGTTGCGGCTCGGAGGCTTTCTTTTCCTTGAGAGGCAAGTCGTCCGTGTGGAAAGGCACGAGCGGGAAGTCGGCGGAGTTGTAGAGATCGGAGTCTTGGAACTGGATGTAGCCGAAACGCACATTGGTCGGCTGCGGCACCTCCGGGCTCCAGACCAGCACATCTTCCTTTCCGTCGATCTTCGCCTCGGCCCACACGAACTTTTCGTCCGCTCCGGCGATGGCAAAACCGAGGACTTTGTCCCCCTTGGTCTTCATGCCTCCATGGGTGTTTTTGAACGAGACACGGACTTTGTCTCCCTCGACCTTGTGCGAGGCGTAGGAGGGGCTGTCGGCAATCACACCTTTTTTGCCGTAGGTATCGCGTAGGACGATCTTGGCGAGACGCTCACCAACGGGGCGTTTGTTTTTTGGATGGATGTCGGCCTTATCGCCGATGTCCCACGAGACCACCATTTCAGAGTTGGGAGTATTGTTCGCCGTTTTCTCCTGCGCTTCACGGATCAGCACCCAGCTGCCGGGCTTGTTCGGGTCGCGCGGGCTGCGGCCGTTGCCGTCATTCCAACTGAACATGGACAACTGAACGGTGTGGAACGGAAGGTCGGGCTGCTCGAATTGTTTCCGCCACGAGGCGATGATGTTTTTCATGAGCCTGTCGTAGCTCTCCGTGTCATCGGCGCTTACGCCCATGCCTGCCGCGTTGTTTTCGCCCTGATACCAAATCACGCCCTTGATCGAGAGATTGCGAAGCGGGGCGATGCGAGCGTTGTAGAGGGCGCCCACCCACCAGCGCGGAGCCAATTCATCCCGCAAGTTGTGGGGTTGGCGTTCGGTGAACTTTTCGCCCGCCGCCTCGGCCGCCGCCTTGCGTTGTTTCCAGGCCCCGACCTCGGCCTTGAAGTTCTGAGAAGCCTCGGCGCTGTTCGCGATGCGTTTTTTAGAATTCTCGACGATTTCTTTGAAATAGGGATCGGCTTCGAGATCCTTCATCGCAATCCAGCATTCGGCATTCGAAGCCCCCACTGGGGAAATGATCACCCCGATCGGGCGGCCGGTCTCCTTCTGTAGCATCGATCCGAACCAATAGGGCACACCCGAAGTGCCGGGACTGGCTTGCTTCCAGTCAAACCAATTGCTCACCTTGCTTTCCCAGGCGAACTGCTTGGTGTTTGGTTGCGGCGCCCACTCGTTGTAGGCAACGGGGTAGACGCGGAAGAGGGGATTCACTGGTTGGGAAGCCAACTGGTCGCCGCCCTCGGATTTGTCGGCACCGGGCTGTGCCATGTTGGACTGCCCGGAGGCTAGCCAGATATCGCCGAGGAGGACATCGGTGAAAGACTTGCTGCCCGAGCCCGCCATCACCTTGAAGGGCTGCCCGCTCGCATTCATTGGCATTGGATCAAGCGCCACCTTCCACTCTCCATCCTCGCCGACCTTGATCTTCTTTTGCTGGCCTGCAAACTCGACAACAACCTCTTCGCCCGGTTTTCCCTGGCCCCAGATCGGAACCGGACGGTCGGCTTGAAGAACCATGTTGTTTCCGAAAATCCAGCACATTTCCACCGCTTGGAGAGGAGCCAGTTGGAAGGCCGCGGCAAGCAGGCCTGTGAGCAGTGTTTTTTTCATGACATTTCTCGGTTCAGAGAGAGTTGGGGTCGGGTTAGTGATACATGACATGAGGTTGTCGAGCGGCGCGAGATCCCGCGATCTTAAAGGCCATGACAACCATCAATCCATCCCCATCAACCGCCTCCTACGACTCCATCAAACTCGGCATTGACGCCCACGCCCAGTATTAATGGGTAAGCCGTCAGGTCGACGAGGCGACTCCGCAGCCCGTGCAGAAGATGAACTAAGACGAGCTCATGCTCTTTGTGGTGAAACAGCAGAAGCTCACCGGTAACGTGGTGACCTGTTATGAAGCGGGTGCGTTCGGGTTCCATCTGCACTGTCGGTTGCAGGAACTCGGCATCAACAACTACGTGGTGCAACCCCAGGACTGGGATGAACGCGGCAAAAGGGTGAAGAATGACCGGCTCGACGCCGCAGCGTTGTGCCAGCGTCTGGATCGTTATGAGCGTGGAAACAAAAAAGCGTTTAGCACGGTGCGTATTCCGACGGTGGACGAAGAGCGGGAACGCGCGATGAGTCGGCAGCGCCAGCAGCTCATGCGCGAACGCCAGCGCGTTGCTGGGATGGGACGCGGACTACTTGCGCTGCACAATATTCACATCACAGGGAAGTGGTGGAAGGGCAAAGCGTGGGCGGCGCTCAAGGTGCTGGCGCCTGAGTGGGTGATTGGAATGCTGGAAGTGTTTATTAAGATCCTAAATCCTCTGGACGAGCAGGAGTTGAAGTTGATGCACCAGCTGCAGGAGGCGGCGAGGGAGAGGAAAATTCCGCGTGGCGTAGGACCGTTGACGTTTGAGATTTTGCGGCGAGAAGTTGGAGATTGGGGTCGGTTCAACAACCGGCGGCAGGTGTCTAGTTACACGGGATTGTGTCCACGCGAACACAGCAGCGGAGGCAAACGCCGGTCGGGAAGTGTGAGCAAATGCGGGAATCCGCGAGTGCGAGCAATGCTTGTGGAGATGGTGTGGCGGATGATGCGCTGGCAACCTGACTACAGGCCGCTCAAGAAATGGGCGCATGTGCTTTACAGTGCGACGCCGAACGCTGCCTCAAGGAAGAAGGCGGTGGTGGCGATCGCGCGGCAACTGGCGGTGGATTTGTGGCGCATCTTTACCGGGGCCGCTAAAGCGGAGACGTTTGGTTTGATTTACCTTCCGGACGCGGTTTGAACGCACGCGCGCAGAGATCATTTTAAAAG
>CAMBUJ010000190.1 GCA_945871005.1 Opitutus sp. GAS368 | reverse complement strand
CCAAACTGCAGCTTCATCTTGTGCGCGGTCTGCCACGTCCGGCAGATGACCTCGCCTATCCGGCCCATCGCCTGCGAGTCCGACGACATCATCGAAATCGCCCCGAGGTCGTGCAGTCGGTCTTCGGCGGCAATCGTCTCCGGACGGATGCGCGACTCGGCGAAGGCGACGTCCTCGGGAATCTTCGGATCGAGGTGGTGGCAGACCATCAGCATGTCGAGGTGCTCGTCGATCGTGTTAACCGTAAAAGGCCGCGTCGGGTTGGTGGACGACGGCAGCACATTGGCCTCACCGCAGACGCGGATGATGTCGGGGGCATGTCCACCGCCGGCACCTTCGGAGTGGTAGGTGTGGATCGCGCGGCCTTTAAAGGCGGCGAGCGTGTCCTCGACGAAACCGGCTTCGTTGAGCGTGTCGGTGTGGATGGCAACTTGGACGTCGAATTCCTCGGCCACGCCGAGGCAGGTGTCGATTGCCGCCGGCGTGGTGCCCCAGTCTTCGTGGAGTTTTAACCCGATCGCGCCGGCCAGCACCTGGTCGCGCAACGGCTGGGCGGTGCCGCAGTTGCCCTTGCCGAGGAAGCCCAAATTCATCGGGTAAGACTCGGCGGCCTCCAGCATGCGATGGAGGTTCCAGCGGCCGGGCGTGCAGGTGGTGGCGAGCGTGCCGTGGGCCGGACCGGTGCCGCCGCCGATCATCGTGGTGATGCCGGAGCTGATGGCTTCGTCGATCTGCTGCGGGCAGATAAAGTGAATGTGGGTGTCGATGCCACCCGCAGTGATGATGCAGCCCTCGCCGGCGAGCACCTCGGTGCCGGCACCGACGATCATGGGGTTTTTCTGGCCGGTCTTCGGGTCGGGGTAAACCGAGCCGAGTCCGCGTTGGATGCCGGGATTGCCGGCGTGGCCGATGCCGACGATCAATCCGTGTTTGATACCGATGTCGGCTTTGATCACGCCGAGCTGGGCGTCGAGGATGAGCGCGTTGGTGATGACGAGGTCGAGCGACTCGGCATCGGTGGCAGTGGACGACTGGCCCATGCCGTCGCGGATGACCTTGCCGCCGCCGAATTTGATCTCGTTACCGTAACCGCCGCCTTCGGCGATGAGGTCGCGCTCGACCTGGACGAAGAGCTCGGTGTCGGCGAGGCGGACCTGGTCACCGACGGTGGGACCAAACATCTCGGCGTATTGGCGGCGGGTGAGTTTGAGCGGCATGGGATTTGGGAAAAGTAGCGAGTAGCGAGTAGTGAGTAGCGAGTAGTCGGCGGTTCGGAATGCTCGCTACTCACTACCCACTACTCGCTACTTCAAAAAATCAGAGTTTGCCGTTAATCTTGGCGTTGAGGCCCCAGACTTCGCGCAGGCCGCTGAGGGCGACCAGCTCGACCTGCTTGGTGTCGCCGGCCTCGAAGCGCACCGCAGTGCCGGCCGGGATGTTGAGGCGAAACCCGCGGGCGGTTTCGCGGGGGAAACGCAGCGCCGCGTTCGCCTCGTAGAAGTGATAATGCGAGCCGACCTGGATCGGGCGGTCGCCGGTGTTGGCCACCTCGATCACCTTGGTTTCGAGGTCGAGATTGGCGTCGAGCGCAGGCGCGTCGGCCGCCGGGATGATTTCGCCGGGGATCATTTTTTAGCGGATGGGATTGTGGACGGTGACGAGTTTGGTGCCGTCGGGGAACGTGGCCTCGACCTGCACGTCGTGAATCATCGAGGGCACGCCCTCCATGACGTCGCTGGCCTTGAGGATGGTGGTGCCGAAGCTCATCAGCTCGGCGACGGTTTTGCCGTCACGGGCGCCCTCCATGATCTCGTAGGAAATGATGGCTATGGCCTCGGGGTAATTGAGCTTCAGCCCGCGCGCCTGGCGACGGCGGGAGAGGTCGGCGGCGGTGACGATGAGGAGCTTTTCGCGTTCGCGGGGAGTGAGGTGCATTTTTGAAGTAGCGAGTAGCGGGTAGTGAGTAGCGGGTAGCGAAACAGTAGCGAGTAGTGGGTAGCGAGTAGCGAGTAGTCGGCGGCTCGGAATGCTCGCTACTCACTACCCGCTACTCGCTACTTCAACGAAATCAGACCTGGAGGTGCTTTTTAACCACCTCGTCGGTGAGGGTGGCGATCGGGCCGGAGATGGTGACGACGCCGCGGTCCATCGCGTAAAAGCGGTCGGCGATTTCGCGGCAGAAATCGACGTACTGCTCGACCAGCAGAATCGCGAGGTTTCCCTCTGATTTGAGCGCGCTGATGGCGTGCTGAACCTCCTCGGCGTAGTTGTGGTTCAGTCCCTCGACTTTGAGCTTTTTGAGGGTGTCGCCGATCTGGTCGATGATCGACGGCTGGATGCCCTCGGTGGGCTCGTCGAGGATGAGCAACTTGGGCTTGGTCAACAGCGCCCGGCCAATGGCGAGCTGCTGCTACTGTCCGCCGGAGAGCACGCCACCCTTGCGCCCGAGCATGTCCTTGAGCACCGGGAAAAGCGTGAACACCCGGTCGAGCGCCTCGCGGGCCTCGGCCCCTTTGCGGTTATGCACCACCAGGCCGACGCGCAGGTTTTCCTCGATGGTCAGGTGAGGGAAAATGTCGCGGCCCTGGGGGACGTAGCCGATGCCGGCGCGGGCGCGGGCGTCGATCGAGAGTTTGTCGATGCGCTGGCCGTCGAGGGTGATCGAGCCGGAGCGGATCGGGCGCAGGCCGGTGATGGAGCGCAACGTGGTGGTTTTGCCCACGCCGTTGCGGCCCATCAACGCGACCAGTTCGCCGGCGCGCACCTCCAGGCTGACGCCGCGCAGAATGCGCGAGCCGCCGATGTCGGTTTCGACCGAGGAGACTTCAAGTAGCGAGGGGCGCGGGGCGGCGGCGGGCGCCGAAAGAGGAGCGGATGCAGTTTGCATGGTGTTCAGGTTACTTGCCGCCGCTTTTGCCGCGGCCGAGATAAACCTCGCGGACCTTGGGGTTAGACTGAACGTCGTCGAACTTGCCCTCGCAGAGCACGCTGCCCTGGTGGAGCACGGTGACCATGCCGTTGCGGGCGATTTGTTTCACGAAGGTCATGTCGTGTTCGATGACGATGATGCTGTGTTTGCCGGCGAGCGAAATGAGCAGTTCGCCGGTGCGGTGGGTTTCCTCGTCGGTCATGCCGGCGGCGGGCTCGTCCACAAGGAGGATTTTCGGGTCCTGGGCGAGCAGCATGCCGATCTCCAACCACTGCTTTTCGCCGTGGGCGAGCATGCCGGCCTTCCAGTCACGTTTACCGTCGAGGCGGACGAGCTTGAGCAACTCGTCGATGCGGTCCCGCTCGGTCGAGGAAAGGCGCTTAAAAATCGAGGCGAACACCCCGCGCGAACCGACCAGGGAAAGCACCAGGTTGTTGTAAACCGTGTGCTCAGTGAAGACGGACGGCGTCTGGAATTTGCGCCCGATCCCGAGACGGTTGATCTCGTACTCGTTCATCGTAATCAGATCGGTGTTCATACCGAACTCAATCTTGCCGGTGTCAGGCTTGGCCCGGCCGGTGATCAGGTCGAAGAAGGTCGATTTGCCGGCGCCGTTCGGGCCGATCACGGTGCGCAACTCGCCCTCGAAGAGGTAAAAATTGAGGTCGGTGATGGCCTTAAACCCATCGTAGGTCTTGGAGACGTCCTCGACCGTGAGCATGTATTTATTGTTCATGGCGGAGGGCGCTTAGGCGGACGGAGTGGAATCGGAGGAGGGCTGGGCGGGCTTTTTCGACCACCGTTTCCAGAGCTCCTTCAGGCGGCCGGGAATGCTGACAATGCCGCCGGGCAAGAGCAGCACGACCACCACAAAAAGCCCGCCGAGAATCACCAACCAGTAGTCGGGCGCAGCGCGCGAGGCCCAGCTCTTGAGGGAGTTGACGCCGATTGCACCGATGATCGGGCCGACCAAGGTGGCGCGCCCACCAACCGCGCACCAGACCACCGCTTCGAGCGACTTGTCCGGGGTCATTTCCGAGGGGTTGATAATGCCGACCTGGGGCACGTAAAGCGCGCCGGCCACGGAGGCGATGAGCGCGGCGATGAGGAAAATGAAAAGTTTAAAATGGGCGGTGGCGTAGCCGCTGAAGAGCACCCGGTTTTCGCCGTCGCGGATCGCCCGCTGGACCAGACCGAACTTGGTGTAACTGAGCAGGCGCAACGCGACGTAAACCACCAGCAGGATCACGGCGGTGGCGATGAACAGCCCGCGTTGGGTAACGGCGTCGCGCAGGTCGTAGCCGAGGATGAATTTAAAATCGGTGAACCCGTTATTGCCGCCCATCAGCATGTCGTTGCGGAAAAACATCAGTGAGGCGCCGTAGGTGAGCGCCTGGGTAAGGATGGAAAAATACACGCCCTTGATCCGGGAGCGAAAAGCGAGAAAGCCGAACACCAGAGCGAGCAGGCCGGGGACCAGCAGCACCATCGCGCTGGCAAAGGGGAAGCTCGCGAAGGGCACCCAGAACTTGGGCAGATCGGTCCAGCCGAGGAACACGAGGAAATCGGGGATCGGCTTCTTGTATTGGCCGAGGTCGCCGATCATGCGCATCAGGTACATGCCCATCATGTAGCCGCCTAAACTGAAAAACAGCGCCTGGCCGAGACTGAGCAGTCCGGTGTAGCCCCAGAGCAGGTCCACCGAAATGGCCAGCAGGGCGTAGCAGAGGTATTTCCCCCACAGGTTGATGGTGAAGTTGCTGACCACGCCCTGGGCGTTGAGCAGCGGGAAGATCACGATGAAAAACAGCGCGATCAGCCCGACGGCGATCAGTTCGATTTTATGGCGTTTGGACAGGGAAGGCATGCGGACGGAAATTGGGAGCGAAAGGGCGTGTGGTTAGGAGAGTAGCGCAGACTTCCAGTCTGCTTGAGTGTATCGGTTTTTCGGATCCATGCAGACTGGAAGTCTGCGCTACTTTTAATCATCGAGGTTGCGGCTGCGGGTGACGAACAGGCCGGACGGGCGCCATTGGAGGAACAAGATGATCGCCCCCAGAACGAGGATCTTGCCGAGCACCGGATTGAGCAGGATTTGCTGGAGCGCCTGATCCACCAAACCGATACCGAGCGCACTGTAGATTGTGCCAGCCAAGTTGCCCACCCCGCCGACCACCACCGTCATGAAGCAGTCGACGATGTAGTTCTGCCCGAGCGACGGGCCGACGTTGCCGATCTGGCTGATAAACGCACCGGCCAAACCGGCCAGCCCACTGCCCAACCCGAAGGTGAGCATGTTCACCCGCTCGGTGCGCACGCCCATGCACGAGGCCATCGCGCGGTTCTGCATGACCGCACGGATGAGCAGGCCGAGTGGCGTTTTGGTCAAAATGAGCCACACGCCGAAAACGATCAGCGCGGCGAAACCGATCACGAAGACGCGGTTCCAGCCGAAGATGATGTCGTTCACCGTCCAGTTACCGCTGAGGTAACTCGGGCTGCTGACCTGGACGTTGTTAGATCCAAACATCAGCTTAAGCCCCTGCTGCAGGAGCAACGAAACGCCCCAGGTGGCCAGCAGGCTTTCCAGCGGGCGGCGGTAGAGGAAGCGGATAATGCTCCGCTCTAGGGCGATTCCAACCAGCGCCGCTGCGACAAAACTCAGCGGCAATGCGAAGAGAAAATAGGACTGATAGAGCGCCCCGCTGGTGTGCATGCCCGGGATGGCCAGGCTGAAGCCGAAGAACGGCAGGGTGACGCCAGAGCCGAACACGTTTTCCACCACGTAGGTCGTGTAGGCGCCGACCGCGATCATCTCGCCGTGCGCCATATTGATCACGCCCATCAACCCGAAGGTGATGGCTAGGCCAATCGCCACGATCAGCAGAATGCTGCCGAGGCTGAGGCCGCGAAACAGGGTGCCGAAGAAGTTGACGTTGGATTTGTGGTTATCGATCGACCAGAGCGCGGATTTGGCGGCTTCCGCCACCGGCTTGTCGTTGGCGGCCTCAGCCTCGCGCTGGGCGGCGCGAACCAAGTCGTAGCTGGAAAGTGAATGCAGCGTTTTAAGCTCGGCCAGCGCCGCCAGTTTTCCGGCGGAATCGGGCAACTTGAGCCGGGTGACGGCGACGGCCTCGCGCAGCGCCCGCAACACGTCGGGGTCGGTCTCCAGCGGGATACGTTTTTGCAGCCCGATAAGCTGGAGCGGATCCTGGGCAAAGCCGATCGTCTGCACCGCCTGTAGGCGCTTTTTGCGGTCAGGCGAAGTCACCTCCAACAGGTCGACCACGGCCTTCATCGCGCGCCGGATCTGCGAGGAGTGCTCGACCCCGTTGAGGTCGCCGGCGATCAGGCGCACGGGTTTACCGGCGGCATCGAGCAGCGGGGCGTCGGTGTCCACCCGTTGGGCGGC
>CAMBUJ010000189.1 GCA_945871005.1 Opitutus sp. GAS368 | reverse complement strand
TCCGAGCACTTCCTGTTCGCGCAAAAACACGCAGCAGAACACGGCATTAAAATCGACGGCGTCTCCATCGACGTCGCCGCCATGCTCAAGAAAAAGGACGGCATCGTCAGCAAGTTGACCGGTGGCGTCGCCGCCCTCGCCAAGGCCCGCAAGGTCACCGTCATCACTGGCGAGGCCGCCTTCGTCTCCGCCTCCACCGTCGCGGTCGGCGACCAGCAACTCACCGCCAAAAACATCGTCATCGCCACTGGTTCGGCCGCAGTCGAGCTGCCGTTCATGAAATTCGACGGCGAGACGGTCATCTCCAGCACCGAAGCCCTCACCCTGACCACCGTTCCCAAAAAGCTCGTGGTTGTGGGCGGCGGCGCGATCGGCCTGGAGCTCGGCTCGGTCTGGGCGCGTCTCGGCGCCGAGGTCACAGTGGTTGAATTCCTTCCCAAAATCGCCGCCACCTTCGACGACGACATCGTACGCAACTTCACCCGCCTGCTGCAAAAGCAGGGGCTCAAGATCGAGTGCGGCGCCAAAGTCACCGGCTTCGCCAACGGCGTGCTCACCGCTGAGCGTGAGGGCAAAGTGCTCGAGTTCCCCGCCGACAAGGTACTTGTCGCCGTGGGCCGCCGCCCGTTTGCCGACAACCTCAACCTCGCCGCCGCCGGCGTCGCCCTGACCGACAAGAAGCGCATCCAGGTGGACTCCCACCTCAAGACCACCGCCGCCGGCGTGTGGGCGATTGGCGACGTGATCGATGGCCCCATGCTCGCGCACAAGGCCGAGGAAGACGGCATCGCGGTCGCTGAGTGGATCGCCGGCAAGCACGGCCATGTTAACTGGGATCTGATGCCGGCGATTGTCTACACCGACCCCGAGCTCGCCTCTGTGGGCCTGGGTGAAGACGCCGCCAAGGCCAAGGGGCTGGCGATCAACGTGGGCAAGTTCAACTTCGCCGCCAACGCCCGCGCGTTGGCCAACGACGCCGGCGACGGCTACGTGAAGATCATCGCCGACGCCAAAACCGACCGCATCCTCGGCGCGCAAATCCTGGGTAAGAATGCAGGCGAACTGATCAGCGAGATCGTCACGCACATGGAATACGGTGGCAGCGCCGAAGATTTGGCCCGCACGATCCACGCCCACCCGACGATGTCGGAGGCGGTCAAGGAAGCGGCGATGGCGGTGAGTAAGAGCGCGATCCACGCGATTTAAGCGAAGGGGATCGGCGTTAAGCCGTGATAACCTCGCACATCCAGCCCGCCCTCAACCGGCGGGCTTTTTTGTGCGCAACTCTCCAGTATCGGAGTGCAGGCTAGGTACCAAGTTCGCCTCGATCCACGCGCCCCAGCAAGTCGCGCAAGAGTTCGCCTGTCGGGCCGTTACATGAATACATAAACCAAAGCACGGGGTAAAATCGTGAAAGTTGGCCGTGGATGTATCCGTGTAGCGCCCCACCCCCTGTTTGGCCCAACCCCTTTTTTGGCGCGCGCTATTGCAGCGTAAAGCTAAGTTTAAGGAAGCGCTTGCCATGGGTTCCGATCGGCAAGGAATCACGCACGGTGAAAACTGAGGCCGAGTTCGCTTCAATCACCGTAGTGAGCGTGCTCCAACCGTCCGGGTTGGAAAGCGTTCCGGCGCTTAATCCCTCGATCAGTACGTTGGTCACCGCCGAATTGCGAATGACACTCAGCTGAAGGTAGGTACTGCCGTCCACGGAGACTTGGCTCAGTTGCATGGGATTGGAATCCGCGAACGTTGGATTCAGCCCGAGCGCATATTCGATGAGATTAGGAGCCCCGTCACCGTCAGGATCGGCAGTGGCTAAGGCGGTGGGTCCCGTCAGGCCGTAACCACTGGCCCAAGCGTCCAAATTCGGGCCATTCACCGTGATCACGACCGTGGCCGTCGTGGATCCGACGCTGTTGGTCGCGGTCACTGTGTAGCTGGCGGTTGCGGATACCGCTGTCGGCGTGCCGCTGATTATACCCGTCGAAGTGTTGAACGTTAGACCGGCCGGCAAGGAAGGCGATATTGAGTAGGAATCAACCGGACCACCACTGCTGCTCGGCATGTTGTTGGTGATCGAAGTGTCTTTGGCATAGGTCGCGGAGTTTCTCGTGTAGGCCAGCGTTGAAGGCGATTCTAGCCCTAACGCCACCAGTGCCAAGCCATGGTACCCCGTCGATCCGTGGAAGAGCCCGTAGAAATGAATCCCACCCGATTTCGTCACCGCCACCGGCATATTACTGTTAATCGTGCTGTTGTTGCCCAACTGGCCGTCAGAATTTCCGCCCCAGGTCGCAACAGTACCGTCCGAGCAAAGGGCCACACTGTGGTGAGCGCCCGCGGCCACGGCTACCACGGTCTTGTCGACGAGCACCCCGGCCCTGTCCACCGCCACGGGTACTGAACTGGAAGACCAAGAGATGCTGGCATTGCCCAGCTGCCCATAGTAACTCCCGCCCCAAGAGGCCATCGTGCCATCCGAGCAGAGTGCGATGGTATGGTTCCCACCCGCAGCCAAGCCCGCCACAGTCTTACCTCCGAGCCCCCCTACCCTATGGACCGCCACGGGCACATTACTGTTAATCGTGCTGTTGTTGCCCAGCTGGCCGAAGTTATTCGAGCCCCATGTCGCCACGGTGCCGTCCGAACAAAGTGCGACGCTGTGATTCGAACCCGCGGCCACGGCAATCACGGTCTTGCTGGAGAGTACACCCGTTTTTGTCACCGCCACGGGCACTGAACTGAATGTCGTGCTGTCATTGCCCAGCTGGCCGGAATCATTGGCCCCCCAAGCGGCTAGCGTGCCGTCCGAGCAAAGGGCCACACTGTGGCTGTAACCCGCGGCCACGGCCACCACGGTCTTGCCGAAGAGTACCCCCGTGGTAGTCACCGGCACGGGCTCTGAACTGTAACTCGTGCTGTTATCGCCCAGCTGGCCGGAAGCATTGGCCCCCCAAGCGGCCACCGTGCCATCCGTGCAGAGTGCCACAGAATATGTAGCCCCCGCGTCTACGGCCACCACGGTCTTTCCAAATAGCACGCCCGTGTTTGCCAACACCTCCGGCACACGACTGCTAGTGCCGTAGGCGCTATAACCCCAGGTCGCCACCGTGCCGTCCGAGCAGACTGCCACACTGTGGTTATAACCTGCGGACATGGACACCACTGTCTTGCCGGCGAGCACCCCCGAATTTGTCACGGCCACCGGCACAAGACTATTGGTCGTGCTGTTGATACCCAGCTTGCCTGTGCCATTTTCCCCCCAAGCATAAAGCAGCGCCTCTTTCCACACCAGCACCAGGTCGTTGCCTGTACCGCCGTAGTAGTTGGCCACGAAATTGTAAGGTGTTCCGTTGTAGGTCAGCGCGACCGTCTGTCCTTGTACCAGGTTAATGAACGTTCCGTCGATAAAGGCTAAGCCCGTGTTTTCCACCACCATCAGTTGCGTGCCCGGCGTTGGCGCATAATTGAGCGCGAAATTCACGAAGTTTCCCGAGGCGGTAAATCCGTTCACGCTTAGAGGTACTTCGTTACCTGTCATGTACATTGCAATCACGTCAGCCCTCACGATAACCGGAGCCAACAGCCCCAAGGTTAAGGCCAGCCAGCGGAACAGGACGGGGATGCATACAGTGAACACGGCTAGTTTGGGTTAATAACTGTTTTTAGACCATCGAAAGGTACAGGCACGGCCTGCAAACAGGTAGGCATACACAGTGTAACCAGCGAGCCGAAAAGCACCCGAAAACGGGCCGCGTTGCTACTCCTCAATCAGCCGCGGTCCGTCAGCCTGGGCATCGAATTGCAGCACCAGGCCGGCAAGATCGCTCAACAAGGCCAGCAGCGCGGCAATGTCAGTCTCCACCTTTTTAGGCAGTGTGCGGCGGTTCACGATCTGCCCGCGCGGGCTGTCAATGACCTGACTGAAAACCTGGCGCGCCTCCGTCACCCGGGCCGTGCCTACCCAACAACACCCCCGCTCTCGTGGAAAGCATGATCCATCGGATTTTTTACCGTCACGGTGTCCTTATGTCGAAAACGTGCGGCGTTGACCTAGGGGGAATCTGCCGGTCAATTCCGGCCCATGCTCACGCTGCCTGAAGACGAACTCTCCTTTCTCACCGACCTGGTCAAAACCTCGCGTCAAAAGCCCCACCACGTGGAGTGGGTCGATCGCGACGGCACCGAGCGCGTCACCGTGCTCACTCCCGCGGAAGCGGTGCGGGTCAATAAAGTAGCCCACGGCCTAAAGATTTCCAAGAGCGAGGTCCTCCGCCAGGCCGCCCACGTTCCGGTTAAGAAGTAAGCGCAGCCTGCCCGGTCGGGCTACCCCGCTGGTTGCGTCGCCTCATCGACGCCACCTGCGGAACTCAGGTTTAATGCAAAGCGGTCTCGGCTAAGAAAGGCTGCCCATGTCCCCTAGCGTGAATATTGGTCGCCGTGACTCGGGCGATTTCGGCCAGCGCTTCTTGGGTTAAAAACGCTTGGTGGGCCGTGATGAGCACGTTGGGGAATGTCAGCAAGCGGGCGAGTACGTCATCTTGCAGAATCTGGCCGGAGAAATCCTCGAAAAACACGCCTTCCTCCTCCTCATAGACATCCAGCCCGACCCCACCCAGCCGGCCTGATTTGAGGGCGTCAATCAGCGCACTGCTGTCAATCAACGCACCCCGGCTGACATTGATCAAAAATGCCCCCGGCTGCATCAGCTCGAGGGTTTCCCGGCGGATCAGGTGGTGCGTCTCCGGCGTGAGCGGCGTGTGTAAGGAGAGTACGGCGGCCTCGCGGATCAGGGTCTGCGCATCCGTGTACTCCACGCCGTAGTGCTGCGCCCACTCGACGGACGGAAACACATCGAAGGCGAGAACCCGCATGCCAAACCCGCGCAGGATTTGCGCGGTAACCCGGCCGATTTTACCCGTGCCGTAAATGCCGGCGGTCTTGCCGTGAAGGTCGATGCCCACCAGCCCGTTGATCGAAAAGTTAAGATCGTGCACCCGGTTGTTCGCGCGGGGGATTTTCCGATTAAGCGCGAGCAGCAGGGCGATCGCATGCTCGGCCACGGCGTAGGGCGAGTAGGCCGGCACGCGGGTAACCGCCAAGCCGAGCTCCTTGGCCGCAGGGAGATCGACGCTATTGAAGCCGGCACAGCGTAACGCGATGTGCTTCACCCCCAGGGCGGCGAGGGCCTCAAGGCACGGCCGATCGAGCCGGTCGTTAACAAAGGTGCAGACAGTGTGCGCCCCGCGCGCCGCCGACACCGTTTCAGCCGACAGCCGGCACTCCAGAAAACGCCACTCAATTTCCATTCCGGCGGAGGCCCGCTGCAGCGGTTCGCGGTCGTAGGGCTTGGTGTCAAAAACGTAGACCGGTATCATGGTTTTAGTGGGACAAGGATTTGAACTGCCGGTGGCCTTCGAACTGGGCGGCAAAGGCCGCCTGCTCTGACTCGGACAGGCTCGCGGGGAACTTGGATCCGCTGCGCCGCCAGCGCACCAGCCACTCTTCACCCAGCGCCTTGGGCGCGAGCGGGTGGCTGGCGATCGACTCCAGTTGGGTAAACCCGATCGTGGTCGTAGCCTTCGGCCCCGTGCCCGCCCCCTCGGCCACACAGAATCCCGCGGTCAACAAGGCCACCCGCACCGCCGTCGAATTCGAATACGTGTACAGCTCCGCCGCCTTGCCGCCGCACTGGCGGGCGATGCGCGCGAACACCGCCGCCGTCCACAGCCCGGTGTCAGTTTTAGCCGAAAACGGGTCGTAGAAAATCACGTCGGGCGCGGGACTCGTTTCGATAAACGAGAGGAAATCTCCCTGGCGCAGCTCCCACGTGAGCAACCCCGAGGCGTGCGACCAGTTGCCGTTTTCCAGCAGGCGGTAGGGTGCGCCGTGGCGCAGGTGGGGGAACTGGTGCGGGTGCTTGGCCGCCAGCTTGAGCGGGTCGAGATCACACTCGAAACTCTCGATGCGCAGCGGCCGCACCGCCGCCGGGCCGTGCTCGGCCAACACGTTTTCAAAGCAACGCAGCGCTGCCATGGCGTTGTGCGCCGCGCCGAGGCCCACGTCCCAAAGGACGATTTCGGCGGTGTCGTCATCGGCCCGCTTCAAGAGCCGCGCAGCCAGGTAGGATTGGTCAATGTAGAGGGCCTGCGCCTCGTCCTCGGGTCGGTTCACCGAGTGCATGATCTCACCTGAACTCAGTTGGCGGATACTCGAAAAGCCTTTTTCGGAGGTATGGATCGTGTAATCGCCCAACTGCGGGGCGCGTTCGGCCTTGGGCTTTTTCTCAGGGACGGTGGGGTTGTCCTCGTCGGTGCGGACCAGGTCGAGGCGCTTGCGCGC
>CAMBUJ010000188.1 GCA_945871005.1 Opitutus sp. GAS368 | reverse complement strand
AAAAAATACAGCGTGCGGTATTTATCCAGTAGCCATGCCGCGAGCAGACCGACCAGCAACATCCCCACCAACACCGGCCAAAGCGCCGTGCGCTTCAGGTAGTCCCCGCGCAGGATGTTTTCCATGGCATTGAGATGGACCAGCACCTTGCCGCTCTTTGAACGCAATGGGCTCGTTCCGATATCGGTTAACCCGCTCGCAGTCTGCCCCACCACCAGGATCTTTCCTGCTACGGGCAGGGGTTTCTCCGACTTTCCTAGTGTCATCCAATCCACCAATACCTCAAAGGCGTCCTGATACGAAACCGCTTCAATTCCGCCGGTCTTAGCCACTCGGTCAGCCACCTCATAGCGGTAGTTGAGGTGGTAATACCCCTGCCGATCAATCGGTATGACCCGATCACCGTCCGGGGCATGCAGCACGAGGGCCTCACCCGGTTTTAACGTCATCGCCGTTGGCTCCACCTTCCAATACGACATCAGCGTGCCGAGGACTAAACTGGGGTAGACGCGGTCACCGATCCGCGTAATAAAAGGAATTCGCCGAATGATGCTGTCATCCTCTGGGTCGGCATCCAAGAGGGCAAAGCGCGTCACCCCCAGCAGCGGATTGATCGGAATCAGCAGCCCCTTCATATCCTCCAGGCCAGCTAACAGCTCTGGCGGTATCCCCAGTGGCTTCGTGAGCCCGAGCGTCTTGGCCGGTCGGCCTTGCGCTAAAATACCCCGCCCCGCTTGGGTCGCGGTCGCCCCCATTGTGATCGGATACCCCACTCCAACCAAGGAGGCTGCAAACGCCTGGTCTGAAGCCGGATCCCGGTCTTCATCAAGAAAAACAAAGTCCCAGCTCATGGTCGCAGGACGCACCTCGGGGAATTTCCCCATCCACTCCATAATTTGGCCATGCGTCTGGCGGTCAAACGGCCATTTCCCCTGGATGTCCAATGACTTCTGGTCGATTTCCAACAGCACCACCTGCCCGCTCGGCGGCACAAAACTCCATTTTTCGCGTAACTGCAGCCGGTTGTCCTCCGTCAACCACTCCAGACGCCGCATCGGTAGCACCCCCGTGGTTAACCAGACCGCCAGGCCAATCAACACGCTTGCACCCAGGCGCAGACGCCAAACGGGGGAAATTTTAAGTAAAAAGGCAGGGGTAAGGGTAGAAATTTTCACTTGAAGTAAAATCACTTGTATCACTCCCGCACTTAGACGAAACAATTGTTAAAGATTTATGAGACTTATTACCCCTTTAACTGTCCTTGGTCTGCTGTTTTGCGGCCTGATCGAGCTTTCCGCCCAAAGCGTGCGTGTGGTTTTTGTCAGCGGCGCGGCTTCGGTCCAGCGCCCCGAAGAACCCGCCCTGCGCCCCGCCGTCAAGGGCGAGACGATCATCATCGGCACGCGCATCGTCACCGGGGCCGACGGTCGCCTCGTTCTCACCCCGATGCCCGGGATCAAATCCATCGTCACTCCCAACACCACCCTGCTGCTCGAAAGCGCCTCGGAAAACCGCACTTCCGACGCCAACGTCACCCAAAAAGTGGTGCTCGACCTCAAAGAGGGCTCGGTCGTCTCCGACCTGCAAAAACCCGAGGGCGTCACCTACGATTACAGCATCCGCACCGCCCGCGGCTTGGCCGGCGCGCGCGGCACCACCTACACCGTCGGCATCAACTCTGCGGGCATCCAGACCATCGTCGTCGCCCACGGCGCGATTTCGATTAACTTCAGCGACGGCCGCAAGATGACCCTCGCCCCCGGCCAGCTCTCCGTGACCAAAGCCAACGGCCAGAGCCAGAAGGTCGAAAACCTCAGCCAGCTTTCCCCCGAAGACCAAAAGGTCGCGCAAAAGGCCGCGGAAACCACCATCGCCGCCATCGCCACCGCGATCGACGCCGGCATCAAAGTCGCCCCCGAGGCGCTCAACAACGCCCTGGCCGCCGCCAAGGACTTGGGCGTGACCCTCTCGCCCGAAACCCAAAAAGCGGTCTCCGGCGCCCTCGACACCAGTGACGCCCCGCCTCCCGAAGCCGCCCCCGGCGACGCTCCGCCCCCGGCCGAAGCTCCGCCTCCCGGCGATGCGCCTCCTCCGCCCACCGGTGAGCCCGCTCCTGCCCCTGCGCCCACCGGCGACCCACTGCCGCCGCCCCCGACCGGCACGACCGAACCCAAGCCGCCCCTACTCCCTCCTCCGGGCTCCACCCTGCCCCCGCCGCCCCCGCCGAACATCACCGAGATCACCGCCAAAAGCCCCCTCGACCTTTTCCTCGCCCGCCTGCCGGCCACAGTTCAAGGCCCCTTCCTCGCCCTGCCCGGCGACATCCAAAACCTGCTAATCTCCCTTAACGAAATCGACCTCGCCGTATTTGTCCTCAACCCCGACCCCGATACGGGCTTGGCCTTCACCCAAAACGACCTGCGCACCCACCTGGCGGCCTTTAACGGCCTCAAACAGCAAAACCTCGGCGCCTTTATCATGGTAAAGGACATGGCTGGCCCGGGCTTGGTCAACCTCGATAGCACCCCCGATCCCCTCCAGTGGAGCGCCGGCGCCTTCGCGCGCACCCTCGCCAGCTGGAACGCGCTGACCGCCACCGAGCGCGCCCTAATCATCGACCTAGGCGCTGGTGATGCAATCATGGACACCAGCACGGCCTACATTCAGGCCCTGCTGGCACCGCTTACCGCCACCGACATTGCCCTGATCAAAGCGGCTGGCTTGGGCCGCCACCTCGTCGATCTGGCCACTAGCCCCACAGCCCAGAGCTTCCTGAGCACCATCGCGGGGCTGTCGGCAACCGAACTCGCCGTCGTCAAAGACTTCGATGTTTCGCCAAATAGCAACGGGAGCAACCTGCTGTTCGCCATTCAAGCCCTCGCCGCCGCCACAGTCAGCGAGGCCGATCGCCTGATTATCAAACAACTCGGCGTGGGCGATCGCATGCTCAACGAATTCGGCAGCCCGCCCCGGAGCAATTCATCCATCATCAGTAGCACACTCGCTTTTTACAACTCGCTCACCCCGGCCGAGCAAGCCGCCGCCCGCGCCCTCAATCTCGGCCATATTTTCTACGAACACCCCGCCGGTGACACCTACGCCGACACCAGCTTGACCGCCCTCCAGCGTGTCCAGCAATTGACCGGCTTTTACCTGAGTAATCCCGCCCTCCAGCAAACGCTGGAGGACAGCCGCATCCTTTCCTTCGAGTTACTCCCAGAGAACTTCCTCGTCGCGGAAACCGGCTCGACTCCGCACGACTCACTCGTCTCCACCCTCGCTGTCTACAACGGCCTGCCCGCCCGCACCCGCGCCTATTTGGACATCGGCCACGACAGCAAAATCAACTTCTACGAGCTGGCCAACCCCTTGATTATCGGAGCCTCGCCTTCATTCCGGCCGCTCGCCGATATCAATATGATCCTCAATGGGCTCACTAACGAACAATTCTCCACCTTGATCGATCTGGATTTAAGTGCGGCGATCATCGGGGGCTATGACCCCAGCGGCACCGGCCCTGGGCCCTCCCCCTTCTATGAGTTGCTCAACACCACCGATCGCGTCGCCGACCTGATCGCCACGATCAACACCTACACCAACCTTCCCGCCTTCCACAAACAGGTGCTGCGCGAGCTCGGTATTATTGGCTATCGGGGTGTCTCGATCATCGGCGCCGACGTCCAAGGACTCAATCGCCTGCTCACCGCCTACGGGGCTTTGGACGCCGGGCTCCGTGCCACCACCGAACGCATCGACGAAACCCAGATCCCGGGAGCGGGACTCTCCTTTAATTACAACGTAACCCCAGGCGTCCCGAGCAGTTTCTTTTTCACCAACGGCAATATCGCCCCCGTAAACATGGTAAACGTTCTCTTCTCCTCGGGCGGAGATCTTCACGTTGGCGCCACCCGATTTCTCAAAATCGACAATTCGGGCCTGAGCGCTAACCCCGCCTTCACGGTGGGCACCAACCACGATCTGTACTTACACGCCGCCGACCAAATTGACCTCACCGGAAACAGTACTACCGGCACGATGTTCTCCAACGGCATCCGCAGCATCACCATGTCCGCTGCGACCATCAACCTGACCAATATCAACTTCCCTGCTAACTCGGTAGCCTCGCTTAACTCCACGCTGGGCCAGACCAACTTCGGCACCACCAAGATCCAGGGCAAGGTGAACTTCAATAATGTGACCTACGGCGGTGGATCGGTGCTGGATTCAACCAATTTCACCACGGCAACCCAGGGTCGCATCGCTATCGGCACTTTGGAAAACCCAGCCCAGATGCCCACTCCCCCCGCTCGCTAAGCCGAACGCATCCTCCTCGCTTTTAGAGTCTTTACCCGCCCCTTCTCCTTCGCCTCTTTTTAATGAAATTCCCGCTTCTGTTCGCCTTGCTCGCCTCTCCCGCCGCCCTCTGCGCCGCCGACGCCAGCCAAACCATCATCGACCGCGCCCAGCAGGCCACGCCGCCCTCGGCCACCCCTCCCGTTGCTCCTGGCATCGCAGTCAGCCCCGGTGACGCCGACGCCGGCAACCAGCGCATCGCCGAAAAACGCACCAGCCCGGTCAAAATCTCCGTCTCCTACGACACCCAGTTTTACTACACCGACAACGTCACGCTAGTTGCTCCTGGCTCGGTCAAAGAAAACGCCTTCATTTGGGCCCAAACCGTTTCCGTGCGCGGTGAGTTCAATTCCATCGCCCTCGGCGAGGGCATGCTGACCCCCTCGGTCGGTCTCGTTTACCAGCGCTTTTACCATGGCATCGGCGAAGATCATGACGTTAGCCCGCTCGACTTCAGCTCGCTGGATTTCGACTCTTACTCCCTGCCGCTCGGCCTGCGTTACCGCTTCGGGGCCAACTGGGAGGCCAACCTAGGCGTCACTACCAATGCCGTCTACGGCAACGATCCATCGACCAACTACCACCAAATCCTGCGCTCGCACACTCCGGCGATCAGCCTGCGCAAAATGATCGGCCTCTCCGACACCCAAATCCTTAGCTTGGGTACGAGCGTGAGTTACTCCGTGACCACCGCCGACGTCAGCGAAGGAGCTTTTCGCGATGACCGGAACGACAAAACCGATTATGCCGTCGACGCGGCCTACTATTATCTGATGGGCAAATGGACGCTTGGACCGACCGCGCGCGTCAGTTACTCGGATTATCTCCATTGGCAGGAATCGGCGTTAGCGACTTCTGGGGTAAACCGGCGTGAAATCTCCGCGTCTTTTGGACTGAGTTTGAGTTACGCCCTCCGCCCCTGGGCCTCGGCCCGGCTCTATTCGAGCTACGATTTCCGCAAGCCTCAGGGTAACGATGAGGTCGACTACTCCTACACCAGCAAAACCCTCGGCCTTGGCCTGAGCCTCAGCGCCGAGTTCTGAGCCGGCTGCGCTCTAAACGGGGTGAATCGCCCCGCTCCGCGACCCTGTCGTTGGTTTGGTTCCTCGAAAATAACCGCGACACACCGCTCCGAACCCGCGCACCTAGCAGAAAAGTCAAAACGGGGGAAAGCAGCACAGACTTCCCGTCTGCTTCAAGTTTGAGATTCGGCCAACCTAAGCCCGGCGATGAACGTGCTTCCAAGGCAGCGTCACGCCGGGAGCACAACCCGTAAAAATACACTTCACTCCCCTTAGCGCGTGGTTCGGCGGCGGAGTAGTTCTTTTTCCGACTCCAGCGATATTCATACGCTAAAAATCATTTCCCAAGGCTGGTGTTTTAAACGACACGCCTCCCACATCGCTTATCCTTAATAATCAGATAAGTTAAAAATAAGACATTTAGCGTAAGAAAAAAAACAGCCGTACCCCCAATCAAGGAACCACTGCCACGCTGCGTATCAGGAAGAATAAACCGAGCCAATTGCGCATGCGCACCAAGTTCGGGCGCCGGCAGCATGCGCTCGATTTTCGCACTATCCACCAATTCCCCGCGAAAAAGCATTCCGATATTGTTATAAACATCCGCAGACAAAACCTCATTAGAAATGTGAGTTGTCGCGAGTACGGCAAGAATGGCGATTAAGTTCGATATCAGTAGTCCCAATTTCATGTTTTTGCAGAATCTTAAAGCTCGTCGACGGAGCGGTTTGGGTCGTCAAGTAGTTATACTCAAAAACTAGCAATCCACTGATCTTCAACAAAACAGTCAAATCAAGCCGGTATTTGAACACGCCCCAAACGGTGGCACTGAAGTTTGATAGTGCCCAAGGCGTCCAGAACTACACTAATATCGACAAGCAAAGAAGCCCCAATCCAGAAAAAATCACGACAACTTTTCGGGCAATGTGCGGCCAAACTCCGACAAAAAATGAACACCACAGTTCGTTGGAGCGGAGGTTTTGTCCCGGAT
>CAMBUJ010000187.1 GCA_945871005.1 Opitutus sp. GAS368 | reverse complement strand
GACGGTCAGCCCGAGGAACGCTTTGCTGGTGACGTCGATGCGGTCGTTGATGATGTCGTTGGTGCTGCCGTCGAATTGGTTGCCCAAAGTGAGAAAGCCCATGGCCGCGAGGATGCGGCGGTCGCCGGGGGATTTGTCGGCGGGAAGGGTTTTGCGCTCGAGGGATTTGAGCACGAGGGCGTCGGCGGCGAGTTGTTCGGTGATGAAGGCGGGGTAGGGCTTGTCGGTGTTGAAGGCGTCGATGACATAGTCGCGGTAGGTCCAGGCGCCGACATAGCGGGGGTCTTGGTCGCGTTTAAAACTACCCTTGGTTTCGGCGAAGCGGGCGAGGTCGAGCCAGGTGCGCGCCGAGTGTTCGCCGTAGCGCGGGGAGGCTAGCAGGCGATCGACGACCTTGGCGAAGGCGTCGGGGGTGCGGTCGTTGAGGAAGGCGTAAATCTCGGGATCGGTGGGCGGCAGGCCGGTGAGGTCGTAAGTGACGCGGCGGATGAGGGTGCGCCGGTCGGTGGCGGCGCTGGGTTGCATTCCGGCTTTTTCCAGGGCTTCGAGGATGAAGTTGTCCACTGGATTTTTGCACCAGCCGGGGTGGCGGGTGACGGGCACGGGCGGGACGACGACCGGCTGAAAGGACCAGTGGTTTTTGTTCGGGGTGTAGGCGTGCGCGCTGGGGGCGCCGTCGGGCGAAGAGGCCGCCTTCGGCTCGGTGGTGCGGGGGTCAGGTGCGCCGCGGCGCACCCATTCCTCGAAGTCGGCGACGATCGACTCGGGAAGTTGTTTGCCCTTGGGCGGCATGCGCAGATCGGGATTGGTGTAGCGGATCGCCTCGATGAGCAGACTTTGGTCGGGTTTTCCGGGGATAATCGCCGGGCCGCTGTCACCGCCGACCAGCAGCGCGGCGCGGGTATCGACGCGCAGGCCGCCTCTGGTTTTACCGCCCGCCACGCTGTGACACCGGTAACACTGGTCGTCGAGGACGGGGCGGATTTTGGTCTCGAAAAATTGCAGGTCGGCCGGGGACAGAGGCGCGGGCGGAGCCACCGAAGCGGGCGCGGCGATGGCAATGCCGGCGAGGGCTGCCAGCAGCAGGGGGAGGGTGAGGAGGGCAGGAGGGCGGCACATACGCGGGGTGACGGTGCGGCGGCGGGGCGGAGGAGGCGGACGGGGCGAACGTGAACGAGAACGAGTCGGAGGGGTGGAGGCTGATCAGGCGAGGATCGGGCGGACGACTTCACCGGCCGTATCGGTGAGCCGGAAATCGCGCCCGTTGAAGCGGTAGGTCAGCTTGGTGTGATCAAAGCCCAGGCAGTGCAGCATCGTTGCGTGCAGGTCGTGGACGTGGACTTTGTCGGTGATCGACTCGGCACCGAGGTCGTCGGTGGCGCCGTGGACCACCCCGCCTTTAACCCCGCCGCCGGCCATGACCACGGAGAAGGCCTTGGCGTTGTGATCGCGGCCGGGTTTGTCGTCGCCGTTGCGATCCTTGGTGGGCTTGCGGCCGAATTCGCCGCCCCAAACGATCAGGGTGCTGTCGAGCAGACCGCGCTGCTTGAGGTCGGCGAGCAGGGCGGCGAGCGGTTGGTCGATCTCGGCGGCCTTGGCGCCAAGTTTAACCTGAAGGTCCTGGTGGTGGTCCCAGCCGTCGTGCCAGACCTGCACGACGCGCACGCCGCGCTCCACCAGGCGGCGGGCGATGAGCAGTTGGCGGCCGGTGTTGGTGTTGCCGTAGGCGGCGCGGGTGGCCTCGTTTTCCTTTAAAATATCAAACGCGTCGGTGGCCTCGGTCTGCATGCGGAAGGCGGTCTCGTAGGATTGCAGGCGGGTCTCGAGCGCGGCCTCTTTTTGCGTGTTGTTAGCATGGAGGGTGTTGAGCTGTTTGACGAACTCGAGCTGGCGGCGTTGTTCGCTGGCGGGCAGGTAGGAGTTGCGGATGTTTTGAATCATCTGCTCAACCGTGGTGGCCTGGGTGTTCACGCTGGAGCCTTGATACACGCCGGGCAGGAAGGCGGCTTGGTAATTGGCCGCACCGCCCAGGGGCAGGCCGCCGCTGCGCAGCGAGATGAAACCGGGGAGGTTCTGGTTTTCGGTACCCAGTCCGTAGACGATCCACGAGCCGAGGCTGGGCTTGGAGATGCGCAGCGAGCCGGTGTTCATAAACACGGTGGCCACGTCATGGGCGGGGATGTCCGTCCACATCGAGCGGATCACCGCGAGGTCGTCGGCATGGGCGCCGGTTTTGGCAAACACCTCGCTCACCTCAAGGCCGGAGCGGCCCATCGGGGTGAACTTGAAGGGCGAGCCCATCGCCACGCCTCCGCCGGGGAGGGTTTTGCCGTCGAGGGCGCTGAGGGCGGGCTTGGGGTCCCAGGTGTCAACGTGAGAGGGCGCGCCTTGGGCAAAGATGTGGATGATGCACTTGGCCTTGCCGGGGAAATGGGGCGCTTGCGGCAGGAGCAGGTTGCCGTTGCCTGCCGGCCGGGGGGGCGCGGCAGCGGGGCCGGCGAAGGCGGAAAGCGGGTCTATGACGGAAGCGAGGCTGAGGGCTCCCAGGCCCATGCCCACGCGGCTGAGAAACTGGCGGCGGGTGAGGAAATAATCCTCGGGGTTGGTCGAAATGCCGCAACAGGGGTGGTTGGGGTGGTGATCGTCGGACATACGATTCGTTGGGGTGGGCGGACGGACTGTGAAACACTGACGGGGTAACTCACTCCAAGACGCTGAGCAGGCGTCTTGGGTTACAAGCAGGCGTAGCTAGGAGCTGGGAGCTGGGAGCTGGGAGCTAGGAGCTGGGAGCTGGGGGCTGGGAGCTGGGGGCTAGGAGCTGAGAGCTAGGAGCTAGGAGCTGGGAGCTGCGAGCTAGGAGCTGGGGGCAACGACGCGGGGCTTGGTCGTTACGGGTTTTTGATCAAGCCGCTGCCCAAGCTGGTCAGGCTAACCGAGTCATCGTTAGTGGTGGCTACGTTCAGTCCGCTTTTGACGGAAGCGCGCACGGTGCCGGGGTGGTCGCGCAAGTAGGCTTGGGCGGCCAGGGCGACTTTGGGCGGCAATTTTACGCGGTGGACCACCTGGCCCTGGGGGGGGAGACCGATCGGATCGGCGTCGTCGATGACGCCGATGTAGTTGTTATCTAAAGACAGTTTGTGCGTGGAGCTGCTGACCACCAGAGGCACGATGTTGGGGTTGGTAAAGCGCAGGGTGAGCAAGCTGGCGTCGGCGCTCACGCTCAGGTCTTCGACCTTGGCGGCCGGGGCTTCGAGGCGCTCCTCCGGTGGGGTGCTGCAGCCGGCTAAAAAGAGCGACACGGACACGCCAAGGAAAACGAGGGGGTTACGCATGGACGGGAGAAAAACGGGTCGTGGGGGCAGCGACAACCTGATTTCGCGAAGGTCGGCGCACCGGGGCGGCCGCACCGGCTGCGAAATGCGTTTGCCCCTGATTCCGCCGGCTGCCTGAGTGCGTCTCCCATGAGTAAACCCCTCGTCTGCCTGGCCCTGTTTAGTCTCGGCGCCGCCGCGCACGCCAATGTCGTGCTCGCGCCGCTGTTTACCGACAATGCCGTCCTCCAACGCGACAAGCCGCTCCCCATCTGGGGCACGGCCGACGCCGGCGAAAAGGTCGCCGTCACCTTCGCCGGCCAAACCGTCGACACGACCGCCGATTCTGCCGGCCAGTGGCGCGTCGCCCTCGCCGCGCTTCCCGCCAACGCCATCCCCGCCGACTTGGTGGTTAAGGGTAACAACACCCTCACCCGCACCAACGTGGTGGTCGGCGAGGTCTGGCTCGCCTCGGGCCAGTCCAACATGGAGTGGCCTTTGGCCAAAACCTACGACGCCGCCCTCGAGATCGCCGGCTCGGCCGCTAACCCGCTGATCCGCCACATCAAGATCACCAAAAAGGTCGCCGACGCCCCGCTCGCCACCGCCACCGGTGAGTGGCAAATCGCCAGCCCAGCGACGAGCGGCGATTTCACCGCCGTCGGCTACCACTTCGCCCTCGACCTTTACCGGGTACTCAACGTGCCCGTCGGCATCATCAATAGCAGTTGGGGCGGCACCCGGGTCGAAGCCTGGATGGACCCGGCCGCGCTCAAATCCGATCCCACTTTCGAATCGGTCGCCAGCGGTTGGGCCAAGACCCTTGCCGCCTATCCCGCAGCCAAAGCGAAACAGCTGACCGACCTGGCCGTGTGGAAAACCGAAGCGGCCGCCGCCAAGGCCGCCGGCCAGCCCTTCACCAAGAAGGCGCCGGCCGAGCCCCAGGGCGCCGGTCACCAGGCCACTCCTTCGGGTCTCAACAACGGCATGATCGCCCCGCTCGTCCCCTACGCCTTGCGCGGCGCCATCTGGTATCAAGGTGAGTCCAACGCCGGCAAGGCCGCCGAATACCGTGCGCTGTTCTCCGCGATGATCACTGGCTGGCGCACCCAGTTTGCCCAGGGTGATTTCCCCTTCTATTGGGTCCAACTGGCCAACTATCAAAGCCCCACCGACACCACCTGGGCCTTCCTGCGCGAAGCCCAAACCCAGACCCTCAGCCTGCCCGCCACCGGCCAGGCGGTCACCGTCGATATCGGCAATGTGACCGACATCCATCCTCGCAATAAAAAGGACGTCGGCCGCCGCCTCGCCCGCCTCGCCTTGGCCCGCACCTACGACCAAAAGATCGTCGCGAGCGGCCCGGTCTTCGCCAAGGCCGAACCCGCCGGGGCCGGCCTTCGGGTCAGCTTCACCGAGGTCAACGGCGGCCTGATCGCCCCGCTCAACGCCCTGGTCGGCTTCGAGCTGGCCGGCGAAGACAAGGTGTTCAAGCCGGCCACCGCCAAAATCGAAAAGGACACGGTGATGGTGACCAGTGGCGACGTGCCTGTGCCGATGGCGGTGCGCTACGCCTGGCGTAACGCCCCGCTCGCCGGTTTGTTTAACGTCGAGGGCCTGCCGGCCGCCCCCTTCCGCAGCGACACCTGGTAACGTCCCGCCCTCGACTACCCCTCCCCTGCTCGGCTAGTCCCGGTCCAGCCCCCCTAATTGCCAACGGCGCCCCTTCACCGGGCGCCGTTTTTTTTACGCACTTGGATCGTTTCCGCTTTGTTGCAGTCTCACCCAGCTCCTTCGCCCCCATGAACCTACTCCATTTGCCCTTACTCTGCGCCGCGCTGGTTTACGCCACCGCCGCTTCCGCCGCCCCCATTCCCGCTGAATCAACCCTGACCGCCGCGACCATTTATCCGGATCGCGCCGTGGTCACGCGCAGCGCCGCCCAGCTCGACGTTCCCGCCGGCACCACCGAAATCAGCTTCGCGCAACTGCCCGCCGCCCTCCTCGACGAGTCCGTCCAGGTCGCCGCCAAGGGCACCACTGCCGCCACCCTTTTGGATATCACCACGCGCATCGCCTACGTCACCGCTGAGCCCGACGCGCGCATCAAGGCCCTCGAAGACCAACTCCTCGGCCTGCGCCGTGAGGAGCGCGCCCTCAACGACCAGGGCACGGTGTTGGAGTCCCAACGCGCCCTGCTCACTAGTATCGAAAAAGTCTCGACCACGCCGGTGGCCTCGCGCCCCGGCGAAACACCCCCGGCCCGGCCCGCGCTGGAAGACTACGAGAAACTCCTCGGGTTCTCCGCCAGCCAGCGCGCCCGCCTTGACGCCGCCGCCCAAAAACTCGACCTCGAGCGCACCACCCTGGGCGAAAAAATAACCGCCACCCAGGCTCAGTTAAACACGCTCCGCGGCCACCAGCCGGCCCGTCGCGCATTTAAAATCGTCACCGTTCGCCTCGCCACCCAAGCCCCCGGCAAACTCGATCTCGCGCTGAGCTACGGCCTGCCCGGCGCCTCGTGGGCTCCCGCCTATGACGCCCGCCTGCGCTCGGAAAAACGCCAGGTCGAACTCGATGCCTTTGGTCTGGTGCGCAACGCCACTGGCGAAGACTGGAAGGCCATCAGCCTGACCCTGTCCACCGCCCGCCCCGGACTCGGCGGGGCCGCCCCGGAAATCGCTCCCTGGCTGGTCGATGTCGTCCGGCCGGTGGCCTACTCCAAGTCGGAGGCCAGCTCGATGTCCTTTGACCGCGGCCTGCCTCAGGCCAAGCGCAAGTTGATGGAGAGCGCGCTGGCGCCAGCCGCCGCTGACGGTTTCACCGCGGGCAACGCGCTGGAAGCGGTCGCCGCCGTGAATGCCAGCGCCCAGCTGGAGTCGGCCGCCACCAGCGCCAATTACAAAATCGCCACGCCGGTCACCCTGGCCAGCGACAACACCGCGCAACGCCTGCCACTGGGCACCGTCACCCTGCCCGCCGTACTCCAATATCAGGCCACCCCCAAGCTGCAGGAAACCGCCTACTTGGCCGCCTACGTGACCAACCGCAGCGAACTGCCCTTCCTCGCCGGCGCGCTCAACGTGTTCCTCGACGAGACTTTCGTGACCACTTCGCGCCTC
>CAMBUJ010000186.1 GCA_945871005.1 Opitutus sp. GAS368 | reverse complement strand
GTCAAGGACCGGGTCACCGCTGACTTCACGGAGTCGGAAAAGCGCAAGCGTTTCTCCGAGGCCGGTGTTGCCCTGCGCAGTGCGCTGGAAGCACGCCTGAAGGCCGGTGACACCCTGGCCAAGGCCGTGGCCGCCTGTGCCGCCAGCATTCCCGCCAAACTCGACACCAAGAGCTGGCCGGCCTTCACCCTGGCCAAGCCCCCGCAGGACCTCGACTACAGCATCTACAACGCCATCGAAAGCCTGCCCAAGGGCGCGCTCTCCCCGATGGTGACCACCGTCGAGCAGGGATTGATCGTTTATGCCGCCGACAAAAAGCTGCCTTCGGCCGAGCCCTCCTCGCCGAAATTCACCGAGATGCGCACCCGTTTGGCGGCCTACACGGCCTCGCGCAACGGCAGCGAAGTCCTCTCCGAGCTGGTGACCGCTGAACTGGCCAAATCAGCCCCGGTCGCTCCGTAACCAAGCCCCAAGCGGGGTGGTTTTCCGGCGGGCCCCCAGCGGGCCCGCCTTTTTTGTGCCCGAATCCCAACCGGCATTCGAGACCGGTCGAATCAACGGTCAAACTCGCGGACACAACCCAGGCAACGTCTATTCAAAGTTAGGCACTGGTGAGCGCGCAGATAAGAAAACCCTAATCGGCGCGCAGGCATTTCCTAAGGTAGCGGACGCTATAGTGCCCGGTTTCACCTAATCGCCTCCGCATGAATAAAGTCATCATCTGGGATCTACCCATCCGCCTGTTTCACTGGTCCTTCGCCGGCTCCTTGTCCGCCGCCCTGGCCATCGGCTTTCTCGTCGATGACGACAACCCGCTATTCCAACTTCACGCAATCTTCGGCCTGATGGCCGCCTTCACCTTGGTTGTACGGCTGCTGCTAGGCCTGTTCGGCTCACGGCATAATCGCTTCACTGCGTTACCGCTACGACCCGCTGAAATCGCCGGGCACTTCGGGGGCGTACTCACCGGCAAAGCCCGCCGTTACCTCGGCCACAACCCGGGCGGTGCGGTGGCAGCATTACTGATGTATATCGTGGTACCACTCTTGCTCGCCACCGGCCTCGGCGCAGGTGGCGAGACCGGCGAGGAATTACACGAAGGCTTGGCCGTTACCCTGCTGGTTTTAATCGGCATCCACCTGGCCGGGATCATCTGGCATAGCCTGCGGCACCGCGAAGCGGTTGCCCTCTCCATGCTCACCGGCCGCAAGGAAGGGCCTGAATCCGAGGGGCTGAGCTCGGCGCGGCCGCTGTGGGCGTTGGCGATTCTGGCCGCCGGCGCAGCGTGGATCGGGGCGCTCTTTACCAGCCATGATTCCACGGCGGGCACGGTCAAACTTCCCCTGCTCGGCACCGTGATTCAGGTGGGTGAAAATGAGGCGGGGGAATCCGATGAAGCGAAAAAAAACGAGACCGGATCCCACGCCAAATCCGCAAAAAAACACCATGCCGGCGAGACCGATGACGACTGAGTCCAGAACCCGTGGCCGCGAAACCTGAACTAATTTCCCCAATGAAGTCCGATCTCTCCTCCGCCAACTCCCAATGCGAAATCGTGGTCGCCACCGCGCTCACCAACCAACCCGGTGTGCTCGGGGCCGTACTCCTCCCCGAACTGGACCAGGTGGCAATCGACTACGACCCAGCTGCGATGGTTGACTCCGAGGTCGCAAACCTGGTGCAGCGGGTCGCCCCGGTGTTACGCCAAAGCTACAGCAAGTGCACCATGCGACTGGCCGGTCGGGCCTGCGAAAGCTGTGCGCTGCGCCTGGAACGCAAAGCCGAAAAAATCTCCGGCGTGCGCCGCGCCACCGCCTCGTTTGTCGGCGGCATCATGAGCGTTTCGTTTGACCGCGCCGTGCTCAGCCCCGACGAGGTGACCACCGAACTGCAAGCGCTCGGCGCCCCCGTCAAACCGCTCAAGGAAGCCGAGCGCGAGGAGGCGCAGGCCGAAGCGGCAACCGGTTGGCTTCGCTGGTTTCGCGGCGAGCGCCTTGAAATCACCTGCACCGTCGCAACCCTGGGGTTCATGCTGGCGGGCTGGTACGCCGGCCGACTGGCACCGGAGACCACCTGGCTACGCTGGGGCTTTTACGCGCTCGCCTACGCGACCGGCGGATTTTTTGGCGTACAGGCCGGCTGGCAGTCGCTGCGCGAAAAGACCGTCGACGTGGATTTGTTGATGGTGCTCGCCGCCCTCGGTGCGGCCGTGGTGGGGGCACCCTTTGAAGGCGCCATGCTGCTATTCCTCTTCTCGCTCTCCAACGTGCTCCAGGCCTATGCGATTGACCGCACCCGCCGCGCCATCAGCTCGCTGATGAAGCTGCGTCCGACCCAGGCGCTGTGCCGACGCGGCGGTGAAACCCGGCTGCTGCCGATTGAAAACCTGGTGGTGGGCGACGTGGTCATCGTGCGGCCGGGCGAGGGCCTGCCGCTCGACGGCGTCGTCATCGAAGGCGAAAGCACGATCGACGAAGCCATGCTCACCGGTGAAGCCATCCCCGTTTCCAAATCCGTGGGCAGCCCGGTGTTTGGCGGCACGATGAACCAGACAGGCAGCCTCGAGGTGCGCGTGAGCAAACTCGCCCAGGACTCCACCATCGCGAAGCTCATCCAGCTCGTCGAACAGGCCCAGGGCGAAAAGGCCAACACCCAGCGCTTTTTGGAAAAAGCCGAGCAGGGTTACGCCCTCGCGGTGATCGCGCTCACCGTACTGCTGGTGCTGGTCCCCTGGCTGGCTTTCAACCAGAGCTTCCACGACGTTTTTTACCGCGCAATGACGGTGATGGTGGTCGCCTCGCCGTGCGCGCTGATCATCAGCACCCCGGCGTCAATCCTCTCGGCCATCGGCGGGGCGGCACGCCGCGGAATTTTATTTAAAGGCGGAGCGCATCTGGAGCGCATGGCAACCATCTCGGTTTTCGCCTTCGACAAGACCGGCACCCTGACCCGCAGCAAACCCCAGGTCACCGACATTATCGCCGGTGGTGAACTCAGCGCGTTGCCCGGCCAGCCCAGTAGCGAGGCACTGGATCTGCTGCGCCTGACGGCCTCGGTCGAGGCACGCTCCGAACACCCGCTGGCACGGGCAATTGTCCACGCCGCGCAGGAGCGCCGCCAGGGATTGCTCGAATGCACCGCCTTCAAGTCGGTCTCCGGAAAAGGCGCCGTGGCGATGGTGAACAACCGGCGGATCGCGGCGGGCAGCGCCGCGTATTTCCAAACCTGGCGCTGCACCGGGCTGAACGAAGCCGAGGCGCGACTCGGCGTGCTCCAGGACGAAGGTAAAACCTGCGTGGTGGTGGGCGAAATCAATCCCGACGGTCTGCATGCGCGAATCCTCGGCGTTATCGCGGTGGCTGATGTGGTGCGCCCGGAGGCGGCCGCCTTCATCGCTCGCCTGCGCAAGCTCGGGGTGAAACGCATCGCCATGCTCACCGGCGACCACCAGCGCGTCGCCGATGCCATCGCCCGCTCGATTGGCGTAGACGAGGTGCACGCGCAATTGTTGCCCGAGGACAAAGTCCGAGTGGTCCACGAGCTGCGCACGGTCGGTCCGGTGGCGATGGTGGGCGACGGCATCAACGACGCGCCGGCGTTGGCCGCCGCCGATATTGGCATCGCGATGGGGGCCGGCGGCACCGACGTGGCGATGGAGACGGCCGACGTGGTGTTGATGAACGACCACCTGCACAACATCGCTCTCGCCCTGGACATCAGTCGGCGGGCACGGCGCGTGGTGGCGCAGAATCTGGTGTTTTCGCTCGGGGTGATCGTCGTCATGGTGGTCACCACCCTGATTGGCCGGGTGCCATTGCCGGTGGGCGTAGTCATGCACGAAGGCAGCACGGTACTGGTGTGCCTGAACGGCCTGCGCCTGCTTCTCAACCGACCGAGCGCGGCCATCGCCGCGCAGGCGTAACCCACCCCGCCCCCCACCCCGCGCCCCGCACCCCGAAGACAAAACAACCTAATGGGTTGGTTTGCCTCGGGGCCGCTCCGCTTCCACGCGCTGCCTCCACGCTCGCTTCGGCTGGCGGCACGGGGCACGGTTTGGGCTCTTTCTTAATCATGCGAATCCTCGTTGCCGAAGATGAAGCTAAAGTCGCCGCCCACCTGCGTAACGGGTTGCAGGAGGCGGGCTATGCCGTCGATATCGCCGCCGACGGCACCGAGGCGCTCTGGCTGGCCGCCAACCACCCTTACGACGCGATGGTCTGCGATGTGATGATGCCCGGACAGGATGGGATCACCGTCGTGCGGCAACTACGGCGCAAGGGCGTGCGTTTCCCAGTGATCTTCCTGACTGCGCGCCACGAACTCGCCGACCGAGTGGCCGGACTCGACGCCGGAGCCGACGATTATCTGGCGAAACCATTCTCGATGATCGAGCTGCTGGCCCGCCTGCGGGCCGTTCTGCGTCGGCAACGCGCCGATCCGGCGGAGGCGATGCGGGTGGCAGACCTGGAGCTTGATTTGCTCGCGCGGACCGCACGGCGCGGCGGCGAGGAAATCGCCCTGACCAACCGTGAGTTTGCCCTTCTTGAATTGCTCATGACCTCCTCGCCCAAACCGGTGAGCAAGACCGCGATCATCGAGCACGTTTGGGATCAGCACTTCGACTCCGGCACCAACGTGGTGAACGTTTATGTGAACTACCTGCGCGCCAAAATCGACCGCCCTGGAGTGGTGCCGTTGATCCAAACCATCCGCGGAGTTGGCTTCGCGCTGCGGGAGGCCGCGCCATGAAATCGCTACGCTGGCGCATCACCCTGTGGTTTACCCTCGGCCTGCTGATGGTGGCGGCGGTTTTTGTGACGGCCACGCATGCCCACCTCCAACATGAATTGCGTTTGAGCCGCTGGGAACGCGCCCACCCGGAGCATCCGGATTGGAAATTGCACGGCAGTTATTCCGAGGCCGAGGTCGATGACATCGCCGACGAGTTATGGCGACTCTCGCTCATTTACGCGGTGCCGGTCATCGGGCTGACCTTGGGCGCGGGCTATTGGCTGGCCAAACGCTCGCTCCAACCGGTCGCCGAGATCAACCGCCAGCTTCAAGCGATCGGCGCGCGCAGCCTCGACAAGCGTATCCAGCTCGCCCAAGCCGACGCCGAATTCCGCGCCATCGAAAATAACGTCAACGCGCTGCTGGCGCGCCTCGACGGCAGCTTCCGGCAGTTGAGCGAGTTTTCCGCCCAGGTCGCCCATGAGCTGCGCACCCCGCTGACCCTGCTGCGCCTGCAAGTCGAAGAGGCCGCCGGGCGGGTCGAGCCGGGGCTGGCCGAATCGTTGCAAGATGAGTTAAGCCGGCTCTCCGACTACGTTGATCAGTGCCTGTTACTGGCCACCGCCGAGCAGGGCCGGCTTAACATGGAACTCAAACCCGTGGCCCTGCGCGCGCTGGTCACCGAGATGATTGAGATTTACGAGCTGTTGGCCCGCTCCGAAAACCGCGAACTCACCGTGATCGCTGCCGAGGAACTGAGCGTGACCACCGACATCCGCACGCTCCGCCAGATGCTACACAACTTACTGACCAACGCCCTGCGCCACGGGAGCGGACCGCTGACCGTGACCCTGATGCGCGACAAGGCCGAGAGCGTCTGCCGGATTGAAAACGAGAGCGCCGCCAAACCCCGTGGCGATTCCGGCACGGGGTTGGGGCTGCGGATCGTGCGTGCGATTGCCGGGCACCACCCGCAGCTGGTCTTCAGCTCCGGACTTGAGGGAGGCCGCTTCGTCGCCGAGTTACGCTGGTGCTGAACTGCGGCTGCGCAGAAGGTGCGCCGCGTAAAGCAAGCTGGCCAAAACCGACCGTGCGCGCTTGGCTGCCGGTTCCCCCATGCCCGTTTACCGTTACGCCCCAGTCAAATGTCCCTGCAAACTCTGCGGCGAGGGTTTTGATCACCGCCACGAAGCCAGCGAACCCGCGCTCAGCGCCTGCCCCACCTGCGGCCAAACGGTCAACCGCGTCACCGTGCAAGCGGTGAATACGCCCAAACTGCTCGCCCCGCTTTCCATCGCCAAAGCCAAACAGGCCGGCTTCACCGTGTTTAAGCGCATCTCCGACACCGAGCTCGAACGCCAATAACTCCCCTGCTTTCTCCCCCCATGTTGCGCCTTCGCCCGTTCCCACTTTTCACCTACGCCGCCCTCGCCCTGCTTGTGCTCTTGCCCGGTGCGGTCCGCGCCCAACTGGCCGCCCCCGCGCCCACGCCGGCGCCCCTCACCCTGGCCGAATGCGTGGCGCGTGCGCTTAACCACAACTTCGACCTGCAGCTCCAGCAGTTCTCCACTGAGCTCGCCCGTGATCAGGTGATCACCGCCGACGCCAGCTTCGACCCCACCCTATTTTCCTCGGTGGCCACAGCCGGAGCGAAAGACGCCTCGGTTAACCCCACGCGCACCACCAGCGCCCAGTCCGCCGCCCTCGGCGTGAGGCAGTT
>CAMBUJ010000185.1 GCA_945871005.1 Opitutus sp. GAS368 | reverse complement strand
GCGAGTCCATTGTGAGTGCGTCCGGCCCCATCGACCATGGCCACAAGTTCGTTGATCACCTCCGCCTTTGAGGTGGCCCGCGAAGCGGGCTGGAACAACTCGCGCACCAGCAGGGGTGTCGTCACGCCGTGGGCCGAGGCGAGCGCGGGCGCAGTCAACGCCGCCTCCACGCCGGCGCGATCGGGCGCGGCCAGCACCTGTTCGAGCCGATGGTTAACTTGGTCACCGGTGCAGCGTCCGAGGGCCACTTTGGCGGCGGCGATGCCGGCCGCGCCCATGCTGAGCGAATCGAAACCCAGCGCGAGGAGCAGCGGCAGGGCCTCGGGGCGGCTCGCCACATCGCCGCACAAACCGATGGGCCGTCCGGCGGCATGGGCCGCGGTTACGGCCTGCCGCAGGAAGCGCAGGAACGCGGGGTGTTTCCACGTGCCGAGGGCGGCGGTGGCGGCGTTGTCGCGGTCGGCGGCCAGAAAATATTGGGCGAGGTCGTTCGACCCCACGCTGAAGAAATCGGCATGGCGGGCCAGTTCCGGCACCGCAAAGACGGCGGAGGGAATCTCCAGCATCGCCCCAATCGCCACCGACTCCCCCACCGCCAAACCCTCGGCCAGCAAATCGCGGCGGGTTGCCTCCACCTGAGCGCGGAAGTCCGCCATCTCCTCAACGCAGGCGATCATCGGCACCATGATCTTGATCGGGCCGTGGACCGAGGCCCGCAGCAGGGCGCGCAACTGGGCGCGGACGATCGGCGCGAGTTGGGCGTAAAGGCGCACGCCGCGGGTGCCGAGAAACGGGTTCGGTTCGACCGGCAAATTGAGGTAGGCGACCGGCTTGTCGCCACCGATATCGAGAGTGCGAATCACCAGCGGGCGCCCGCCGGCGTGGCGCACGGCCTCGGTGTAGATCGCGTATTGCTCCTCCTCGTCGGGGGCGGCGGCGCGGTCCATGAACAGCAGTTCGGTGCGGAACAGGCCGATGCCTTCGGCGCCACGGGCAACCGCGGCGCCGACCTCCGCCGCCGAGGCGACGTTGGCCAAAAGCGGCAGCGCGGTGCCATCGGCGCTGCGGGCCGCCTGATCGCGGCTGAGGGCGGCAACCGCGGCGACTTCCTCCAACCGAACCGACTCACGGCCGTAGAAACTGGATACGTGAGTCTCCGGTTCAAGAACGAGCAGGCCACGACGGGCATCGAGGATGGCGTCGGTCCCCTCGGGCAGACTGCCGGCGCCGCTCACGCCGACGAGCAGGGGAAGGCCGGCGGCGCGGGCGAGAATGACGGTGTGCGAGGTCGAACCGGCGTGTTCCAAGACGAGGCCGAGGAGATGCCGGCGATCGAGCGCGAGGAACTGGCCGGGCGTGAGATCGGCGGCGACGAGAATCGAGGGGCGCGTGAGCACCGGCACGCGGCGAATCGTTTTTTCGCCGTACAGCCCAATCAAGAGGCGGGCGGCCACGTCTTGGAGATCGCCCACGCGTTCTTGGAGATAGGCGCTGCCGGCGCGCAGCGTTTTCGTGAGGGCGGCGGTGACCGCCAGCACCGCTTCACCGGCCGTTCCACCCACTGAGTCGAGATGAGCTGACAGGCGCGTGGTGAGCGCGCGGTCGGCGAGGATGGCGGCGTGGGCGCGGAGGACTTCCGCCGCTTGGCCGGAGGTGGCGCGGATCGACTGATCCAGCTCGCTGCGAGCCGTGGTAATCGCGGCGTCCAAGCGCTGCCGCTCGCTGGCGGGCGCTTCCGCCTGGGGCCAGGAAAAGCCCTCGGCCAAGGTCAATCCGCCCACGCACACCAGCGGAGCCAGCGCCAGGCCGGAACCGAGCGGCTGTCCCGGCAACCAGCGGGCAACGCCGAGAGCGGCGAGCGCCCGGGGAAGTTCGCCGGTCGTCAGCCCGGCGGGCGCGACGGGCAGCGCTTCGTCGCAGGACGGAAACACGTCGGTCAGGTAGCGAACGAGGGCGGCAAACGCGGTCTCTGCGTCGGGCCCCTCCACCTGCAACACGCAGGCGTCGCCCTGGCGGATGTCCGAGGCGATCAGGCCAAGAACGCTGCGCAGATCAGCACGGTTGCCATTGCGTTCGCAGAAAAGAAAAAACTCGCCGGTCAGCTTCGCGGCCACCGCCTCCAACTGGCTGGCGGGCCGGGCGTGCAGACCATTGGGAAGCGGGAAAACGAAGCGGTGTTCGAGGGACATGGGCGGAAACGGGACGGACGAAATGAGGCCAGGCGTGCGAGAGGCAGGGGGAGAGTACGGTCGGAAGCGGAGGTTTAACGCAAAGACGCCAAGGGGAACACGAAGGGCGCAAAGCCCAAGCCTGCATGCCTTTGCGACCTTCTCTGTCCTTGGCGTCTTTGCGTTAAAAAATTACCGATGAATGCCCTTTGGTTAAAGGCTGGGATGCGCCCCGGAAAGGATGGCCTTGGGGTTCTTGATCGCCTGCTGAACCGGCACGGTGACGACCTTGCGGCCGTCGAAGCGCTCGCGTTGCTCCACCTCGATATCGACGGCGAAGATGATCAGTTCAGCGGCGGCGATGTCGGCGGCGCTCAACTCGTTTTCGATGCCCATGGCACCTTGGGTTTCCACCTTGATGGTGTGCCCGAGAGCGCGGGCGGTTTTCTCCAGCTGCTCGGCAGCCATGTAGGTGTGGGCGATGCCCGTGGGGCAGGCGGTGACGGCGACGATTTTCATGTTTTTAAAAAGATTAGGCGGCGGTGGCGGTTTTACGGGCGGCGAGGGTTTTGACGAAAATGAGAGCGAGGGCGGTCACCAGCGCGCCGGCGACAATGGCGAGGAAGTAAACCCAGCGGTGGTCGATGACCGGCAGCACGATCAGGCCGCCGTGAGGGGCGTGGTTGCCGACGCCGCCGAGCATGGCGATGACCGAGGCGGTGGCGGAGCCGGCCACCAGGCAGGGAATCACCCGCAGCGGATCACCGGCGGCGAAGGGAATCGCTCCCTCGGTGATGCCGATCAGGCCCATGGCGGCGGCGGCCTTGCCCGCCTCGCGCTGCTCCTCAGTCCAGAGCGAGCGGCGCAGGAACGTCGCCAGCGCCGCACCCAGCGGCGGGGTGCAAATGGCGGCGGCCACGCAGCCCATCACGGCGAGGTTGCCTTCTTTGATCATGGCGGCGCCGAAGAAAAAGGCCGCCTTGTTGATCGGCCCGCCCATGTCGAAGGCGACCATGGTGCCGAGCACCAGCGCCAGGACCACGGCGTTGCCCTGCTGCAAGGAGCGCAGACCTTCACCGAGGAAAACCATGAAAGCGGCGATCGGCTGGCCGACCACCAAAAGCATGACCACGCCGACCACCAGCGAGGAAATAATCGGAATGACGAGAATCGGCATGATCGGCCGAATCGCCGCCGGCACGGGGGCTTTTTTAACCAGGTTAACCATCCAGCCGGCGAGCAGGCCGGCGACAATCGCGCCCAGGAAACCGGCGTTAGTCGTGCCGGCGAGGTAACCGCCGATGAAGCCCGGGACCAGGCCGGGCTTCGAGGCCATCGCGTAGGCGATGTAACCGGCGAGCACCGGCAGCATGAGGGTGAACGAGGCCACGCCGATATCCATGATCAGCTTGAGCGTGGGGGATTGGGAAAAGTCCGGACCGGCGGGGGTCATCGGCGCGAAGGCGATGGCCGTGGCGATGAGGATGCCGCCGCAGGCGATGAACGGGATCGAAAACGACACACCGTTGAGCAGATACTGGCGTAGCTTTAAGAGGGCTTCTTTCATGGTATCGAGAATGGGGGGTAACCGGAGGAACCGAGCGTTGGGGGATGCGCCAACCGTGGCACACCGGCAAAAAACCACCAACGGGAGAGTTGAAACATTCGTTGGACTATTATCACCTTTCCCCGCTTCAAGGTCCCCATCGACTGGCGCCGTCCAACCCGCCGAGGTATCACAGAGCCGATCCTGAGGTGACACGGAGCGCCACAGAGCCAAGCCACTCAAACAGAATTCTAAGCAATAATAATGAAGGCTTTATAAAACAACTCAGGCTGAGACGCTTGAGCGTTTCAGAATCCACGAAGGCGTTAAGGCCTCCCCTGTCTGCACTCTGTGGGCTGGGCTCTGTGGCGCTCTGTGACACCTTCCGAAGCTTATTTCCCCACTTCACCCCCCACTGGAATCGCCCCCCGCCCCCATGCACACCATCCTTCAGGCCCTGGAACGTTTTGTCGGCCGCAGTAAAGTTGATGCGGTGCATTTCGCCCAGGCGGGCAGCCCGCCGCCCGAACTGGCTTACCTGGTCAACTTCCCGCGGGTGTCGTTGACCCTGAGCGGCTGCGACGTCGAGGAACTCGAGCAACCCGGGCGCACCGAGCCACTCGAACTCAAGCCCGGCAGCGCGATCGTAATCCCGCCCAACTGCTGGAGCCGGCCGCGCTGGTCGCACCCTGTGACCGTGCTCAACGTATTGGCCGGCCAAAAACAAGTGGGCCTGAGCCTGGTGACCCACGACGGCCAGGAAGCGGCTCCGCGCCGCACGGGCAAGGCGGTGCTCTCCGGCACGGCGGCGGCCGCCGAACGGGACCTGTTACAGGCTTTGCTGGTGGTGGGCCGGCGACCAGGGGCCTCGGCGGCGCCCGCCATTCTGGACGCCCTGCTGCACAGCCTGCTCGACACCCTGACTCTGCCGGCGACGGCCACGCCGCGCAAAGCAGCCGTCACCCACGAGGCGCTCTGCCTGCACCTCCAGCAAAACTTCGCCTTCCCGCTCACCCGTGAGAGCGTGGCGGCCCACTTCCACCTTTCAACCGGGCATGTCTCGCGCCTATTCCGCAGCGAAGGCCTGAGTGGGTTTAGCGAATACCTCAACCGGGTGCGCATCGACCGAGCCAAGCTCCTCCTCCGGCAGCATCCACTCACCTTGGATGAGATCACCACCAAATGCGGCTACACCGACACCGCCTATTTCTGCCGCGTGTTCAAACAGCTTACCCGCCAAACCCCCAGCGCCTACCGGGATCAGTCGAAGAAGGGGTAAGTGCAGGGAGTAACCCGCAGCGGAGCGGTGGGCTTAGTCGGGGGAAAACAACTCCAGTAAGCGCGAACCGGTTCTGGCCTAGCGACCCAGTTAACAAAACTCACCCTGACCCCGTTGGCCGTCTTTTGGCGACGGGGTTCTCGCCGTCATCGTCGTCATCCTTGGCGACCGGCGGGGGCCGACTTTGGTTTGACCGGCGGGGCGGCGGCGGTAGGTTGGCGGCATGGAATTGGTTTTCACTGTCACGCCTTGCCCGGAGACGGGCGGCTTTGTGGCACGTTGGGACGATCCGACCGGCGGGGGCATTTGCACGCAGGGCGACACGTTCGCCGAGTTGCAAGACATGGTCACAGACGCGGTGCGCGGGTATTTCGAGGGGGCGGCAATGCCCGACCGACTCCGACTCCACTTCACGCAAGATCCGGTGTTGGCCGTCGCGTGAAAATCCCTCGGGACGTAAACGGCACGGACGCGGCGAAGGCGTTGCGTCGGCTCGGCTTCGAGGTGAAGCGGCAAACCGGCTCGCACCTTATTATGCGCAAGGACTCGCGCTCGGTGGTCGTGCCGATGCACAAACCAATCAAGCCGGGCACGCTCGCCGGTTTGATCGAACAGGCAGGGGTGAGCATCGAAGCGTTTTGCGCGGAGTTGTAGGCCGTCTGGGTTCATACGGCGGCGGCGGGCTGGGTGCGGTGAGTGGTAGCGCGGTCCAACTCGGCGCGCATGGTGTCGGTGTCGTGGTGAACGTATCGCACACGTTGCAGCTTCCGCCCCTTCGGTGACGTTTTCATCCAGAGTTAATCACTCCAGCCATCGTCGGGTCCTTTACCGCGTAGACGAACGAGGGCACTTTCGGCCCGCCGGCGTGGTCTTTGCGATGGGCGTGGTCATCCTGATAGCCGCGCGCCCCCATCGTCCTCACCTTCCCCCTCCCTGCCCTCTCATGAAAAAGCCCGCCGCCCCCCTGCCCCGCGAAATCCTGCGCCAGCGCTTTGGCTTCGACGCGTTTCGCCCCGGCCAGGAAGCCGTCATCAACCACCTGCTCGCCGGCCGCTCCTCCCTCGCCGTCTTCCCCACCGGCAGCGGCAAAAGCCTCTGCTACCAACTCCCCGCCCTCCTCCTCGACGGCCTCACCGTCGTCGTCTCCCCGCTGATCGCACTGATGAAGGACCAGACCGACTTCCTCCAGGCGCGCGGCATCGCGGCGGCCCGGCTCGATTCCACCCTCTCGCGCGAGGCGTTTGAGGCGATCCAGGACGCGCTTCGGGAGCGCACCTTAAAACTGCTCTACGTCGCCCCCGAGCGGTTTTCCAACGAGCGCTTCCTCGCCCGCCTGAAAACCCTGAAAATCGACCTGCTCGTCATAGACGAAGCCCACTGCATTTCCGAATGGGGCCACAACTTCCGCCCCGATTACCTCAAGCTGGCGCGCTTGTCCCGCGAGCTCGGCGTCGGCCGCGTGCTCGGACTCACCGCCACCGCCACGCCTGCGGTCGCGCAGGATATTTGTAAGGCCTTCGCCATCGAGCCGGCAGCACAC
>CAMBUJ010000184.1 GCA_945871005.1 Opitutus sp. GAS368 | reverse complement strand
TTGGGGCCGAGCAGCGCAGTCGAGCTGCCGCAGGGGATGTCGAGGGTCACGTCCTCCAGCGCGGGCGTGCGACCGTGGCGGACGGTGACGTTGCGGAAGCGGAGGATGTGGTGGGGGGCGTGGGCGGGCTCGGTGAAAGCCTGCACCTTAGCCAGAGGCGTCAAAATCTCCGCGTAACCGCCAGGCGGAAGGTGCGGGGCTCGGCGGGGTGCAGGTGGATGTCGGCCACCGGCGCACCTTCGGTCGCGAGTTGTGACTCGTAATAATAAGCGATGTCGTTGTTGGCCCGATCCAGCAGGTTGAGAACGGTAAGCGTGATCTCCCAATCCTTGTTTTTCCAACCGACGGCGGCATTGAAGGTGAGCGACGACGGAGCCTCGACCGAGTTGTCCTCGATGAGCGGCTGCGGTCCGAAGTAACGCGCGCGCAGCGTGCCGAACCAACCGCCCGGGAGCGTGACGATCGCCCCACCGGTAAGCACGGTTTCGATGGAACCAGGGATATGGCGTCCGACGTTGCCCCCCCCCCCAGCGTCGGACATGTAATTCGCGCGCGTCAGGGCCGCGTCGGCATCGAAGGCCAGCCACTCGTTTACATGGTAGAAGTTAGCCCACTCGGCGCCGACGCGCCGTGTTTTCCCGTTGGCTTCGGTCGCGCCGGCGTCTCCCACGAACACGAGTTCCGAGTCCAGTTCGAGCGCCCATACGGACAACGTACTCACCAAGCCTGGCACGGTGGCGGTGCGCACTCCGATTTCGGCTCCGTGCGAGCGGGCGAGCGGATCGACTTTGTCCACCGGCGTCACTCCGTCGGCCGGGTCGAGCGTGATCGTGGTGCCGCGCGCGTCGTTGCTGTGGAAGCCGTAGCCGGCGTTCAGGTAGAACTCGGTCTTGGCCCACGGACCGAGCACGATGTTGAGCTTTGGGCTGACGAGCGCGTCATTGGCCGTGCCGGAGTTGGCGTCGAGATCGCTGTCCACGTCGAAGTGGTAGGCGTCGGCTCGAACACCAGGTTGCACGCGCAACCAATCGGTCGCGTAAATTGACGTCTCGGCGAAGAGCCCTCCGCTGGTTTCCCGCACGTTATCGTCACGCACGGTGCTGATACGATCGCGGTTGTTCGTGTTGAAAAGCCCAACGTCGATGAAGTCGGAGCGGGTTTGCAGGCCAACCTTGGTCTCAGTCCTCAATCCCGCCAGTTCTGGATTCCACGCCTGCGTGAGCGATCCGCCCAAAATGCCGCGTTCGTCGCGTTGGTTGAACTGGTCGCCGTTGACTGGATCGTTGAGGAAGTAGGTGAAGTCCGAGTAGAGATCGAGGCGGGAGTAAATTGCGTAAAGGTTGAGCGCCGTCGTGGAATCTACGCCGCGTCGGTTCACGTCAAACGAAAGGCTGCTGCGTTCACTATCCCCGCCGTCGGTCGGATTGAGTGTGCCGAAACGACCGATCACGCCGGTGTCGATGGCGCGTTGCGGAACCTGGTCGGTGGAGTCCCATTCGCTGCTATAGCCGAGCGCGGTGAGCGCAAAATCACAGTCCCCCACTGTCCACACGTGATGCGCGAAGCCGTTAAACCGGCGACCGTTCTCGGGGTTGTCCCAAGGACCGTCGTAGTAAGACGCCTCGACGCCCACCGTGGTGGTGGCGGTTTTTCCGGAGCGAATCGATTCGGCGGCCACAAAGCGCGCGTAGTTGTCCTCGCCAAGCTCGGTTTTCACAAACGCGCGCGGGAGCGAATCAACAAACTTGAACTGAGCGCCACCGGCCGACGAAAAGTCGCCGTTTTCGGCGAAGGATACGCCTTTCTGGTAGGACACGCTCTGGACGAGTTCGGGGATGATGAAGTTGAGATCGGCATAGCCCTGGCCGTGGCCGTGGGTGCGCATGTTCACCGGCATGCCTTCGACGGTGACGGCGAAATCGGTTCCATGATCTAGGTTGAAGCCGCGCAGGAAATACTGGTTGGCCTTGCCGCTGCCGGAGTGCTGCGTGATGACGACGCCGGGCACGACTTCGAGAATTTCGCCGCGACGGAGAAAGGGGCGCTGCGACAGTTCGCTGGCGCCCACCTGCCCTTGGGAGGCGGATGTTGCCTCGCCCACCATGTCAAGCGAACGGCCATAGACCGTGACCGGGTCGAGCGTGGTTATATCGGGCGTGGTCTGCGCCGCGGCCATGACGGTGATTGAAACATAAAGAGGGAAAGAAAAGATACGTAAATTCATGAGGTGTGTGATGTGTGCACGTGCGCGGTCGGGCCGTGACAGGCGTGCTGATTGCAAAATGTCGATACCGGGGCCGAAGCCCGTTGTTCTGCCAAACACCTTAACCCCGCGGCGGCGGATACGGCACGTCGGCGACGTGTGCAGGCCAGTCTTGCAGGTCGGCCTCCGCCCAGTCTGGCGATATCAAAACCGGTGGCGACACTCCGCCACCGGCCACCAGCAATAAGAGGATTTTCTTCACCGTGAAATCGACCGGTGCCAGCGGAGCCGGGGCTCGTCCGGTGTGCGTCGCGCTCGCCAGCGCAACCGGCTTGGCGACGGGTTTTCCGCACAACAGGGACGCGACTTCCACCTGCAGCTGCGCCTGATGGGAAAAGTGCTGCGCATTTTTCACCCAGAAGATCAGGTGCCAAGCGGCGACCTGCGGCGTATTGGCGCACAACCACGCGGCAATCAGCAGCCAAAAAGGCAAGCGAAGCAGTGGAGTGCGGATCGGGGACATTATATTTAACCGAGCAAGACGCGTTCCAACAGCCAGTAAAGCCCGGTGGACGCGACGGCACCGGACAGGATCGGCACACCGCGTTTCCAAAACCAGGGGGAACGCCGCAACCACAAGAGCAGCGGCAGCACGATAGCCGCGAACATCAGTTGCCCGCACTCGACGCCGAGATTGAAGGCGAACAGCGGCACGAGCAACGGGCGCCCCTCCGTGCCCACCCCCAAATCACGCAGCACCGTGGCGAAGCCAAACCCGTGCACCACACCAAAGAGCAACGTCACCGCCCAGCGCCCGGCAGGCTCCGCATTGCCCCACCAGATGTTTTCCAATCCAACCCAAAGTATGGTCAGAGCGATGAGAGGCTCGGTCACACCGGGCGGGAGGTTCACCCATCCGAGTGTGGCCAGCACCAGCGTGAGCGAGTGCCCGACGGTGAAGCAGGTCACGATGACGCCCAACGCCCGCCAACGCGTGCAAACGAGCAGAAGCCCAAGCAAAAAAAGCAGGTGATCGTAGCCGGTGAAGATGTGCTCGAAGCCGAGTCGGAAAAACGGCTCGAACGAAGTGCCGGTGGTGAGCGCCGCAAACATGCAGGCGGTATCCACGCTCCCAGGAACGGCGTCCAGCCTGCATTTACTCAGCTCAATCGAACACGCCCCAATTGATATTCCACGCCCGGTAGAGGGAATGAATCCGGCGACGGAACTTTCTTGTTGGAAATCAGAAAACTTCGTCGGGACTTGAGAATGAGAGACCGGCTCAGGCGAAGTATTTCTGCAATGCCGCGAAATCGAGCTGAGGATTGACTGGGAAACGCGACCGGATCGCATGAATCCGCTGACGCGGCTCGGTTTCGGCTTCGGGTTTTATGGTGAGCTTCGCCTTGTGAAGTGTCACGGGGTTGCCTTCTGACTTCGCCGCTTAGGCTTCGGTATCTGCCAAAATCAGTTGGTGAGGCTTTGGCTAATCAGGGCGAACCAGCGCAGTTTGCGTAACCACGCGAGGTCCCGGTGGGCATCGGAAAACGCCGGATTTTGAAAGGTAAAAACAGAGTGAGGCTGCACGGTAAGCGATCAACCCAACCCGTTTCGGTGCGGTTTGAGGATAAAACAATGCGCCCCGCCTGCGGCATTTTGCCGCAGGGGCAGCGATCGAAGCGGTGCAGACTAGGCCAGTCTCAGGCCTTCGAGTGCCGCCTATTTGAGTGCTTTGGTAATCGTGGAGAGGTTGTGGCGGACCAGCGCCTCGTAGGTGGCGGCGGGACTATTGGCCGCCCCCAAGCCATCGGCGTAAAGCGTGCCACCGAGCCGCACCCCGGTCTCGGCCACCAGTTGCGTGATCAGCCGGGGATTAACCGAACTTTCGGCAAAAATCGCCTTCACTTTTTTCGCCCGGATTAAGTCGATGAGGCCGGCGATGTGCTTGGCGTTGGGCTCGCCATCGGTCGAAAGTCCGTGGATCGCGTAAACCGTAAAACCGTAATCGCGGGCCAAATAACCAAACGCATCATGCGAGGTGAAAAGCAGGCGGCGGGAGGGCGGCAGTTGGGTGATTTCCTGGTCTGCCCAAACCTTCAGCGCCAGGAGGCGTTGCCGGTAAGCCTCCGCGTTGCGTGCGAAGTGATCGGCCTGGGCTGGCCGCAGTCGGGTGAACTCCGCCCGCACCAAGTCGGTGGCAAAAATCACATTATCAATGCTGTGCCACCAATGTGGATCGGTCTCACCGGCGCATTTTTCCGGCCCACCAGCTGGCGTGGGGTGGTGATGGGATGCGTGTTCAGCCGACAGCCTGAGCAAGCGCGGCAGCGCGTCGCCGACCAGCACCAGCCGATGGGCCGGTCCCGCGTTGGCGACAATGTTTTCCAGGTAGGTCTCCAGGTGGAGGCCGGAGGCGAAGATGACCTCGGCTTGGGTGGTTGCTCGAATATCAGCTGGTGTAGGTTCGAACCCGTGGGGATCGACGCCGGGCTGGAGCAGTCCGGTTACGCGGACGTCATCGCCACCGACTTCACGGGCAATTTCGGTAAGAACCGTATTCAGGGTGACGACGGGGAGTAACGGTGCGGCGGCGAAACCCGCTGTCGCACTCACGGTGAACAGGAGGAGCGTGCTCAGGACCCGGAGTGGCCGGAATGGTGCGGAGGCAACGAGGCAGTGGGTGTCAGTTGGCATAGGGAAATGGAGTGGAGGGTGAATCAGGCCGGCAGCGACCGTTTAGGGGCGGTGATGAAGCGGCTGATAAAGCCGTACCGAGGGCTGAACAGCGCAGAGACAAAGAAAACTGCGCCGAGGCAGAGCACGATGGCGGCGCCACTGGCCAGGCCGGCGTGATAGCTCAACAGGATCCCAGCAGCTGAAGAGGCGAGCGCGATGCCCGCCGAAAGAAGGAGCATGCGGGCGAAGTGGTCACACCACAGGTAGGCGCTGACCGCCGGTAAAAGAAACAGCCCGAGGGCGAGCACGATGCCCATGGTCTGGAGGGCGGCCACCAGGTTGAGCACGGTGAGGGACAGCATCCCGATATGCACCCAGCCCCCGTGTCCCCCGCTGGCGCGATAAAAAAGCGGGTCGAAGGTTTGCAGCAGAATGCCGCGAAACCCGACGACAAAAACCAGAGCGGTCAGGCCGCTGATGATACCGGCGATACCCAGGTCGGTGTTGCTGGTGCCGAGAATATTGCCGAAGAGAACATGGCTGAGATTCATCCGGGTGGGCAGCTTGCTCACTAGGGCGATACCGGCCGCGAAGAACACAATGAACAAGGAGCCGAAGGCAGCATCCTCCTTCACCCGGGTGAGCCGGCTGAGGAGGGCACTGCCCAGCGCGGTGAGCAGTCCGGCGAGCAGCGCTCCTATGAACAAGGCGGTGACGCTGGGGCCGAAGATCAGCCAGGCCAGTGCGATGCCCGGGAGCAGTGAGTGGGAAAGCGCGTCACCCATGAGCGCAAGGCGGCGCAGCACCAGCACGCAGCCGAGTAGGCCGCCGCTCAGGCCCAGCAAGAGAGCGGAGCCGAGCCCTCGCGCCATAAATTCGTAGGCGAACGGGGCGATAAAAAGGTCATGCAGATTCATGAGGGAAATTCCGTGGTGCGGGACAGGTGCAGTGGGTTTTGGCGGGCGGCGCGGCCCCGGCGGAAGGCGCGGTCGATATTCTCTGGTGAAAGCACCTCGGCGATAGGACCGGCAGCGACAAGCGTGGTATCGAGCAGAACGCCCCGACCAAAGCCGGACCGGGCCAGCGCGAGGTCGTGCACGGCGGCCAGCACGGTACGGCCTTGCATCACCCAGGTGCGCAGCAGGTGGGTGAGTTCCTCACAGGCGAGCAGATCAAGGCCGCCAAAGGGTTCATCGAGCAGGAAAATATCCGCGCCCTGGGCGAGTGCCCGGGCGAGGAAAACGCGTTGCTGTTGGCCGCCGGAAAGCTGGCTGATCTGGCGGTCGGCCAGCTCAACGAGGCCGAGTTCATCGAGGGCACGGTCCACCCGTTGGTGGTCGAGGGCCGAGAGGCACTGAAAAAATCGTAGCGAGGGATAACGGCCTTGTTCGACGACCGCTCGCACCGTGATCGGGAAATCCCAGTCGATGGACTGCCGTTGCGGCAGGTAAGCGAGACGCGGGAGTTGGTGGTGCGGGTGGGCGTCGCCAAGGAGGATCTCTCCAGTGACCAGCGGGTGCCAGCCGAGGATGGCGCGCAACAGGGTGCTCTTGCCCGCACCGTTGGGGCCGAGCAGCGCAGTCGAGCTGCCGCAGGGGATGTCGAGGGTCACGTCCTCCAGCGCGGGCGTGCGACCGTGGCGGACGGTGACGTTGCGGAAGCGGAGG
>CAMBUJ010000183.1 GCA_945871005.1 Opitutus sp. GAS368 | reverse complement strand
CTTCACGGCAGAGTTTGTCGACCAACTCGGGCGGGGGCACAAACCCGGCGAGCAGGCGCTGGCCGATTTCCACCGCCAACTCCGGCAGGGCCCGGCGCACCTGGGCGGTGAGTTCGCCCTGGGCATCCTCGAGGCGTTGAAAAATCCCCGACTGGAGTACCTGCATTTCAGCGCGCAGCTCGACGATCTGCTGGTTGGAAAAGTCGTGGGCGGCGTCCTGCCCGGCCTGGTAGCCGGCCACCCTGGCGGCGATCAGTTCGCCCGCGGTGTGCTCGCGCAGCGCCCCGACCGCGGGTTGTACCGCGATCAGGGGCCGGTCAAAAGCAAGGACGTGGTGTTGGGATGCCATGGGCAGGGTTCGCAGGGGGACTTACGCAACCATCGCGCCGTCGCCGTCGCCCAGGGTGATCGCGCCTTCTTCCTCGAGGCGGCGCACGACCTGAATGATCGCGTCCTGGGCCACCTCGACGTCCTTGAGGCGGATCGGCCCGAGCATGGTGATTTCGTCGCGCAGCGCCTCGGCGGCGCGCTTGGAGATGGCGCCGTAGATGTTTTCGCGGAGCGCCTCGGTGGCCGACTTCATCGCCGTCGCCAGGTGCGACGAATCGACCTCGCGCAGCACGCGCTGCAAATCGCTGGGGGAAAGGCGGCGGATGTCGTCGAAGCTGAACATCTTGCGGCGTACCGACGAGCCGAGGGTCTGGTTGCGCTCCTCGATGCGCGCCAGCAGGGTTTTCGAGCTTTCCTTGTCGAGCAGGTTGAGCAAATCGGCCACCGCGCGCACCCCGCCGCTGACATGGTAAGGGGTGGAGGACTTGGCACTGATGTGGCGGGTAAGGCTGCGCACGATTTTGCCGACCAGATCGGTCGGGGTGCTCTCGATGGTACCGAGACGCTCGACGACCTCCTCGCGCTGCTCGACAGGCAACATCATAAATACCTCGGCGGACTTGGCCGCGGAAAGGTGGGAAAGCAGGTAGGCGACGGTCTGGGGCTGCTCGTCCTTGAGCAGGTTGTAAATCTGTCGGCCTTCCATCGCGCTGATTTCGTCCATCATGCCGCTGCTGTCGCCGGGGGCGGGGGCCGCACCCACCCGGGTGAGCAGCAAGCCGGCCTTGTATTCGCCCTTGGACAACTCCAAGGCGCGCCGGGCGTAGTCCATGCCGCCGAGGGTGCAGCCCAAGCTGTCGCCGATCAGGGGGGCAAATTCTTCCAGGGCGGCGGTGCGGGCCGCGTCCGGCACCACCGGCAATTGTCCCATTTCGCGGCAGATCGACTCCAACTCGTCGTCGTCAAAGTGCTTAAGAATGTCGGCGGCGATCTCCGGGCCGGCGATGATCAGAAAGACCGCGAGTTTTTGGGTGCGGTTGAGCTTGTTGTAATCGACGTCGGCCATGGTGGGTGGGGCGCTTAGTTGCGTTTAGCGGCGGCGACCCAGTCGCGCAGGGCGGTGCCGACGTTGGCGGGTTTTTGGCGGATGAGTTCGTTGAGCAACTCCGGGGTCAGGCTGACCGGGCCGTTGGAGGCGGCGCGCGAGCCGCCGGAGCTGCCGTCGAGCGAAAGCAGTTCCACCGGGACGGGTTCGGGGCGCTGGGTGCGCAGCATTTTGAAGAAGATAAAGAAGGCGCCCAGCGCGATGGCGACGGCGAGGTAGCGCGAGGCGGTTTCCACCCAACCCTGGACGCGGCTTTCCTTGGCCATGGACTTGATCTGCTCGTCGACGACCACCGGTTGGAAGGCGGTCTCCTGGAGGCTGACGAGCTCCTCGAGATTCTGGCCGGCGGCGGGTTTAAGGCCGAGGGCGTTGATAACGATGCGGCGCAGGCCGTCGAGTTCGGCCGGGGTGCGGGCGGGCGCCGGGGTGGGCGGAGCGGGCGGCTGGCCGGCGACCACCGGGGCGGGCACCGGGGGGCGGGCGGCCACGAACACCGCAGCGCTCAGCGATTTGATCCCGCCGGGGTTGCGCTTCACGTTGGTAGTCTTGCGGTTGATCTCGTAGCTAATCGTCTGGTTTTTGCGGTTTTGGGCGTTGGTCACCGAGGGGGCCTCAGGGGCGGGGGCGGCGGCCCCGGGCGCACCGGGGGTGTTGGCGGCCACGCCGGTCGCCCCGCTCTTGCGCGCTTCCTGCGAGCTGTTGCTGTCCTCGGTGTTGGTCTGCGACCGGATCACCGAGCCTTCGGGGTCAAACTTGTCCTCGATCAAGGTGGCCGACTCGTTGTCGATGTCGGCCGAGACCCGCACGATGGCCTGGCCCACGCCGAGCACCGGGGTGAGCATGCCCTCGATCTTTTTAGCAAAGTAGTCCTCCACCTGCTGGCGGTAGCGGATCAGGCTGGAGGCGCTGCCGAGCAGCGGGTCTTCCTTCAGCTCGGAGGAAAGCACCCGGCCGCGTTGGTCGACCACCGCGACCTCGTCAGGAGAAAGACCCTGGACGGCGTTGGCCACCAGGTGGCGGATCGAGTTGACCGCTTCGCTCTCGAGCCGGCCGTTGACTTCAATAAAAACCGAGGCGGTGGGTTTGACGCCCTGCTCGGTGAGCAGCAGGCGGTTTTCCGGCTGCACGATCATGACGCGGGCCGAGGCGACGCCGTCGAGCTGGCCGATGGTGCGGGCCAACTCGCCTTGAATGGCGCGGTTGTAATTGGTGCGTTGCACGAAGTCGCTCAGGCCGAACTGGCCCTTGTCGAAAATCTCGTAACCGACCCCGTCGCCGCCGGGCAGGCCCTTGGCGGCCAACTCCATGCGCAAGCGGTGAACCTGGTCGGCCGGCACGTAGATGTTGCCCCCGGTCAGGCCGACGCGGTGTTTGACACCCTGGGCCTGCAAATTGGTGACGATGGCGGCGGCGTCCTTCTCCTTCAGGCGACCGTAGAGCAGCTGGTAATCGGGTTGATTCGACCAGACCGTCAGCCCCGTGACCACGCCTGCCACCGCCACGGCGGCCACGATGAGCGAGACGCGCTGGTTGATGCCAAGTTGGCCCCAAAGGGCGACAATGGACTGGAGGAAGGGGTTCATCTTAGGGGGTAGGGATCAGAAAAAGCGGGGCGGGATAAAAAAACACAGGCGGCTCAGACCGGCATGCGCATGAGCTCCTGGTAGGACTCGACCACCTTGTTACGCACCTCGACCATCAGGCCGAAGGAGACGGAGGCCTCCTGCATGGCGATCACGCTCTGGTGGAGGTTGGGGTTGTCGCCCATCAGCACCGAACGGGTGATCTCGCTGGCCTTGGTCTGGTTCTGCTCCACGTCGGTGATCAACTTGCTGAAAATGTCGCCGAAGCCGCCGCCGGCTGCGGGAGCGCCCCCGGTGGACTTAGGAGCGAAGGTCTCCTTGGACGGGGCCAGGTCGAGCGGGGGGCGGATGCTTTGAGCGGAAATGGGGAGGGCGGCGCCAATGAGTGACATGGTAAAGAGGGGGTGAGCTTTGAGCTGGGAGCTAAGAGCTAAGAGCTAGGAGCTAAGAGCTAAGAGCTAGGAGCTAAGAGCTAGGAGCTAGGAGCTGGGGTGGTTAAGAAAGGGGGATTGGTTAGGGGGCGATTGAGAGCTCGGAGCTCATAGCTCTTAGCTACTAGCTCTTAGCTCTTTATGTTACTTGCCGATTTCCAGGGTGCGCATCGCCATTTGGCGGGAGTTTTTGGCAACGGTGAGGTTGGCCTCGTAGGCGCGGGAGGCGGAGATCAGGTCGACCATTTCGAAGGCGAGGTTGACGTTGGGCATGGTGACCATGCCCTTGGCGTCGGCGTCGGGGCTGGTCGGGTCGTTGATGCGCTGGCCCGGGGTGGTGTCGTTGGTGATTTCGGAGACGCGCACGGTGGACATGCCCGCGCCGTTGGCGCCGAACTGGTTGCGCGCGCGCTGCATTTCGCTTTCAAAGCTGACCACCCGGCGCTGATAAGGCAGGCCGTCGGGGCCGCGGGTGGTGTGGGCGTTGGCGATGTTTTGCGCGATGACGTCGAGACGGGTACGCTGGGCGGTCAGGGCGCTGTCGGTGGAGGCGATGCCGGAGAGAATGTCCATGACGAGCAGGGGGTTAAGAAGCACGACCAGTGATGGCCATTTTGAGCTGCTTGATGTTGCGGCTGACCAGTTCGGTGAGGAATTCGTGATCCACGCGGTTGCGGCCCATGGCCATCAACTCGGATTCGATTTCGACGCTGTTACCGTCGGGACGAACGGAATGCACGGTGGAGTCGACGGCCAAGCGGGGGGTCAGCGAGGCGATAGCGCCGGGCTGGGGGGTGGCGCCGGAGGCAAATTGGGCCCGCAGGGTTTGGCTGAAGTCGGCGGAAACATCGAGCCGGCGGTAGCCGGGGGTGTCGGCATTGGCGATGTTGTTAGCGATGGCCTCTTGGCGCAGCACCGAGGCATCGAGCAGCTTTCGAGCAAGCTGGTAGTTGGTGTTGTTGGCGACGGGCTCGATCATGAGGGATGACTAAGCAAAGCCGGTGCCAGCCGCCGAACCGCCGTCGCATCCTGCGACAGACCAAGCGTTAAAAAATCATGGTGCACGGGGCCGGGAGCCGGAAGCAGGGGTGGCCGCGGCGAGGGGCAAAAACTGCCTGTCGGCCCGCGCCTGTCCCTGTCCCCTCCCCCGCCCACGCCAGCGCCACCCTGCGCCCACGCTGAAGACTGATTATTTACGCAAAGTCGCGACGCGGGATCCGAAGGTCGCCAAGTCATGCAGGGGATTGCTTGGCGAACTTTGCGCCCCCTTTTGCGACTTTGCGTTTAAACTCCGATTCAGGCTCCGCTCGGTTCCACCCGCTTCCCGTAAAATATTTCCACGATTTGCCGCCACCGGGTTCATTTTTCCGCCGACGCGCCGATAAGCCTAGAACTTTCCCATGTTAGCCAAAGACTATCAGTTCATCCGCGAGATCGTTTACAAAAACAGCCGGATCAATCTCGGTGAGGATAAACAGGAGCTGGTCAGCGCCCGCCTCGGCAAGCGCCTGCGCGCCACCGGCAAGGCCTCGATCAGCGACTACTGCGAGCTTCTGCGCACCCCCGCCGGTGCCGAGGAACTAGGCAACCTGATCGACGTCATCTCCACCAACCACACCTACTTCTTCCGCGAAGAAGGCCACTTTACCGCCCTCAAGGAGATCATCCTGCCCGACTTGGCCCGCCGCCGCCAAAAGGAGGGCTGGCCGACCTTGCGCGTCTGGAGCGCGGCCAGTTCCAGCGGCGAGGAGGTCTACTCGGTGGCCATCGCCCTCGACGAATACTTTAACGCCCACCCGCCGGCCTGGCCGCGCCAGTTTGAGGCCACCGACATCTCCACGCGCATCCTCGCAAAGGCCAAGGCCGGCATCTACCCGGCCGAGACCGTCTCCCGCATGCCCGCCGCCACCGCCAAGGCCTATTTCCAGACCGGCTTCGGCGAACAAGCCGGACTGCACCGCGTCAAGGCCGCCATCCGCGACACCGTGCGCTTCAGCCAGCTCAACCTGCTCGAGGGCCAGCCGCCGTTCACCGAGCCCTTCCAGATCATCTTCTGCCGCAATGTCATGATTTACTTCGACCGGGCGACCCAGGAGGAGCTGATCAACCGCCTCAAGGCCCGCCTGGTGCCCGGCGGGTACCTGCTGGTCGGCCACTCCGAGAGCCTCACCGGCATCAATCACGGGCTAAAACTGATCCGCGCGGCCACCTATCAGAAACCGTTGGCCTGAGTGACTGCATGGACGCCCCCCGCCCCATCAAGGTTCTGATCGTCGACGACTCCGCGGTCGTGCGCCGGCTAGTCACCCAGGCCCTCAGCGCCGATCCGGGCATCGTCGTGGTTGGCACGGCCACCGACCCGTTCATCGCCAAGGACCGCATCCTCGAGCTCAACCCCGATGTGATCACCCTCGACGTGGAAATGCCCCGCATGGACGGGTTAACCTTCCTCGGTATCCTCATGCGCGAGCGGCCCATGCCGGTGGTGATGATGAGTTCGCTCACCCAACAAGGCTCGCAGCAGGCGATGGAGGCGCTGCGTCTGGGTGCGATCGATGTGTTGGCCAAACCGGGCGGCGCCTTCAGTTTTGGCGAACTCGGCCCGCAATTGATCAACGCGATCAAGGCGGCCGCGCGCGCGCGCATCCGCCGCCCCTCCCCTGCCCCGGCCGCCGCGCCCGCCCCCGGGGTCGCCGCCGCCCCACCCGCCCCCAAGCTGGGGGTCGCCGCCAGCATGGCGGCCCCCCAGGTGCGCACCACCAGCCCCTTTGCCCCGCCGCGCGATCACCCGGCCACCGTCTACCGGGGCGACCCGCGCCGGCTCATCGTGCTGGGCGCATCCACCGGTGGCACCGAGGCGTTGCGCGAGGTGCTCGTCGGCCTACCCGCCGGCCTGCCCCCGATCGCCATCGTCCAACACATCCCCGCCCACTTTTCCAAGGCCTTCGCCGACCGGCTCAACTGCCTATGCGCTTTTCCGGTGCGCGAAGCCGTCGACGGCGAACTGCTGCCGCCCGGCATCGCCTTGGTGGCCCCGGGCAACTTCCACATGCTGCTGCGCTGGACGGGCACCGGTTACCGCGTCGAACTGAGCAGCGGGGCGCAAGTTTGGCACCA
>CAMBUJ010000182.1 GCA_945871005.1 Opitutus sp. GAS368 | reverse complement strand
GGCGGGAGGCCGAACACGCCGCCGCCGGCCGGCCGGCGCGGATCATCGCCAAGATGAACTCGTTGGTCGACAAGGCCACGATCGACGCGCTCTACGCGGCCTCGCAGGCCGGGGTGAAGATCGACGTCATCGTGCGCGGGGTGTGCTGCTTGGTGCCTGGGGTGAAGGGGTTGAGCGAAAACATCCGGGTGCGCAGCATCATCGGGCGCTACTTGGAGCACGCCCGGGCGTTTTATTTCGAGAACGCCGGCGGCGAGCCCTTGGTGATGGCCGGCAGTGCCGACTGGATGCCGCGCAATTTTTTCCGCCGGGTGGAGGTGGTTTATCCGGTGCTCGATCCGGTGTTGCGGCGCTGGATTATCGAAGAGCTGTTTGTGGTCGAATTGCAGGACAACGACAACGCCCTTGAACTACAGGCGAGTGGGGCCTACCTGCCGGTACGGCGAACGGCCACCGCGCCGGCGTTTTCCGCCCACGGGTATTTTATCGCCCGGGCGCTGGCGCGGGCCCGGGCTTTGGGCGAGCTGCAGGCCCGCTAGCTGGCAGTGGGTGCCGCCCCGTTTTAAAAGAAAGGAGTGAATCCCCCTCGCTCACGCCGGAGTGGCCTTGAGCGTGAGCTGCTCAGGGTAAGGCGACGTGAAGCGAGGGGGTGGGGGAATCGAAACGACTCCGTCGTCCCGCTACGCCTCGGAGCGCGGGGGTTGGTTCGGGAACGTAGCGGGAGCGCGGAGCGCTTTCGAGGTGCGCACCGCACGCTTTGGTTCTCGGAATCGAAACGACTCCGTCGTCCCGCTACGCCCCGGAGCGCGAGGGTGATTCGGGAACGTAGCGGGAGCGCGGAGCGCTTTCGACGTGGACACCGCACGCTTTGGGTTCTCGGAATCGAAACGACTCCGTCGTCCCGCTACGCCCCGGAGCGCGGGGGTGGTTCAGGAACGTAGCGGGAGCGCGGAGCGCTTTCGAGGTGGACGACCCCGGGCTCACGCTACGGGCACAGTATAAGTATTTCCATCGGCCCCCGCCTCCTCATAAGGTTCGCCCCACCTCGTATGCCCGTCGCCCGTCCCCGCCGCCTCCTTCTCGCCGGCCTCACCCTGCTCGGCCTGCTCCCGCTGCCCGCCCGAACCTGGACCGACACCCAGGGCCGCACCCTCGAAGCCGAACTGGTCAGCGCCACCCCCACCGCGGCCAACGTGCGTCGGGCCGATGGGCGCACCCTCACCCTGAGCCTCGCGCAGCTCTGCGCCGCCGATCAGGCCTTCGTCGCCGAAGCGGCCGCGGCCGCCGCCAAGGCAATACCCGCGCCCGCCGATCCGCAGACGACGGCCACCCCAGCTGGCCCGGCCACCGAGGCAACCAAGGCTGGCGCTGCGGCCGCACCCGGAAGCGGCGATTTTAATGAGTTCAACACCCTGCTCGGCCTGCCGGTGTTAACCGACGCTCAGCTCTGGGATGACGAACCGGCCGCAGTGGCCCGCCGGCTGAAGTTAACCGTGGAGGGCAAAAATGCGTATTTCGAGGGCTACCGCGCCTACCCCAAGCCGCCGCGGCCCGTGCTCGGCGCCGACGCGCTGATGATCGCGCTGCAGGCAGCCGAGGGGCGCGTCACCTCGATCCTGCTGCAATTCGCCAATCGTGGCGACTTTCCCGGATTTCAACACTGCGTGGTCGATCGCAGCCAGCCGAGCGCGGGGGAGCTCAAGGCGTTTGAAAAAGCGCTCAAAAGCGACTTCACCGCCCTGACCGCCGCGCTCACCGCCAAACTCGGCGAACCCAAACGCGAGCGGGCCCTGTTCGGCGGGCTCGACGCCGGCCGTCTTTCCCTGCGTTGGGAATGGTACGGCCACGCCCTGCTTGTCAGCCAAGACCAGGGCCAAATGGTGATGTTAAAAATCGTGCCGGCGGGCAAAGCGAAGAGCGCCCAACTCGGCGACGACCAGGTGCGCCGGATGTTCAAGGAACGCATTAGCCGGCGTCCGGGCGGCGATGTCCTGCTCGACCAGATCCCGATGGTCAATCAGGGCCCCAAAGGTTACTGCGTGCCGGCCACCTTTGAACGCTACCTGCGCTACGCCGGCATCCCCGCCGACATGTATGAACTGGCCGCTTGCGGGGGGAATAACTTTAGCGGCGGCACCAGTTTCCACGCGATGACCCAGGGGCTGGCCAACTACGTCACCCGCCACGGCCGCGGGCTGGAGAAGACGGAGTTCGAACTCACCGTCCAGTCGGTAGCCCGCTACATCGACCAAGGGCGGCCGATCATGTGGGGGATGTTTTCCACCAAGGACTACAACGACCTGGCCGATGCCAACAGCACCGAGCGGAAAAAAGCCACCGATTTGGCTAAATGGAAACCCACGCCCACGGCGAAGGAGATCGACCGGCTTTATCCCGACCCGGAGAGCGCCCACGCCTGCCTGATCATTGGGTACAACCGCGCGTCCAAGGAGATCGCCGTTTCGGACTCGTGGGGGCCGCGCTTCCAGGAGCGCTGGATTCCGGCGGCCGCCGCGCAGAAGGTGAGCCAGGGCGAGTATTGGGTGCTCGGCTGGTAAGTTCGGGCGGCGGCGCGGGGTGAGCGCGCGCCACCACCGCTCGGCGCCGGAGCGCCTCAGCTCTTCAGCTCGACGACGATCTGCACCTCGACGGTGGAGTTGCGGGGCAGGCCGGCCACGGCCACCGCAGCGCGGGCGTGCTTGCCGGCGTCACCAAACACCCCGACGAGCAGGTCGCTGGCGCCGTTGATCACCGCCGGGCTGTCGGCGAACCCGCTCACAGCGTTAACAAAGCCGTTGACCATGACCACCCGCGCCACCTGGTCGAGGGAGCCGACGGCCGCCTTGATGTTAGCCAAGGTGTTGAGGGTGCAGACCCGCGCCGACTCGTAGGCGGTCGCCACGGTCTGCTCTTTGCCGACCTGGCCCTCGTGGGTCATTTTGCCGTCCTGAATCGAGATCGTGCCCGAGCAGTAGAGGATATTACCGGAGCGCACCGTGGGCACATAGTTGCCGGCGGCGGCGGCGGTGGCGGGCAGTTTCAAACCAAGTTCGGCGAGTTTAACTTCGGGATTCGACATAAGGGCGCAGGTTCAAACGCGAAACCCGCAGCGAGGCAAGACGGCTCAGAGCAAACATCCAACGCCCAACATCCAACCCGGCGGGCCGGCGGGCGCAGGGGCGAAGTCGGTTGTTGGACGTTGATCCCGGGCGCCCCCCTTTTCGGGGAATCGAGTTTTTCACTAGAAAAGCCTTATCCCGCCCGCCCAGCGCCCTTCAGCCAGCTCACTTTGTCGTTTGCCAAGCCCGCTTTGCCCCCTAACTTCCCCCCCATTCATGCTCTCCTTTCTCTTCAAGCGCTTTGCCGGTCGCCATTATCGCAAGTTCCTCGAAAAGGCCCAGCCCATCGTCACCCGCATCAACGAGCATGAGCGCGCCTTCCAGTCGCTCAGCGACGACCAGCTGCGCGCCAAGACCGACGAGTTCCGCGCCCGCCTCAAGGCCGGCGAGACCCTCGACCAGATCCTGCCCGAGGCGTTCGCCACCGTCAAAAACGCCGCCCGCCGCCTCGTCGGCACCCGCGCCCTGGTCTGCGGCCACGAGCTGACCTGGAACATGGTCCACTTCGACGTGCAGCTGATCGGCGGCTACGCCATCCACTGCGGCAAGATCTCCGAAATGGCCACCGGCGAGGGCAAAACGCTCGTCTCCACCCTGCCGCTTTATCTCAACGCCCTCACCGGCCGTAACACCCAGCTGGTCACGGTTAACGACTACCTCGCCCGCCGCGACTCCGAGTGGATGGGTCACCTGTTCAGCTTCCTCGGCCTGAACACCGGCTGTATCCAACAACAAATGCCGTCGGAGCTGCGCCGCGAGATGTACGGCCGCGACATCACCTACGGCACCGCTTCGGAATTCGGCTTCGATTACCTGCGCGACAACGGCATGGCCACGCGCAAAGAGGACCAGGTCCAACGCGACCACTGGTTCTGCATCGTTGACGAAATCGACTCCATCCTCGTCGACGAGGCCCGTACCCCGTTGATCATTTCCGGCCCGGCCCCAATCGAGCGCGAGCAGCCGTTTTCCCGCCTCAAGCCCACGATCGACTCGTTGGTCAACGACCAGATTCGCCTGGTCAACCGCATGGCCAATGAAGCCAAGGCCATGCTGGAAAAATCCGACGCGACCCAGGCCGAGCGCCACGCCGCCGCCCTCAAACTGCTCCAGGTCAAAATCGGCCATCCCAAGAACAAGCAGCTGCTCCGGCTCATGGAGACCCCCGAGTGGCGCAAGCTGCTCGACAAGACCGAGACCGAGATGAACAGCGACTTCCAAAAAACCGAGCTCTACGCGCTCAAGGAAGAGCTGCTGTTCTCGATCGACGAGCGCCAGCATCAGGCCGACTTGAGCGAAATGGGCCGCACCCGCCTGCGCCCCGACAACCCCGACGCCTTCATGCTGCCCGACCTCGCAACCGAGTTCAGCGAGCTGGAGCGCCGCGCCGATCTCACGCCCGAACAGCGCGAGGAGATCAAGGCCAAGTCCCAGAACCGTTACGCGGAAATCTCCGAGGAAATCCACGCCATTTCCCAGCTGCTGCGCGCCTATTCGCTCTATGAGCGCGACGTCGAATACGTTGTCGCCGAGGGCAAGGTCATGATCGTCGACGAGAACACCGGTCGCGTCATGCCGGGCCGGCGCTGGTCGGAGGGGCTCCACCAGGCCGTCGAGGCCAAGGAAAACGTGAACATCGAGCGCGAGACGCGCACCTACGCGACGATCACGATCCAGAACTACTTCCGCCTTTACGATAAGCTCGCCGGCATGACCGGAACGGCCGAAACCGAGGCCCTGGAGTTCAACGACATTTACAACCTGTCGGTGCAGGTCATTCCGACCAACCAGCCCTGCATCCGCATCGACCGCAACGACTCCATTTTCAAGACCCGCCGCGACAAGTTCAACGCGGTGGTCGCCGAGATCGAGCAAGCCAACAAGCGCGGCCAGCCGGTGCTCGTCGGCACCGTCTCGGTGGAGTCCTCCGAGGTGCTCTCGCGCCTGCTCAAACGCGCCGGGGTGATCCACACCGTGCTCAACGCCAAGTACCACGAGCAGGAGGCGGAGATCATCACCCGCGCCGGCCAGCGGGGCGCGGTGACCATTGCCACCAACATGGCGGGTCGCGGCACCGACATCAAACTGGGCGAAGGCGTGCGCGAGTTGGGCGGCCTGTATGTGATCGGCACCGAGCGCCACGAATCGCGTCGCGTTGACCGCCAGTTACGCGGCCGTTGCTCGCGTCAGGGCGACCCCGGTTTGACCAAGTTCTTCCTCTCGCTGGAGGACAACCTCATGCGCCTGTTCCTGCAGGGCAACCTGGCCTCGCGCCTGATGGAAGGCTCGATGAAGGACGGCGAGGAGCTGGAGCACCCGTGGCTGAACCGCTCGATCGAGAGCGCGCAGAAGAAGGTCGAACAGCAGAATTTCTCGCAGCGCAAACGCCTGCTCCAATACGACGACGTGCTCAACCAGCAGCGCGAAGTCGTTTACGGGATCCGCAACGCCGCCATCCATGCGGACCGCCCCAAGGACATCATCCTCGAGCAGATCGCCGAAGAGATCGACACCCGCCTGGAAGTCGCCGGCCTGACTGGTCGCGGCACGCCCACGCAAACCGCGCTGGAGAGTTTTGTCGGTTGGGCCAACGCGACCTTCCCCATCGGGCTGAAGACCGAGGAGCTGGTTGGCGGCAACATCGAGGCGCTGACCCAGCTGGTGGTCGAGAAAGTGAAAAAAGCCTACGAGGTGAAGGAGTCCGTGGAGATTCCCGAGGCACTCGGCTCGCTGGAGCGTTACGTGATCATCAACGCGATTGACCACCACTGGCAGGAGCACCTCACCGAGATGGAAGAGCTGCGCCGCGCGATCGGTCTGCGCAGCTACGGCCAGAGCGATCCGCTGGTGGCTTACAAGGGCGAGGCGTTCAAGTATTTCGAGGAGATGATGACCCACATCCGGCTGCAAATCTGCACCGGGCTGTTCCGCAACGCTTCGAACATTGACGCGTTTGAAAACATGCTGGCGTTGCTCAGCCGCAGTGCCCACGCGCAGGGTCCGGCCGATGTGGTGGCGAGCACGGCCCCGCAGATCACCACCTCGGTGAGTGGCGACGGCCAGCCGGAGGCGGCGCTGGCGGAACGGGAAATCGAGTTGCCGAAGGTGACGATTCGCCGGGAGCTGCCGAAGGTCGGCCGCAACGACCCGTGCCCGTGCGGCAGCGGCAAGAAGTTCAAGAACTGCCTCGGGCAGTAAGGCTGAGCGTGCGCGCAGGAGCATTCAGGCGTGGCTCCGCGCGTGAGCGCGGGGTGGGTGCGCCCCACCACTGGACGCTTGGTAACGGGGCCGGAGCGCCCCCGCCCGGGGCCCCCGCTTTGGACTTGCGGGTCGATCACCCCAGGGGCCGCGGCGGAACGGAGCCCGCCGGCGCGGGGTCGGTGGCGCATGGCCTTAACCCGCTCCCCCCGCCTCCTCACCCTGCTCAGCCTCTCGCTCGCCCTGACCGCCACCGGTCGCAGCGCCGTCCCCGTAGCTTCCAGCTACACGGAAAC
>CAMBUJ010000181.1 GCA_945871005.1 Opitutus sp. GAS368 | reverse complement strand
GCCTCGAGTTCGAGGGCGAGGGATTTGTCGCCGGATTTGACGATGCGCCCGTCGTACATGACGTGGACGAAATCGGGGACGATGTAGTCGAGCAGGCGCTGGTAGTGGGTGATCAGGAGCACGCCGAGCTTGTCGCCGCGCATGGCGTTAACGCCTTCGGCCACGATCTTGAGCGCGTCGATGTCGAGGCCGGAGTCGGTCTCGTCCATCAGGGAGAACTTGGGCTCGAGCATGGCCATTTGGAGGATCTCGCAGCGTTTCTTTTCACCGCCGGAGAAGCCCTCGTTGACCGAGCGCGAGGTGAACTTCCGGTCGATCTTGAGCAGGTCCATCTTGGAGTAGAGGCGCTTGTAGTAACCGGAGGCGTCGAGCTCCTCGCCCTCGGCCATGCGGGCCTGAACGGCGGCGCGCAGGAAGTTGGCGATGGAAACGCCGGGGATTTCGGAGGGGTATTGGAAGGCGAGGAAGAGGCCGGCGCGGGCACGCTCGTCGGGCTCCATGGCGAGAATCGACTTGCCGTCGAGCAGCACGTCGCCCGAGGTGATCACGTAGTCGGGGTGGCCGGCGATCGCCTTCGAGAGGGTCGATTTACCGGTGCCGTTGGGCCCCATGATGGCGTGAACTTCGCCGGTTTTGATCGTCAGGTTCAGACCCTTGACGATGGGTTTTTCGGGAGTGGCGGCCAGGGAGACGAACAGATCGCGGATTTCGAGGGAGGACATGATGTTGGAAAAAAGGGAGGTGTGGACGGGTGGACGGTTAGAGTCGGCTGCGCTGGGGCGGTTCAGCGAGGGGAGGGGAGTTTACCCCGGAAGGTGATTTCAACGGCGTCGGCGCTGTAGCCCGAGGGCAAGACGGCCTTGATGGCGGCCAAAAGTTGGTCGGGCAGCTCGATGTCGTGGGTGGCCCCAGTGGACTCGTCGTGGAAATGGGCGTGCGGGTGCAGATGCGGGCAGTAGCGGGTGGGGGCTCGCTCGAAGTTGACCACGCGCACCAGATTGCACTGCACCAGGGTTTCCAGGCAGTTGTAGACCGTGGCCAGGGAAATGCCGGGCAGCTGGGTTTTGACCCGGGCGTAAACCTCGTCGGCGGTCGGGTGGTCGCGTTTGGTCAGCAGCGCGTCGTACACCAGCTCGCGCTGCGGGGTGTTGCGCAGGCCGCTGTCAGCGAGCTTTTGCGCAAGGGCGTCGGAGTGGATCGTGGGCGTGGACATGATGGGGAAAACGAGGCCACAACGAATTGGAATGATTCTAAGGCGCAAGTCTAAATTGGAATAATTCTAACTATTGTTACCCGGCCGGCGGGGCGCGGCGGTTGGCGGGGTGGAGGCCGGCGCGATGGCCGGGCGGCGGGCGCAAAAAAGGGCGTGGAGTGTCCACGCCCTTTTGGCTTCTGATCAACGGGTTGCCTGTCTTAGCCGCCGTGTTCGGCCAGCCAGCGTTCGACCTCGATTGCGGCCTGGCAGCCCATGCCGGCGGCGGTGATCGCCTGGCGGTAAACGTGGTCCGAGCAGTCGCCCGCCACGTAAACCCCGGCCACGTTGGTGCGTACCTGCGAACCGCTCTCAGGCTTGAAATACCCGCCCTCGTCCACCGCGATCGCCGGGGTAAACGGCCCCGTGTTGGGCACATGGCCGATGGCCACAAAGATCCCCTTGACCGGCAAGACCGACGCGGTCCCGGTTTTGAGGTTTTTCACCTTCAGGCCGCTGACCGAGCCCTCGGCCACTCCGAGCACCTCGGTGGGTACGCTGTCCCAGACCATCTGGATCTTGGGGTGGGCGACGGCGCGCTCGGCCATGATCTTGGAGGCGCGCAGGCTGTCGCGGCGGTGTACGAGGTAAACCTTGCTGGCAAACCGGGTGAGGAAAAGCGCCTCTTCGGCCGCGCTGTCGCCGCCGCCGAGCACGGCCACTTCCATGTTGCGGTAAAACGCCCCGTCACAGGTCGCGCAGGTGGTCACGCCCTTGCCGCCGTAGAGCTCTTTTTCGCCGGGAATGCCGGTCATGCGCGGGGAGGCGCCGGTGGCGATGATCACCGCTTTGGCCAACACGACCCGGCCGCCGTCGAGGGTGAGCCGGCGCGGGTTGACCGTGAAATCGACCGCCGTGACCAGCGCCTGCTCGAAGCGGGTGCCGAAGCGGGTGGCCTGCTCGCGCATGTTTTGGGTGAGCATGAAGCCGTCGACCCCGTGGGGGAAACCGGGGAAGTTTTCCACTTCGCTGGTGGTGGTGAGCTGGCCGCCGGGCAGGGGCCCCTCGAGCACCAGCGGGTTCAGGCTGGAGCGGGCGGTGTAGATGGCCGCGGTGAGACCGGCGCAACCGGTGCCGACAATGACGACGTTTTCGACAGGAGTGGACATGGAGTTAAAGCGGGGATGGACGCGGAGGCGTTATTAGAGGGGGTCAACCAAGGGTGAAACCGGCGCGGCGGACAAGGGGGATTTTTTTGGGAACGCCAAGCTCCAGCTTGGCCTGGGGCAGACACCCACCGTTGCAGGCCCACCGGTGCACGCCCAAAGCCGAGCTGGAGCTCGGCGCTCCTGGCTGCGGCGCCCAGCCCCACGCGCACCAGGGGTTATTCCACCCGCACGATGTAGCCGCGCAGGTATTCGCTCTCCGGCATGGTCACGAGCACAGGGTGGTCGGCGGGCTGGTGGCAGAACTCGGCCACGCGCACCTTGCGCTTGGCGTCGGTCGCCGCCTCGGCGAGCACGCTGCGCAGCTCGGCATCCTGCATGTGGTGCGAGCAGGTGTAGGTGGCGAGGACGCCGCCGGGCACCAGGCTCTGCATGGCGCGCAGGTTGATCTCCTTGTAGCCGCGCAAGGCGCCTTCCAAGGCGCTCTTGGATTTGGCGAAGGGGGGCGGGTCGAGCACGATCACGTCCCAGAGCGGTTCGCCGTGGCGGGCCGGATCGTTGAACCAGTCAAACACGTTGGCCACGGTGAAGGCGGCGGCGACACCGTTGCGCTCGGCGTTTTTGCGCGCCTGATCAATCGCGTCGGCCGCGCTGTCCAGGCCGAGCACTTCCTTGGCGCCGGCGCGCGCCGCGTGCAGGGCGAACGGGCCCTGGTTGCAGAAGGCGTCGAGCACGCGTTTGCCCGCGCAGTATTTGGCGAGCACGGCGTGCTGCTCGCGTTGGTCGAGATAAAATCCGGTCTTCTGCCCGCTCTGCAGGTCCAGCCAGTAGTCAAAGCCGTCGATCTTCGCCCAGCGCGGCTCCCAGGCCCGGCCGCTGCGCGTGTGCACCCCGAGCGACAGGCCCTCGAGTTTGCGGATGTGCGCGTCGTTGCGCACGATGATCTCCGCCGGGCTGAGCAACTCGGCGAGCAGCTCCACAATGAGGTCGGTGCGCTGGTCCATGGCCAGCGTCTGCACTTGCAGCACCAGGGTGTCGCCAAATTGATCGACCACCACGCCGGGCAGGTCGTCGGATTCCGACCACACCAGGCGGCGGTGCAACTGCGCGGCGGGCTTGGGGGCGGCGGCGGTGGGCGTATCGCGGCGGGCGATGGCTTTGCTCAGCGCGAGTCGCAGGTAGGCCTCGTCGAGCGTCACGCGCTGGGTGCTCAGGCGCCGCCAGATGATTTGCGACTTGGAGTTATAGATACCGCTGCCGAGGAAACGGCCGGCGCGATCCCGGCATTCGACGACTCCGCCGTCGTTGGCGACTGGAAGCAGGGCTTCGACCTCGTTGGCAAACACCCACGGGTGGCCAGAGAGGACGCGGGACTTGGCGTTGGCTTTGAGTTTCAGCGATGGGACCGGTGACGACATCGCGGCATCATCACGCCCGAGGCGCTGAGGAGAAGCTCAAACTCAGGCCGCGCGCTGGTCTTGGGCGATAAATTCGTGGGAGGCATCGATCACCTCGGCCAGGCAGCGCCCTTCGTGGAACCCGAGTTCGTCCTCGTAACCCTCGGGACTGCGCTTCATCGAGCGAAGCATCCAAACCAGACCGACGAGATAAGCGGAGCCAACCAGGGAAGCGATAAGAGTGATCATGGAGATAAGGGGTAGTGGGTCTGCCCCTTGTATCGGCACAACTGGAGTGAAAATCCACTGCTATTTCACGCCTCAGGACCTCGCCCGATTTCGGCCCCAACTCCCTCTGGGGGCGGGACCCTAGGTGATCCAAATAGGTGGTCCGTAGGGCGAGCTAAGGGATACACCCCAGATCGGGCCCGCCGCGAAGCTCAAATCCCGCTTAGGGAATGAACCCTAGGTTCTCCCTAGTCTGGTTTCCGCTGCGAATCCGGTCGATTCAGCGCAGTTGCTCGTCGGCGACCGGTTGGCGGCCGCGCTGAAAGCCACTTTCATCCTCGAAGCCTTCGGGGGCGCGCAGCAGCGCACGGGCTAAAACCAAAACACAGACGAGGTAGCTCGCTGCTAAAAACCAAAGGAAAAACGACATGCCGGGGAGGGGTAAGATCGGTTACAGTCACGTTACGCTCGCCTTGGTCAACCCCCTTCCTGACTACTGCTTAAAAAAGAATGGGCGAGGCCCATCGGTGGCGGCGCCCCGGGTGGCCTCGCCGGCAGGTGGTCGGTGAGTGAAGGGGAGGTGAATCGGCCAATGCCGGGGCGGGAAAATGCACGGTTTACAACTGTACCAGGGTTGGCCGTCCCGCCCAAGGCTCGCGCCTGCAGAGCGGATTGGCCCGGGACAGCCAACCCTACAGTTGCCAACCCCTGCGCGCCCGCGAATCCTCCCCCGGCCAAATTCGGAGTTGGCCTCGGCGGGGAAGCCGATGGAGTCGCCCCATGGTTTTCTATGTCATCGTCGGGCTTATCACCCTCAAGTTAGTGGCCGAATTGATCTTGGCGGCGCTCAACCGCGCGGAGGTCAAGCGCCATGCCGATCAGGCTCCGGCCGCAGTGGCCGCGATCATGGATGCCGCCACTTACCGCAAGGCCGTCGATTACACCTTGGCGAAGAACCGGTTTGGCTCCTGGTCGATGGTCTTTGATACCGGGGTGCTGTTACTGGTCCTGTCGAGCTACGTCTTGCCGGTTTTGTTTGGCCAGGTCGCCGCTTGGTCGCCGGCCGGCAAATGGGACGACGCCCCGTTCGTCCTGCTGGCCGGCGTGCTCCTGAGCATCCCCGAATTGCCCTTCGAGTGGTGGAGCCAGTTCCGCCTCGAGGAGCGCTTTGGGTTTAACAAGTCCACGGCCCGTCTCTGGTGCATGGATAAAATCAAGGGGCTGGGCCTGCTGCTGGCGATTGGCTTCCCGCTGCTTTGGGCGCTGCTTTCGCTGGTGGATTGGGTCGGCACGACCTGGTGGGCCTGGGGCTTCGGGCTGTTGTTTAGTTTCCAGCTTTTGATGATGGTGCTCTACCCCAAGCTGATCCTGCCGTTGTTTAACAAACTCACGCCACTGCCCGAGGGTGAACTGCGCACGCGCCTGCTCGATCTGGCCCACCGCACCGGTTTCAAGGCGGCGACCATTGAGGTGATCGACGGCAGCAAGCGCTCGGGGCACTCCAACGCGTTTTTCACCGGCTTTGGCCGGTTCCGCCGCATCGTTTTGTTCGATACGCTGATCGCCCAGTTGACTCCCCAGGAGCTGGAGGCGGTGTTGGCGCACGAGGTCGGGCACTATCGGCGCGGGCACATTCCCAAAACTCTGGCGCTGGCCGCGGCGGTTCAATTCGGGGCCTTCGCCGCCATCGCCTGGCTGGCGCGCAGCGATTGGTTTAACCCCACCTTCCATTTTCCGGCGCACGAACTCGCCCCGAGTTTTCTGCTCTTCGGTCTGATCAGCGGGGCGGTGGGCTTCTGGTTTACTCCGCTGAGCAATCTTTTGTCGCGCAAACACGAATACGAGGCCGACGCCTTCGCCCGCGACGCGGTGGGCGGAGCCGCGCCGATGGTGGGGGCCTTGCGCAAGCTCGCCCAGAAAAACCTGAGCAACCTCACGCCGCACCCCTGGTTCAGCGGCTTTTATTATTCCCACCCGACGCTGGTGGAGCGCGAGGCGGCCTTGGCCAAGTTGGGTTAACGTCTGCGGTCTGAACGCTGTCCGGACCGTAGCGAGAGCGTGGAGCGCTTTCGATCCGAGGACTCGAAACGACTCCGTCGTCCCGCTACGCCCCGGAACGCGGGGTACTTCCGGAACGTAGCGAGAGCGCAGAGCGCTTTCGATCCGAGGGCTCGAAACGACTCCGTCGTCCCGCTAAGCCCCGGAACACGGGGTGCTTCCGGAACGTAGCGGGAGCGCAGAGCGCTTTCGATCCGAGGGCTCGAAACGACTCCGTCGTCCCGCTACGCCCCGGAACGCGGGGTGCTTCCGGAACGTAGCGGGAGCGCGGAGCGCTTTCGATCCGAGGGCTCGAAACGACTCCGTCGTCCCGCTACGCCCTGGAGAGAGCGCCGCTTCGGGACGCGCATTCCGCGTGGTGCGCCCCGCGCGACTCTTTTGCGCCCGCGGCCTGTCTGCACGGTATGCACCGGGCCCTTGTTTGCACCTTGCTGGTGGTCGGGGCGACGCTTGCGGCGCGCCTGTCCGCAGCCGCGCACGGGCTGACCCTCGCCACCTACAACTTGGAGAATTACACCCTGGCCGACCGTCTGGTGGAGGACGTTTATCGCAAAGACTACCCCAAGCCTGAGGCCGAAAAAACCGCCCTGCGCCAGGTCCTTCGTCAACTCGACGCCGACGTGCTCGCCTTGCAGGAGG
>CAMBUJ010000180.1 GCA_945871005.1 Opitutus sp. GAS368 | reverse complement strand
CAAAGAACAGGCCGCCCTTGCCGGGGGTGACACCGGCGACGATCTGGGTGCCGTAGTCGAGGGAGAGCTTGGCGTGGCGGCCACCGAAGTCGCCGGTGATGCCTTGCACGAGAATCTTGGTCGAGGGAGTGATGAGAATGCTCATTTTTGAAGTAGCGAGTAGTGAGTAGCGGGTAGCGAGTAGTGGAGGGCAGTAGTGAGTAGCGAGTAGCGGGTAGCGAGTAGTGGGGGGGAGCAGTGAAGTAGCGAGTAGTCGGAAGATCGTAATGCTCGCTACCCGCTACTCACTACTCGCTACTCCCCTCACGCCACGAGCTTCACGATCTTCTGGGCGGCGTCGGACATGGTGTCACCGGAAACCAGGGACAGGCCGGAGGCGGCGAGGGTGGCCTTGCCGGCGGCGACGTTGTTGCCTTCGAGGCGCACGACCAGGGGCAGCTTGAGGCCGACTTCCTTCACGGCTTCGACGATGCCGGTGGCGATCACGTTGCAGTCCATGATGCCGCCAAAAATGTTAACAAAAATGCCCTTCACGTTCGAGTCACCGAGGATGATTTTGAACGCGGCGATGACCTGATCCTTGGTGGCGCCGCCGCCGACATCGAGGAAGTTGGCGGGGTTGCCGCCGTAGTGCTTGATGATGTCCATGGTGCTCATGGCCAGGCCGGCACCGTTGACCAAGCAGGCGATGTTACCGTCGAGGGCGATGTAGGAGAGGCCGAACTTGGAGGCCTCGATCTCCTTGTGGTCTTCCTCGGCGAGGTCGCGCAGGGCGACGATCTCGGGGTGGCGATACAGGGCGTTGGAGTCGAAGGAGACCTTGGCGTCGAGCGCCAGCACCTGGTTGTCGGGGGTGGTGATGAGGGGGTTAACTTCCACCATGGCGGCGTCGGTTTCCCAGAAGAACGTGTAGAGGCCGCGGATGAGTTTGGCGGCGTTCTTGGCCTCGGCGGGGTTGAAGCCGAGTTTGAAGACTAACTCGCGTACCTGGAAATCGGCCAAGCCGTAGGCGGGATCGACTAAAACCTTGAAGAGTTTTTCCGGGGTCTCGTGGGCGACGGTCTCGATGTCGACGCCGCCCTCGGTGGAGGCAACGATCACCGGCTTGGAGGTGGCGCGGTCGAGCAGGATGGCCAGGTAGTATTCCTTTTTGATGTCGCAGGCCTGGGTGAAGTAGATCGTCTGCACCTTGCGGCCGGCCGGGCCGGTCTGGATGGTGACCAAGGTGTTGTTGAACATCTTGTTGGCGTAATCGAGCGCGTCGGCCTTGGTCTTGGCGAACTTGACCCCGCCCTTGAACCCGTCGGTGAAGGTGCCCTTGCCGCGCCCGCCGGCGTGGATCTGGGATTTGACGATGACGGGGGCATCGGGGAGTTGCGCGAGCGCAGACTCAAATTCAGCGGCGGATTTGGCGGCAAAGCCCTTGGGGACGGGCACTCCGAACTTCTCAAAGAGCGCCTTGGCCTGATATTCGTGGATGTTCATGGGGTCATTAGCTGTGCCACAGCGTTGCGGGCCAACGCACGAAAAAACCGCGAGAGGAGGAAGGATGTAAGCGGAAGTAAGCGGCGTAATGAGTGGCATTGCGTTTGTCTAATGCCTTGGCACTTTCCGGGGCATGCAATCGCATGAGCTTTTAAAGGAGGTTTTGAAGCAAACCAGCGCCAAGCAGATCGCGGCTGATCTCGGGCTGTCGCTGTCGTTGGTTTACAAGTGGGCTGAGGTGCCGGCCCAGGATGCGGGCAGTGGGGCGAGCAACCCGCTCGACCGGATCGACCAATTGCTCAAAAGCACCGGGGACAAGCGGATCGCCCAATGGGTGTGCGAGCGGGCGGGCGGCTTTTTCACCGCCAACCCGGTGGCCGCGACCCAGCCCGTCTCCTTGATCCCGGTGACCAACCAGATCGTGCGCGAGTTTGCCGATCTGCTCACGGTGATCGCGGTGGCCTCGGCCGACAGCAAGGTGACGCCCGCCGAGGCCAAGCAGATCCGCCGGCGCTGGGAGGACCTGAAGAGTGTGGCCGAGGGTTTTATTCACGCCGCCGAGCTGGGGAATTTCGACGAGCTCAAAAATGAGCTTAAGGCGCCGCGGCCCTGAGTAAGGGGTGGCGTGAGTGGGGCATGAAATCTTATCATGCCACTTTGTTTTTAGTGCTTATCTTGTTTCGTAGCTAAGTGGTTGTGTGTTTTAAGGTGGGGTGGCGGCGGAGGCGAGCCAATCAAGTTGGCCGAGGTTTTGCTAAAGCCGGATCATCGCGCCACTCCCTGCTGACCCGGCGGAGGGAGCGATCATCCAACTAAAACTACTACCAACGCTATGATTAAGCACCTGTCCAAGATCTCCGGAGTTGCCGCTTTCGCGGTCCTCGCTTCGTCCGCCTCCGCGGAAGTAAAGCTCGATGATAATTTCACGATCGATGGTTATGCCATCGCTGCAGCTGCCAAGAACGAGGCCTCAACTGATAAAGAATCCTTCTTCAGCTCGGGCGACAAGATGCTCGACGCCGTCAAGCTTGCGCTGAATGGCACTTCTGGTGACTTCAAGAGTCGCGTGAGTGTTTTCTCGGTGCCTTCTGATAGCACAGCTACTAATAACAGTGAATCGACCACCAATCTGCTCGATGCCTACGTGACTTACACCAAGGGGGAAATCGCCCTGACGGTCGGTAAGTTCAATAACTACTTGGGTTATGAATCGTTTGATTCCCCAAACAATGCCTTCATGACCTTCGGGCCTGCTGACAACATCGGTTATGTCGCCAGCTACGCCACGGGCGCCAAGTTGGATTACACCACCAAGGAATTCGCCACTGGCTTTTCGGTGCGCGACTCCCTGCAAGGCGATGGTTTCTTTAAGGGTGATGGTGATTTCTCGGATGACATCGGTACTGAGGTTTATTTCCTCTACACCGGTATTGAGAAGCTGACCGTTTTCACCGGTATGGGCTATCAAAACACCGATGGTCCAACGGCCAAAGATCTCTACACCTACAACGCTTGGGCAGCTTACGCCCTCACGGACAAGTTGACCTTGGTTGCGTCCTACGCGAACACCTCGGACTTCGTTTCGTTCTCCTACACCTTGCAGGCCAGCTACGCTTTGACCGATGCCCTTTCCGTTGCGGCTCGTTACGGCGCGGTTGATGGCGAGACTGCCCTCTTCACTGGCAATGCCTCCAGCAACTACAGCGAGTACGGTGTTGCCGGTACCTATACCCTCACCAAAAACTTCTCGATCAAATCTGAGGTCAATCAGAAGAACTTCGTCGATGGTGAACCTGATGCGTTGTTCTACGCTGTCCAGGGCATCTTCAAGTTCTAAGCGCTTAACGTCCAGTGAAGCGGCTCCGGAACTCTCCGTTGCCCTTTCAAGGCCGAGGCTCACCGCCTCGGCCTTTTTTGCGCCCGTCGCATGAGCCGCTTTCACTCCAATCGGCATGCGGGAATGGGGTTTTCCCCGCCTTTACCATGGGGTTGCAATCCTCTGGCATGAAAAAAAATGATCTAGACAGCGCGCCTCGGCCGGTGTTTGGGTGATCGCTGAACCGTCGCAAAACTTCGCCCTGACCCGGTAGAGCGCAGCGACGATCCACCCAAAACTACTACCAACGCTATGATTAAGCACCTGTCCAAGATCTCCGCTGTGGCCGCCTTCGCGGTTATCGCCGCTTCTGCTTCCGCCGAAGTGAAGCTCAACGAAAACTTCTCGGTCGATGGTTACGCCATCGGTTCGGGTGTCGTCACTGAGGGCACCTCTGCCAAGAACGCCCAGCTGGTTAACAGCGGCCGTCTCTATGACTCCTTCAAGGTTGCCGCTAACGGCAAGTTTGATGCCTTCACCTCCAAGGTGAGCGTTTATGGCCTCAAGTCTGACGCCAATAGCACCGCCTCCGATGTCGGCCTGCTCGATGCTTATGTGACCTACACCACCGGCGAGTTCGCCATCACCGGCGGTAAGTTCCTCGGCTGGATGGGCTACGAGTCCTTCGATAGCCCCAACAACGCCTTCATCACCTATAGTGCGCCGAACAATACCTATTCCTCCCCCTACGCCACCGGCGCCAAGGTTGAATACATCGTCAAGGATTACTCCGCCGGCGTTTCCGTGCGTGATTCCCAGTTTGATAGCGCCGGCGGTAATGGCGGCAACGTTCCCTCCAAGTCCTTCTTCGAGGGCGACGGCAGCTTCTCCAACGACATCGGCTACGAGGCCTACTTCCTCTACACCGGTATCGACAAGCTGAAGGTGTTCGTCGGCGCTGGCTACCAGCAGGTTAACTTCGAGGACGGCAGCGATGACCGCTCCTTCAACACCTCCGACGTCTGGGTTAGCTACGACCTCACCTCCAAGCTCACCTTGGTTGCTGAGTACGCCTCCATCGAGGACGCCGTTGACTACTCCTGGAACGTGCTGGCCAACTACGCCTTCACCGCTGATTTCTCCGGCGCCGTGCGCGTGACCGGCAGCGAAGGTTTCCAGGGTGGCAATGACACCTTCGGCTACGGTGTCGCCTCCACCTATGTCCTCCACAAGAACTTCTCCCTCAAGGCTGAAGTCACCAAGACCGAGAACAATTCGGTTGTTACCGCTAACGGTTCCGACTCCGACGTGTTCAGCTACGCCCTCCAGGGCGTGCTGCGCTTCTAAGCGTCGAGCTTAACGCTCCACGCGAAGATCCCGTCTTCGATAGAAAAGGCCGAGGCTCACTGCCTCGGCCTTTTTTGCGTCCACGTCTGCGCTACGCTCGCATGATTTATTTTAATGCCATGATGAATTCCGCGAGTTGGCAGCGCGTTTGCTAAGTGGGTGGGTATCGCCTCGGTGGCGCCGCAGTGGCGCCAGCAGGCAAATCGTAACCCAAATAGTAAATACACATGCTCAAAGTTAAACAGTTGGTAACCGCGGGCGCTCTGGCGCTGGGCTCCATGGCCTCCTCGCTCCATGCGGCTGATACGGTCAAGGTCGGCGTACTTCATTCCCTTTCTGGCACGATGGCGATCAGCGAGACCTCGCTGCGCGACGTGCTCCTGTTCACCTTTGACGAGATCAACGCCAAGGGTGGCGTGCTCGGTAAAAAGATCGAGCCGGTCGTCGTCGACGGCGCCTCCAACTGGCCGCTGTTCGCCGAAAAGGCCAAGCAGCTCCTCGAGGAAGACAAGGTCGCCGTGACCTTCGGCTGCTGGACCTCCGTCTCCCGCAAGTCCGTCCTCCCCGTTTACGAAAAGAACAACGGCCTGCTCTTCTACCCCGTGCAATACGAGGGCCAAGAGGAGTCCAAGAACGTGTTCTACACCGCCGAGGCTGTTAATCAACAGGCCACCCCGGCCATCGATTACCTGCTCGAGCAGGGCTACACCAAGTTCTACCTGATCGGTACCGACTACGTTTACCCGCAAACCACCAACCTCGTGCTGCTGGAGTATCTCCTCAGCAAGAAGGTCCCGATCGAGAACATCGGCGGCGGTTTCAAGAAGGACGCTTCCGGCAAGATCATCTCCGCCGGTAAGTACACGCCCTTCGGCCACACCGACTACCAGCAGATCGTTTCTGAAATCAAGCAGTTCTCCGCTGGTGGTAAGACCGCCGTCGTCTCCACCCTCAACGGCGACACCAACGTGCCGTTCTTCAAAGAGTACGCCGCTGCCGGCCTGACCGCTGAAACCGCCCCGGTCGTCTCCTTCTCGATCTCCGAGGACGAGTTCCGCGGTCTGCCCGCCAAACAGTTGGTCGGCCAGCTCGGTTGCTGGACCTACTTCCAGTCGGTCAAGAGCGATGCCAACAAGGCCTTCGTGAAAAACTTCAAGGCCTGGCTCAAGACCACGACCGCCCCCGGCGTCGTCAAAGAGGGTCGCGTCACCTGCTCGCCGATGGTGCTCAGCTACAACGGTGTTTACCTCTGGAAGGCCGCCGTTGAAAAAGCCGGCTCCTTCGATGTCGACGCGGTCCGTACCGCCCTCAAGTCCGGTCTGTCCTTCGACGGCCCCGGCGGCAAGGTCACCAGCCAGTCCAACATGCACATGACCAAGAATGTGTTCATCGGTGAGAGCAAAGCCGACGGTCAGTTCAAGATCCTCAAGGAATTCAAGGACGTCTACGGCGAGCCCTGGTTGCTCGGTAAGTTCAAGTCCCAGTAAGCACGGGATTTAAATTAATCCACGCCTGTGCGCCCTTCGGCACAGGCCCTGCTATTCATCCCGTTCATACGGGAGGGGCGGCTCCTTCAGGGGAGCCGCTCTTTTTTGGCCCGTTTCTTTTCATCCACTTTCGATCTCGTGCGCATTTTTAACCGACTGATTTTTCTACTGCTCCTCGCCGGGCTCGCCGCCGGCCCGGCCCGGGCCGCGCTCAGCCCGCGCGCCACCTTGGTTGAGGCCATGCTCGCCGAAACCGAGCCGCGCAAAATCGAGCTGATCACCTCCTTGGCCGGCGAGGCCGACCCGGCGATCGAACCGCTGCTCAAGGCCTGGCGCGAGGATGCGCTCTTCCTCTACGAACCCGCCGCCGGTGCCGCGCGGATGCCGGTGCTGCTCGTCGGGGAAAAGGACGCCGACGACGCCCGCGCCGCCCAACGGGTGGACACCGACGCCCCGCTGCTCGATGCCGCCGGTAAACCCGTGCGCCTGATCGCCGGCGACCTCAACGGGGTCGAGCACTCCTCGCAGATCCGGCGCGCGATGAAGGCCGTGGTCGACCTGTTGGAGGTGACTTC